>JAEWFG010000183.1 GCA_023388935.1 Pseudomonadota bacterium | reverse complement strand
AAGGCGAAAGCTCAGAGGGAGATCACCTTGCCCTGGAGCGCGCTGATGGCCGCGGGCAGGAAGCCTGCCGTCTGGACCGTCGACCCGAAAACGCAGACAGCGTCGCTGAAGCCCGTCACGGTCGGCGCCTATGAGGCCGGTCAGGTGCTGATCAAGACAGGACTCGAGCCCGGCGAGCGTGTCGTCGTCGACGGCGGCAAGCTTCTGAGCGTCGGCCAGCCCGTAACCTTTGAAGGAGATCGGTCATGAAGCGACAGATCATGATGATCACCGGCGCGCTCGCGGTAGCCTGGTTGCTCGCCGGTTGTCAGCAGGAGACGAGCGTGCCGGAGCCCGTGCGCCCCGTGCTCTCGATGGTGGCCAAGCCGAACAGCGGTGACAGTACGGTTGCCGTCGGCGTCGTCGAGCCGCGCTACAAGACCAACCTCGGCTTTCGCGTGCTCGGACGGCTGATCTCGCGTCCGGTCTACGTTGGCGACCTCGTCAAAGAAGGACAAATCATCGGCACGATCGATCCCACCGCACTCGATCTCGCCGTTCGCGCGGCCAAAGCTCAGCTTGTGAAGGCCGAGGCGCAGCTTGCGACGGCCAAGGCCACGGAGGAGCGGCAACGCACGCTCATCACCAGCGATGCGACCACCAGGCAGACGCTGGACAATGCCGAGCAGGCCCGGGCGGGCGCCGAAGCAAGCGTAGCGCAGGAGCAGGCGAGCCTGAGTAAGGCGATCGAGCAGCTCGGCTATGCCCAGATCAAGGCTGAGTTCGGCGGCGTCGTCACCGCAGTCGGCGCAGAGGTCGGACAGGTGGTCTCGCCCGGTCAAACCCTGGTGACGGTTGCGCGGCCGGACATTCGGGAGGCGGTCGTCGACATCGGGGAAGACCTTCCTGTCCCCCTCGAAGTCGGTCTTCCGTTCAGCGTCAGCCTGCAGCTGCTCCCGGCCGTTCAGGTCGAGGGCAGGATCCGCGAAATCGCGCCGCAAGCCGATCCGGTGACACGGCTGCGACGCGTCCGGATTGCGCTCGACAAACCGCCCGAAAGCTTCCGTCTCGGCGCGACCGTCACCGCAAAGCTCGGCAAGCACCAGAGCAAGATCCTGCGCCTGCCCGCATCAGCGGTGCTCGCCAGGGAGGGCGCCGATTTCGTCTGGGTGGTCGATCAGTCCGCCGGCACCGTCTCGCTGCAGAAGATCGATGGCGCCGCCGAAGAGGCGGGCATCCGCGTCACCGGCGGGCTCGCTGCAGGCACCCGCGTCGTCACCGCCGGCGTCCACAGTCTCAAGCCGGGACAGCACGTCCGTATCGAACAGGATCAAGAGCCATGAAGTCGTTCAACCTTTCCGACTGGGCGCTCGCCCATCGCTCGCTCGTCTGGTATTTCATGATTGCCTTCATGACGGCAGGCCTCTTTGCCTATCTCCAGCTCGGGCGCCAGGAAGACCCCGACTTCACCATCAAGACCATGGTGATCCAGGCGCAGTGGCCGGGCGCCTCGCCCGAGGAGATAACGCGTCAGGTCACCGACCGCATCGAGAAGAAGCTGGAGGAGCTGGAGTCGCTCGACTACACCAAGAGCGTCACGGTGGCGGGCCAGACCACTGTGTTCGTCTACTTGCGCGATTCGACAAAGGCGGCCGATGTCAAGCCGACCTGGGTGCGCGTGCGCAATATGATTGCCGACATCAAGGGTGACTTTCCGCAAGGTGTGATCGGACCCGGCTTCAACGATCGCTTCGGCGACGTGTTCGGCAACATCTATGCCTTCACCAGCGACGGCGTGAGCCAGCGGCAACTTCGCGACGAGGTCGAGGACATTCGCGCCAAGGTGCTGACCGTGCCCGACGTCGGCAAGGTCGACATTCTCGGCGCGCAGGACGAGGTGATTTTCCTCGAATTCTCCACCCGCAAGATTGCGGCGCTCGGCCTCGACGTCCGCGCGATCATGAACTCGCTGCAGGGTCAGAACGCGGTCGCCCCCTCCGGCGTGTTCCAGGAGGGCCCCGAGCGGATCAGCGTCCGTGTCAACGGCCAGTTCACTTCGGAAGAGAGCCTGAAGGCGGTCAATCTCCGCATCAATGATCGCTTCTTTCCCCTGACGGACGTCGCGACCATCACGCGCGGCTATGCCGATCCGCCACAGACGCTGTTCAGGTACAACGGCCAGCCCGCGATCGCGCTTGCGATCGGCATGAAGTCCGGCGCCAACCTGCTTCACTTCGGCGAGGCGCTGAAGGAGGAGATGACGAAGATCCTTGCCGACCTGCCGATCGGGGTCGGCGTGCATCTGGTCGCCGATCAGCCGGTGGTGGTCGAGCACGCCGTGTCCGGCTTCACGGAGGCGTTGTTCGAGGCTGTGATCATCGTGCTCGGCATCAGCTTCCTCAGCCTTGGCATGCGCGCCGGGCTCGTGGTCGCCATCGCCATTCCGCTCGTCCTTGCCATCACATTCGTGGTGATGGCCTATTGCGGCATCTCGCTCCAGCGCATTTCGCTGGGCGCGCTCATTATCGCGCTCGGCCTTCTGGTCGACGATGCTATGATCGCCGTCGAGATGATGGTGGCGCGGCTCGAGGTCGGTGATCCCCTCGAAAAGGCGGCAACCCACGTCTATACGTCAACGGCCTTTCCGATGCTGACGGGTACGCTCGTCACCGTGGCCGGCTTCATTCCGATCGGGCTCAACAGCAGCAACGCCGGCGAGTTCACCTTCACTCTGTTCGTGGTGATCGCGGTCTCGCTGATCGTGTCCTGGATCGTCGCCGTGCTGTTCACCCCGCTGCTCGGCGTCACCATCCTGCCTGCCAAGATGAAGGGTCATCACGAGCAGAAGGGACGCATCGCGCAAATGTTTGCGCGCCTGCTGCTGTTCTGCATGCATCACCGCTGGAGCACCATCACAGTGACGGTTTCGGCCTTCCTGCTCGCTCTGGTCGGCTTGCAGTTCGTGCAGCAGCAGTTCTTCCCCTCATCGGACCGGGCCGAGCTCGTAATTGACTGGAACCTACCGCAGAACGCCTCGATCACCAACACCAATGCGCAGATGGCGCGCTTCGAGCGCGAGCAGTTGCAGGACAACGCTGCGGTCGATCACTGGTCGACCTATGTCGGCACTGGCGCGCCGCGCTTCGTGCTGTCGTTTGACGTTCAGACCGCCAACGCCTGGTTCGGCCAGATGGTGGTCGTGACCAAGGGCGGCATCAAGGCGCGCGACAAAGTCAAGGCGGAGTTCGAGGACTATCTGAAGAAGACGTTTCCCGGCACTGACACCTACGTCAAGCTGCTCGAGGTCGGACCGCCCGTTGGACGTCCGGTGCAATACCGCGTGAGTGGACCCGACATCGCCAAGGTCCGCGACGTCTCGCAGAAGCTCGCAGGGATTGTCCGGAGCAGTCCCGATCTCGGCAACCTGGTGTTCGACTGGATGGAGCCAGCGCGCGTGGTCAAGGTCGACATCCTCCAGGATAAGGCGCGCCAGCTCGGTGTGACCTCCGAAGACATTGCCACGACCCTGAACTCCGTGCTGCAGGGCGCGCCGATCACTCAAGTGCGCGACAGCATCTATCTCGTCAACGTTACGGGGCGCGCCACTGCCTCGGAACGCGCCTCGATCGATACGCTGCGTGACCTGCAGCTGACCGGCCTCGGCGGACAGGCCGTGCCGCTCGGTGCTGTCGCCAATCTGCGCTACGAGCTCGAGCAACCGACGATCTGGCGGCGCGCGCGCACTCCCACCGTCACCTTGAAGGCTGCCGTCGTCGGCAATGTCCAGCCGAAGACGATCGTGGATCAGCTCGAACCGAAAGTGGCCGAGTTCACCAAGGAACTGCCCGCCGGATATTCGGTGAAGATCGGCGGCTCGGTCGAGGAGAGCGCCAAGAGCCAGGCCCCGATCATCGCCGTCGTTCCGCTGATGCTGTTCGTGATGGCGACGGTGCTGATGGTCCAGCTGCAGAGCTTCTCCCGTCTGTTCCTGGTGTTCGCAGTCGCGCCGCTCGCGCTTATCGGCGTCGTCATGGCGTTGCTGCCGAGCGGCGCGCCGCTCGGCTTCGTCGCCATCCTAGGCGTGCTCGCGCTAATCGGCATCCTAGTCCGCAACTCCGTGATCCTGATCGTGCAGATCGAGGATCTGAAGAAGGAGGGCTGGCCGGCCTGGCAGGCCGTGGTCGAGGCGACCGAGCACCGCATGCGGCCGATCCTGTTGACCGCGGCTGCCG
>JAEWFG010000380.1 GCA_023388935.1 Pseudomonadota bacterium | reverse complement strand
GCACGAGACCATCTTCAAGCAGGCCGAGCGCGAGGCCGAGGGCGAAACCAACCGCTTCCTCTACCGCAACTTCGCCGGCGGCACTCTGGAACCCGAGAATGGCGCCTGACGCCGACGCAGCCAGTTCGGTCAAGCGCACAGATCCCTTTGCGCCGCTGACCTCCGAAATGCTCGACGTCGGCGATGGCCACGAACTCTATGTCGAAAGCGTCGGACGCGCCGACGGTATTCCGGTCATCTATCTGCATGGCGGCCCCGGCAGCGGCTGCCAGCCCGACCATCGCCGGCTGTTTGATCCCGAGCGTTTCCATGCCGTGCTGTTCGACCAGCGCGGCTGCGGCCGCAGCCGACCGAAGGGATCGCGCCAGCACAACACGACGGCCCACCTGATCGCAGACATGGAGAAGATCCGCGACAAATTCGGCTTCGCGCGCTGGATGGTGGCCGGCGGCTCCTGGGGCGCGACGCTGGCGCTGGCTTATGCGGAGGCGCATCCCGAGCGCGTCTTTGGCATTGCGCTCCGCGCGACTTTTCTCGGCACCCGAGCGGAAGTCGAGATGGCCTTCACCTCGCGTCTGCTCCAGTTCTATCCCGCGCTTCACGAGGACTTTTTGAGCGTGCTGCCGCCCGAAGAACGGGAGCGGCCGGTGGAGTCCTATTGGCGCCGCATCCTCGACGCCGATCCGGCCATACATGGCGCCGCCGCGCGGGCGTGGCACGACACCGAGCGCACATTGTCCGAGCTCAAGCCCGCCAAGTCGCGGCTGGACCTCGCCTCGCTGAACGTGTGGCGCACGCTGCCTGCGACGCCGTTTATGGAGGCACACTATTTCGTCAACAACTCGTTCATGATGGAAGATCAGTTGTTGCGGAACGCCAGCCGGCTCGCGGGCATTCCCGGCATCATCGTCCAGGGCCGCTACGACCTGTTGTGCCCTCCTGAGACATCTCAGGCGCTCGCGAAAGTCTGGCCGGGTTCCGAGATTCGGATCGTGGAAGAAGCCGGACATTCGCTCTATGATGCCGGCGTGAGGGACGCGGTCATGAAGTCGATCGCCGACCTTGCTTCGAAAGCCGCGCGCTAGAATCCAGCTCCTCATCCTGACGAGCGCTCCGAAGGAGCGCGTCTCGAAGGATAGAGACCGAGGTGCAGCAGCGGGGCCTTTCATGGTTCGAAGCGCGCGTAGACGCGCTCCTCACCATGAGGGTCTGCAAGGGAAGGACAACAAGAAATGCCGCTCGCCGGGACAGGCATGCTGCTGACGTCGATGAACATCGATGCGGCCAATGAGGCCGATTTCAATCGTTGGTACGATCGCGAGCATCTGGAAGAGCGCGTCGCGATCGACGGTTTCCTGGAGGCGCGGCGCTATGTCGCGCATGCCGCCGATCCCAGATATCTCTGCCTCTATTCGACCGCGACGCTCGACGTGCTCGACAGTCCTGCCTATCGGGCACGCCTCGCCAATCCGACCGACTGGTCGCGGCAGACCATGGCGCGCTTCAAGAACATGCTGCGCGTGGTCGCGCGCATCACCATCAGCAACGGCACCGGCCGCGGCGCTGCGCTCGGCCTCGTGCGGCTGCGGCCGACCGCTGACAATGCAGTCGCATGGCGTGATGCACTGCAAGAAAAGCTGGCGCAGGAAAAGCGCGAGGGCATCATCTCGATGCATTTGCTCGAGAGCGAGCCGGAGTTGTCGGGCGCAACGGCGGAAATTCCCGCGGCGCGCAACGAAGCTGCACGCGACTGGTTCGTGCTGATCGACGGCACGCATGTCGGCGCGGTCTCGGCTGTCATCGCCGATCGCTTCACCGGTCCTGCTGCGTCGCCCTTCCCGCCGCCCGTCTCCGTCGGCACTTACAGCCTGATGTGGGATCTCGCAAAGAGCGATCTCCGGCACAACTAAAGCAGCCCCGCAACGCAGCATATTGCAGCGCCACATTTGCGTGCGCGACCGCCAATGCTGGGCGCGCGCAGCTCCCATGAAAGGCGGTGATCGCGAAGATTTGCCGTTGTACTTCGGAACGGTTCTAATAAGCTAACCTCATGACGTCATTCAGAAAGCAGATCGACGCGCGTTAAGCGTTCGCCAAGCTCAAGAAAAGGCCGCCGGGTCTTTCAGCCTGCGCGGAGAGGGTAGGAATGAAACCGACCGATATCGCGGCCCCCGACTACTTTCACAAAGTGGTCGATTGCCAGTGGGCCTGTCCTGCGCACACCCCGGTTCCCGAATACATCCGTCTGATCGCACAAGGCCGCTACAGCGACGCCTACATGATCAATTGGAAATCGAACGTGTTTCCCGGAATTCTGGGACGCACCTGCGATCGTCCATGCGAGCCGGCGTGCCGCCGCGGACGGGTCGAGGAAACTCCGGTTGCGATCTGCCGCTTGAAGCGCGTCGCCGCCGATTTCAAGGATGACATCAAGCAGCGCCTGCCGCGCCCGTCGCCCAAGAACGGCAAGCGCATTGCGCTGGTCGGCGGCGGCCCGGCTTCGCTGACCGTGGCGCGCGATCTCGCACCGCTCGGCTATCACTGCACGGTGTTCGATGCCGATCCGGAAGCCGGCGGCATGATGCGCACGCAGATCCCGAAGTTCCGCCTGCCCAATTCGGTGATCGATGAGGAGACCGGCTACATCCTCAACCTCGGCGTCGAGTTCAAGGGCGGCCATCGCATCGACAGCCTGAAGTCGCTGCTTGCGGAGAAATACGACGCGATCTTCGTCGGCTCGGGCGCCCCACGCGGCCGCGAGCTCGACATTCCCGGTCGGAAAGAAGCAGCTGCCAACATCCACATCGGCATCGAGTGGCTAGCCTCGGTCTCGTTCGGCCATACCGACAAGATCGGCAAGCGCGTCATCGTGCTCGGCGGCGGCAACACCGCGATGGATTGCTGCCGCACCGCGCGCCGCCTCGGCGGCGAGAGCGTCAAGGTGGTCGTCCGCTCCGGCTTCGAGGAGATGAAGGCCTCGCCCTGGGAGAAGGAGGACGCGATCCACGAGGACATTCCGATCCTCAACTACATGGTGCCGGTGGCATTCAAGCATGTCGCCGGCAAGCTGATCGGCGTCACCTTCCAGAAGGTGAAGGCCGAATACGACGCCAGGGGCCGACGCAACCTGGTGCCGTCAGGCGAGCGGGACGAGACGATCGCCTGCGACGACGTGCTGGTCGCGGTCGGCCAGGAGAACGCCTTCCCATGGATCGAGCAGGATTGCGGCATCGAGTTCGACAAATGGCACATGCCCAAGGTCGATCCGAAGACGTTTGTCTCCACCAACCCGAAAGTGTTCTTCGGCGGCGACGCCGCCTTCGGTCCGAAGAACATCATCTGGGCAGTCGCGCACGGCCATGACGCCGCGCTGTCGATCCACAAGATGCTCTCGGGCGAGGA
>JAEWFG010000368.1 GCA_023388935.1 Pseudomonadota bacterium | reverse complement strand
CTCCAGGCCCTGCTGCCGCCCGTTGCCAAAAGCTGACGGCGGTCCTCTGACGTTAGACGAGACACAAGATGCGCCGCACGCCACGTTTGATCGCAGCCGCCGTCCTGATCGCCTTCACGGGCCTCCTGGGCGGCTGCTCCAGCGGCGGCTTCGATCCGAGCGACATGCTCGACTTCCTCGACACCAAGAAGAAGCTGCCGGGCGACCGCAAGCCGGTCTTCCCTGAAGGCGTGCCGGGCCTCGAGCAGGGCGTGCCGCGGGAGATGTACAAGGGCGCGCAGCAACAGCCGGATCCGAACGCACCTGCCGTCGCGGCTCTGCCTGCCGAGCCGCCGCCCGAGCCCGCCAAGCCGGCGAAGGGCGCCAAGAAGACCAGGCAGCCGGCCGCTACTGCCGCCGCGCCTGCTGAGGCGCCTGCCGGCGAAGTTGAGGGCGAGGCCCAGCCGGATGCTGCGCCGCCCACGGCCGCGCCGCCGCCCAAGCACAAGATCGTGCGCAAGCGCACGACCGCGCCGCCGCCGGATCAGACGACCGCCCAACAGCCAGCGGGGCAACCGACCCAGACCACGCAGCAACAGCAGTCACAGGGCGCTTTCCCGGCGCCGTTGCCGAGCGGCAGCTTCTCGCGCTGATTGTTTCATTGCATTGAAGGGCGCGGCTCTCGCAGCGCACGAATGACCGATGTCCTTTACGATCGCCATCATCGGCCGGCCCAATGTCGGCAAATCGACCCTGTTCAACCGCCTGGTCGGGCAGAAGCTCGCGCTCGTCGATGATCTGCCGGGCGTTACCCGCGACCGTCGCGAGGGTGAGGCGAGGCTCGGCGATCTCCAGTTCACCATCATCGATACCGCCGGCCTCGACGAGGGCGCCAAGGGCTCGCTGACGGCACGGATGCAGGAGCAGACGGAAACCGCGATCGCACAGGCCGATGCGCTGTTCTTCGTCATCGATGCCCGCATCGGCCTCACGCCAACCGATCGCGCCTTCGCTGATTTCGCCCGCAAGGCCAACAAGCCGGTGCTGCTGGTCGCCAACAAAAGCGAAGGCAAGCATGGCGATGCCGGCGCGATGGAGGCCTTTGCGCTCGGTCTCGGCGACCCCATCCAGATCTCGGCCGAGCACGGCGAGGGCATGGGCGAGCTCTATGACGCGCTCAGCGGGCTGATGCCGGAGCCTGTCGACGAGGATGAGGTCGAGGACGACGAGCCGCTCACCGAGGAAGAGGCTGCCACGCGCCCGATCCGCGTCGCCATCGTCGGTCGCCCCAATGCCGGCAAGTCGACGCTGATCAACTATCTGCTCGGCGAGGAACGCCTGCTGACGAGCCCGGAGGCCGGCACCACGCGCGACTCCATCGCGGTCGAGATCAACTGGAAGGGCCGCGATTTTCGCGTGTTCGACACCGCCGGCTTGCGGCGGCGCTCGCGCATCGAGGAGAAGCTGGAAAAGCTCTCGGTCGCCGACGCTTTGCGCGCGGTACGATTTGCCGAAGTCGTCGTGATGATGATGGATACGCAGAACCGCTTCGAGGAACAGGATTTGCGCATCGCCGACCTGATCGAGCGCGAGGGCCGCGCGGTCGTGCTCGCCGTCAACAAATGGGACCTGATGGAGAGCAAAGGGGGCGGCGCGATATCGAGTCTGCGTCGCGATGCTGACCACTGGTTGCCGCAGATCAAGGGCGTACCGATCGTCGCTGTCTCCGGCTTGATGGGTGAGGGCATCGATCGGCTGATGCAGGCAATCCAGGACGCCTATGCGGTCTGGAACAGGCGTGTGTCGACCTCGGCATTGAACCGCTGGTTCGAGCAGGCAGTCCAGGCCAATCCCCCGCCGGCCGTGTCCGGCCGCCGGCTCAAGCTCAACTACATCACGCAGACCAAGGCGCGCCCGCCGAGCTTCGTGCTGTTTTGCTCGCGCGCGGACGCAGTGCCGCAGGCGTATTTGCGCTACCTGACCAATTCGATGCGCGAGACCTTCGAGTTGCCCGGTACGCCGGTGCGCATCACCTTGCGTGAGAAGGCCAATCCCTTCGCCCACAAGCGCAAGCGGCCGTCGTGAGTGACGGCACCGGAGAGGCGATAGCGCAGGGCGCTGCGCCGGTCCGGCGCGGCGCGGTCGCCTTCATCTTTGTCACCATCCTGCTCGACATGCTCGCGCTCGGCGTGATCATGCCGATCCTGCCAAAGCTCATCGAGAGCTTCGTCGACAACGACACGGCACATGCAGCCCGCATCTTCGGCCTGTTCGGCACCGCCTGGGCGCTGATGCAGTTCGTGTTCTCGCCGGTGCTCGGCGCGCTGTCGGATCGCTTCGGGCGCCGGCCGGTGGTGCTGCTGTCGAATTTCGGCCTCGCCGCTGACTACGTTCTGATGGCGCTCGCACCGTCGCTTACGTGGCTGTTCATTGGGCGTGTGATCTCAGGCATCACCTCGGCGAGCATTTCGACCGCCTTTGCCTATATCGCCGACATCACGCCGCCGGAGCGGCGCGCGGCGATCTTCGGCAAGGTCGGCGCGGCGTTCGGCGCCGGCTTCATTCTGGGCCCGGCGCTCGGCGGCCTGCTCGGCGATATCGATCCGCGCCTGCCGTTCTGGGCGTCGGCTGCCTTGAGCTTTGCCAACGCGCTCTATGGACTCTTCGTCCTGCCGGAATCGCTGGCGCGGGAGAAACGCGCGCCGTTTCGCTGGACGCGCGCCAATCCGGTTGGAGCGCTGCACCTGCTGCGTTCCAACGCGGCGCTGGCCGCGTTGTCGGTCGTCAATTTCATCGCGCAGGTCGCGCATGTGGTGCTGCCCTCGACCTTCGTGCTCTATGCGACCTATCGCTATGGCTGGGATTCCAAGACGGTCGGACTGACGCTCGCGATGGTCGGTATCTGCGCCATGGTGGTGCAGGGGTTCGCCATCGGCCCGATCGTGCGCGTGCTCGGCGAGCGGAACGCGCTGCTGATGGGCCTGTGTTGTGGTGCGATCGGCTTCGTGATCTTCGGCGCTGCGCCGACCGGGCCGCTGTTCTGGCTCGGCATTCCCGTGATGTCGCTGTGGGGCATCTCGGGTGCCGCCATGCAATCGCTGATGACGCGGCTGGTCGCGCCCGATCAGCAGGGGCAGTTGCAGGGGGCGACCGCGAGCGTGCAGAGCGTGTCGCAGCTCGTCGGTCCTTTCCTGTTCACGCTGACGTTTTCCTATTTCATCGGCACCAGCGCGCCGCTGCATCTGCCCGGCGCACCGTTCCTGCTTGCGGCGGTGTTGATGGTGGTGTGCGTCGCGATCGCGATGCAGACGCTGGTTGCGACGAAGACGGTCTCGTAGGGTGGGGCAAAGCGAAGCGTGCCCACCGCTTCTTCAAGCCAAGAAGAGAAGGTGGGCACGGCGCTTGGCGCCTTTGCCCACCTTACAGCAGCGTCAACTTACTTCTTCACCAGCGGGCACTCGCTGTCCTTAAGCGGCTTGGCCGCATCTTCTGCCGAGATGGTCGCGACCAGCTTGTAATAGTCCCACGGGCCCTTCGACTCTTCGGGCTTCTTCACCTCGAACAGATAGGCGGGGATGAGGCGACGGCCATCGGCGCGGAGCGGGCCGTTGCCGAACAGCGGATCGTCGGTCGGAAGCTCCTTCATCTTGGCGACCACCTTGGCGCCGTCATGCGGATTGCCGCCGAGCGCTTCCATCGCCTTGAGATAGTGCAGGACCATCGCGTAGTTGCCGGCCTGAGTCATCGACGGCATCGCGTTCTTGCTAGCCTGCGCGGCGAAGCGCTTCGACCAGGCGCGGGTCTTGTCGTTCATGTCCCAGTAGAAGGACTCGGTGAAAGTCAGGCCCTGGGCCGTCTTGAGCCCCAGCGAATGCACGTCGTTGATGAACAGCAGCAGCGCCGCCAGCTTCTGGCCGCCGGAGACGATGCCGAATTCGGCCGCCTGCTTGATCGAGTTCGTGGTGTCGCCGCCGGCATTGGCGAGGCCGACCACCTTGGCTTTGGACGATTGCGCCTGCAGCAGGAACGACGAGAAGTCCGAGGTGTTGATCGGATGCTTGACGCTGCCAAGCACCTTGCCGCCATTCGCCGTCACGACGGCCGTGGTGTCGCGCTCCAGCGCGTGGCCGAAGGCATAGTCCGCGGTCAGGAAGAACCAGGTATCGCCGCCGGCTTTGGTCAGCGCCTTGCCGGTGCCGTTGGCCAGCATATAGGTGTCGTAGGTATAGGAGACCGTGTTCGGTGTGCAGGCCTTGCCGGTCAGGTCGGCGGAGGCGGCGCCGGAATTCAGCAGCACCGAATTCTTTTCCTTGACGAGGTTGTTGACCGCCAACGCGACACCGGAATTCGGTGTATCCGCAATCGCATCGACCTTCTCGTTGTCGATCCACTGCCGGGCGATATTGACGCCGACGTCGGGCTTGTTCTGATGATCGCCGCTCACCACGTCGATCTTCCAGCCCTTCTTCAGCAGGCCGGAATCCTCGACCGCCATCTTGATCGCGACCACAGAGTTCGGGCCGCCGATGTCGGCATAGAGGCTCGACATGTCGTTCAGGACGCCGATCCTTACAGTCTTGTCTTGGGCGTAGGCAGATGTGGCAAAACCGAAAGCGGCGCAGGCCAGAAGGGCCGCCGAGCGGCGCGCAAACGTCGTCGTCATAATAGGTCTCCTCCATTGTCAAATACGCGGACGGCTCTCTTGCGGAGCCTTGTTCCGGCTGATGGCTCTACCGTGTCCCGCAGGTCCCGGCAATGCGCCTAAAGCCGGATGACGCTGCGTCGTAGCGTCATACGTCGGTTAACTTTTGGGCCAAGGTGCTGTGGTCCTATTTCAGCGCGTCCGACGTCAGCTTGAATTTCTGGATGCGCTTTCCGGTGTCGACCTCGGCGGTATAGACGTTACCCTTGGCGTCGATCGCCATGGCATGGACCCAGTGGAATTGCCCGGCATTGCGGCCGTTGTGCCCGAAGCTGCCGACCACGCTGCCGTCGTCGCGCTTGATGACCCTGATCTCGTTATTCTCGCCGTCGGCGCTGAGCAGGTAAGTCTGCTTCGGATCGGGCCAGATTGCGATGTCCCACACCGCGCCGTTGCCGAGCGTGTTCTTCTCGAAGAAGAACTCCTTCACGAAGGTGCCGTCCTTCTTGAACACCTGGATACGGTTGTTGATGCGGTCGCAGACATAGACGAGCCCATCATTAGTGAGCTTCACGCAGTGGACGGGATTGCCGAATTGCTGGGAGACCGGAGCCTTGGGATCATAGGCTGTCTGCTTGTCGTCGTTCGGCTTGTTGCCGTAGGCGCCCCAGTGCCGTTTGTAGGCGAGCGTGCTCGCATCGAAGACGATGACGCGGCGGTTGCCATAGCCGTCGGCGACGTAGATTTCGTTCGCTTCCTTGTCGATCGCAGTCTCGGCCGGCTTGCCTAGCTGCGTCGTGTCGTTACTGCCGAGGCTCGGCGCTATTTTTCCGATCTGGGCGACGAACTTGCCATCGAGCGTGAATTTCAGGATCGCGTTGTCGTTGTCGGCATTGCCACCGACCCAGACGAAGCCGCGCTCGTCGACCTCGATACCGTGCTCGCGGCCGACCCATTCATAGCCCTGGCCCGGACCGCCCCAGGACCGCAGCAAATTGCCGTCGGCATCGAATTCGAGAACGGGCGGCGCCGACACGCAGCACTTCGACCGCGGCGGGTTGAGGCTTGCGCCTTTCTCGTCGTCGGTCAGCGAGCGCGGGCGATGGATCACCCAGATGTGGCCCAGCGAGTCGACGGTGATGCCGCCGACCTGGCCGAGGATCCAGTTGTTCGGCAGCTGTTTGGGCCAGGAGGGATCGACCGCGAAAGTCGGGACGTCGCCGGCGGTCGCCGCACGCGGAAGCGTGAGTGCGATGGCTGCGATCAGGATGGAGAAGGCGTGAGAGACACGTACGAGCGCACGGCCGAGACCTGCGCGATCATGCCATGGCGCCATGGCAACCTCCCTCTTTTGGCTTGCGGCTTGCTGCCGCTTGAGCGCGGGCAGTCAATCGCGGGAGGGGGGCCGAGTCAATCAGGCCGGGGCGCGGAAGCTCATCAGGCTGCGGGTCTTGTAGTCGTAGAACTTGCCGGTCTCGGTCCAGTCGGGCGCGCACATCGGCACGATGAATTCGGCGACCTGCTCGGGGACATCGAGTGTCGCCGGGTCTTCGCCCGGCATCAGGGTTGCGCGCATGCGGGTGCGGACCGGACCCGGGTTGAACAGGTTGACGCGGAGCTTCGTATTCGCCGTTTCCTGCGCCCAGGCGCGGGCCAGCGTTTCCAGCGCGGCCTTGGAGGCGGCGTAGGGGCTGACATAGGCGGTCGCCTTGTTGGCGGCACCCGAGGTGATGAACACGGCGCGCCCCGCATCGGACTGCTTGAGCAGCGGCTCCATGCAGCGGATCAGCTGGAAGTTCGCGGAGACGTTGACGGCCATGACGTCGTTGAAGGTCTTCAGCTCGATATGGCCGACCGGCGAGGAGGGGCCGAGCACGCCGGCATTGCCGACGAGGATGTCGAGCTTGCCGTAGCGCTCGTGCAGGCCGGCGCCGAGCCGCGCGATGCCGTCGGAATCGGTGAGGTTGAGCGGCACCAGCGTGGCGCTGCCGCCGTCCTTCCGGATCTCGTCGTCGAGCTCTTCCAGCCCGCCCTGCGTACGCGCGACCGCGACGATATGCGCGCCGGCCTTGGCCAGCGCCTTGGCGGTAGCAAAACCGATGCCGCGCGAGGCGCCGGTGACGAGAGCGATGCGGTTGGCGAGGGCTTTTGTCATGGCGGGGGTTTTACAGGCGTGGACGGCCGGGACAAGCCCGGCCATACGAAAAACAAGCCAGACTTAGTAGTCGTTGCCGGTCCCCACTGAAGGTCCGCGATCCTCGCGGTCGTCGGGAGTCACCTTCCAGCCCTGTCGAAAGGCAAAGAAGATAAGCCCCATGAGCAATAAACCGCCGATAATCGCAATTACCGACTGGATCATCGCATGCCTTCGTCAGCTCGCTTCGGCCAGCAGCGACAATTGCCGCGGCTGCTGCTCGGTCTGGGTCTGGTCGGTGAGGTGGGTCGGATAGGCCCCGGTGAAGCAGTGATCCGAGAACTTCGGATTGGCGGGATCGCGGCCGGGCTCTCCCATGGCGCGGTACATGCCGTCGATCGACAGGAAGGCGAGCGAGTCGGCGCCGATGATCTCGCGCATCTCCTCCAGCGAATGCGTTGCGGCCAGGAGGCCTCCGCGGTCTGGCAGGTCGATGCCGTAATAGTCGGGATAGAGGATCGGCGGCGAGGCGAGCCGGAAATGTACTTCCTTGGCGCCGGCATCGCGCATCATACGCACGATCTTCCTCGAGGTGGTGCCGCGCACGAGCGAGTCGTCGATCAGGATGATGCGCTTGCCTTCGATCGCGGCGCGATTCGCCGAATGCTTCATGCGCACGCCGGATTCGCGGATCGCCTGCGTCGGCTGGATGAAGGTGCGGCCGACATAATGGTTACGGATGATGCCGAGCTCGAACGGCACGCCGGAATGCTGGCTGTAGCCGACCGCGGCGGGCACGCCGGAATCCGGCACCGGCACGACGACGTCGATCGGCACATGGCTTTCGCGCGCGAGCTGTGCACCAAAGGCCTTTCGCACCTCGTAGACCGAGCGGCCGTGAACGACCGAGTCCGGACGGGCGAAGTAGATGTATTCGAAGATGCAGGGGCGGGGCGCCATCGGCGGGAACGGCTTGTGGATGTCCT
This sequence comes from Pseudomonadota bacterium, assembly GCA_023388935.1. Classification (GTDB taxonomy): domain Bacteria; phylum Pseudomonadota; class Alphaproteobacteria; order Rhizobiales; family Xanthobacteraceae; genus Bradyrhizobium. Next base: position 2,032 of record JAEWFG010000368.1, on the reverse strand, counting down.
GGCCGTTCTCGTCGAAAACGATGACTTCACCCGGTTCGATATCGCGGATGAAGCGCGCACCGATGATATCGAGTGCACAGGTCTCGGACGTCAGGATCGGGCAGCCATCGAGCTCGCCGAGCACCAAGGGACGGATGCCGCGCGGATCGCGCGCACCGACCAGCTTCTTGTTGGTCAGCGAGACCAGCGCATAGGCGCCTTCGATCTCGCGCAGCGCGTCGATATAGCGCTCGATGAAGCGGCTGCGCCTGGAGCGCGCGACCAGATGCAGGATCACCTCGGTGTCGGTGGTCGACTGCATCATCGCGCCGTTCCTCACGAGCTCGCGGCGTACCGTCAGACCATTGGTGAGGTTGCCGTTGTGGGCGACCGCGAGGCCGCCGGCATTGAGCTCGGCGAACAGCGGCTGCACGTTGCGCAGGATGGTCGCGCCGGTCGTGGAGTAGCGGACGTGGCCGACGGCCATATTGCCGGGCAGGCGGTCGATCACCTCGCGGCGGGAGAAGGTGTCACCGACGAGACCAAGGCGGCGTTCGGAATGAAATCGGCTACCGTCGTAGGAGACGATGCCGGCGGCTTCCTGGCCGCGGTGCTGGAGGGCGTGGAGCCCGAGCGCGGTGATCGCGGCGGCGTCGGGGTGTCCGTAGATGCCGAATACGCCGCATTCCTCGCGCAGCGTATCTCCCTCCAGGTCGTCCTGAAGCTCTAGCGCGGCTGGGCCCAAACCAGCCTTTGCGTCGAGATCAAGTTGGGCGTCCTGGTCAGGGTGTCGCATCTCGTCTGCGCCTCTCTTTAGGGCTCAATCAACGCGCCGCGGGTTTCTCGATCAGCTTTTTCAGGCTGTCACGAGCAGGTTTACTGTATCCGTCGCCACTGCCCGCAGGCTGCTGCTCGGAATCAGCTTGATCATCATCTGGTTTGTTTTTCTTGAATCTCTTCAAGATGGTGTTCTCGGGGTCATCCGGCAAGAGGGCCATCAGCCAATCGCCGGTTCCCTGGAGCACCACGCGGGATTTGGCCCCCGTGACCCAGTCCGGGCGCTGCTTGTCCGGAACCAGCCAGGTGAAGAACAGGAAGGCGACCACGACGATCAAAAGGCCGCGAGCCAGGCCGAACAGGAAGCCGAGGGTGCGGTCCAGCGCGCCGATCCGCGAATCCAGGATCATGTCGGAGATCCGGACCGTGATGATTGAAACGATGACGAGGGTACCGACAAACACGCCGGCGACCACGACCACACTCGCGACGGTGTCGTTGTTGAAATAGGTCTTTGCGGTCGGCAGCAGCTTCGAGAAGGAATACAGCGTCACGATCGCCGCCGCGCCCCAGGCCGCGATCGACAGGATCTCGCGCATGAAGCCGCGGACCATGGCGAGCAGGCCAGAGATCAGCATCACACCGAGCAGGATCAGGTCGAGGAGGGTTACTGGCATCGGCTGGTCTGGTCCGCTCGTACTCTCAAGGGTGCTCAGCGAATCGGTGTTTGGCCGCCACCCAAACTGAGGGGCAGACGGCGTTTCCGGCAAGGCCGCAACCACGCAATCCCATGCTGCTTTTGTGACGGCTGTATAGCGGCGGGGGCCGGGAACGTCACCTCCACCTAACCATCTCCGCGGCGGAATCTTGCGGGTGTGGCATTTTTCTCTGCCGGCGCGTTCTGCTCGCCTCTGCGGGAGCCCCGGGCAGCGATTTCGGCGACCAGCGTTGTCAGGCTGTTGACCGCGTTCAGGGACAGTCCGCCGTCACCGCCGGCTTCGCCCCGGGCCGATTCGGGCAGCACTGCGCGCTGGAAGCCGAGTTTTGCAGCTTCCTTCAGCCGGGCCGGGGTTTGCGCCACTGGCCGGACCACGCCGGAGAGCGAAATCTCGCCGAAATAGACCGCATCGGTAGGTAACTGCGCATTAACCAGCGAGGACACCAGCGCCGCCGCGGCGGCCAGATCGGCCGCTGGCTCGTGGATGCGCAGACCGCCTGCGACATTCAGATAGACGTCGTGGCCGGACAACTTGACCCCACAATGGGCCTCCAGCAC
>JAEWFG010000358.1 GCA_023388935.1 Pseudomonadota bacterium | reverse complement strand
GTATATCTCAACGCGCTCTTCAAGGCTGAGCTGGCCATAACATCGTCCCATCGCAACAACACCTTAGCAGGTGTTGCACTTGCATCGTGAACCGAAGGGGCATCCAGTACGCCGCAGTGTCTCGGTTCAAGCACTGCCGTCTCCGGAATACTGGATCGTCCGCCTTCGCGGACGATGACACCGTCTTCATAAGCTACGACAACCGCATATCCAGCAGCCGCCGCTCGCCCTTCAGCAACCTCTTCACCGCGCTCGACGCCACGACCTCGCCGTCATTGGCGTAGGCTTCGTGGTTCTTCTCGATGTCGTCGAGGCGATAGAGGTAGTTGACCATCACGCCGGCCGACTCGCGCACGCCCTTCGGCGAGAGGTCGCCGAGCCAGTTGATGCGCTCGAGCCGGGCGCCGTTGCCGAGATGGAAGCGGGCGACGGAATCGATCAGCCGGCCCTTCGGCGTGCGGGCCTTCAGGAAATAGTACGCCGCGAGCGGCTCGATCACGCTGCGCAGCTGCGCGGTCGCCTCCGCATTTTCGAACCATTTCGGCTCGTCGAGATGCTTCAGCACCTCGCGGTCCTCGTCCGACAGCGGCAGGTCCTTGTCCTCTTTCACCCACGGCATGAATCCCGGCACCGGCGACAGCGTCACGAAAGTGTCCAGCCTGGGCAGTTCGCGGCGCAGCTCTTCCACGACCTGCTTGATCAGGAAGCTGCCGAAGGAGATGCCCCCTAGGCCGCGCTGGGTGTTGGAGATCGAATAGAATACGGCGGTGCGCGCGCGCTCGATCGGCAGATGCTGGCGGTCGACCGCGAGCAGCGGCGCGATCGCACCGGGGATCGTTTCGGTCAGCGCCACCTCGACGAAGATCAGGGGCTCGTCGACCATCGCCGGATGGAAGAAGGCGTAGCAGCAGCGGTCGACCGGATCGATGCGGCGGCGCAGATCGTCCCAGTCGCTGATCTCATGCACGGCCTCGTAACGGATGATCTTTTCGAGGATGTTGGCCGGGGTCGACCAGTCAATCCTGCGCAGCACGAGAAACCCCCTGTTGAACCACGAAGAAAGAAGATGCGACACGTCACGGTCGAGCGCGGCAAGATCGGTGTGCCCGTTCATCATGCCGAGCAGATCGGCGCGCATGCTGACGAGATCGCCGGTGCCGCCGGGTGCGCGGTTGAGACGGCGGATCAGTTCCTGCCGCCGCGGCTCCGAGGCGAAGTGCAGGGAGCTCGCGTCCTCGTCGGTCGGCTCGGCGCGCCATTTCTCGATCGCTATTGCCAGACGTTCCCGGTCCGGACCGAAATCGCGCACCAATCCTTCGAAAAAGGCGCGGCGTCCTGTCGCATCCAGCTCCTGGTAGATATCGAGCACCTCACGCGCCATGGCCGTGCCCGACGCTTCGCCGCGGCCCGACAGCAGCGCCCCGCAGAGCTTGATCAGGCCGTCGGCATCCTCCCTGGTGTCAGCGGAATCGCCGCGACGCAGCAGCGTGCGGCCGCGCTCAGAGATGGTAGCGAGCAGGTCGGAGAAGAAGGCGTTGACCATCTGGGCTTTTCGATTCCGGTTTGTGCGCCGCAGCAGCTTACACGGGATTTAGGCAGAAGCCGATCACAATCAAGCGCAAGAGTTTGGCATCTTTAGTTGGGTCATATTGAGTCAGGCGTGCTCGGCTATGCGCTCCAAGAAGGCTGTCATGCCCCGCGAAGGCGGGGCATCCAGTACGCCGCGGCCCATCGGTTCAATCACTGCAGCCTCTGGAATACTGGATTGCCCGCTTTCGCGGGCAATGACACCGAGAATGAGGTGACCGGGCGATGACAGCGAGCTTGCCTTACGCCTTCCCCGCAAATTCCGTCGGCGTTCGCCCCGTTACCTGACGGAACGCGGCCGAGAAAGCCGGCACGCTGGCATAGCCGAGCTGGGTCGCGAGCTGTTTCACCGACACGCTGGCATCCGTCGACAGCCGCTGGATCGCCGCCGCGATGCGGGCGCGCTGGCACCAGCTCTTGAAGCTCAGCTGCGTTTCGGTCGAGAACAACCGCGACAGCGTGCGCGCGGAAGTTCCGACTTCGCGCGCCAGCGTATCGATATCGTGCAGGCCGGTGGGGTCGTCGAGCACGATCATGGCGGCGCGCCGGCAGCGCGGCTCGTGCGGCAGCGGCACGAAGGTCGCGGAATCCTCGGCCTGGTGCAATTCCAGCATCACCAGGCGGACCAGAAGTTCAGTACGCTCCTCCGTATTGCGGGCGTCGAACAGCGCGAGGATCGCCTGGTGCAGCAGCGGCGACACCCGCACCACGAATTCCCTGGTCAGGCCCTCGTCGCGCCGCTCGCGTTGCAGCCAGGGCTGGTCGAAATAAAGCGTGCGCATCTCGATGTCGGCGAGCACGTCGATGGCGTGCTCGAGCCCGGCGGGCACCCAGACCGCGCGATCCGGAGGCACCAGCCAGCGCCCCTTGGGCGTCGTCACCTGCATGGTGCCCTTCGCCGCATAGACGAGCTGCGCCTCGCGGTGCATGTGCGGGTCGAGCCGCAGGCCCCTGGGATAGTCGCGTGCGACCAGATGCACGCCCGCGGTCGAGCGGTGGTTGCCCCGGACCTCCCGGATTGGCGTTTCGACGACAGTCATTGGCTGCATCCCATAATTCGCCCGACATATAACTCATTTCCGAGCAGGAGAGGATTCGTATGAACAGCCCCAGCCGGGTGATCAGTTTCGTCAACGCGGGCCATTTCGTCGATCACTATGCGATGCTGATCTTTGCCGCCGCCGTGATCATCATGGGGCCGGCGCTCGGCATGGCCTATTCGGAACTTCTGCCTTATGCGACGCCGGGCTTCGTCGCCTTCGGCGCGGGCTCGCTGCTCACCGGCTGGCTCGGGGACCGCTGGAGCCGCCGCCACATGATGCTGATCTTCTTCGTCGGTATCGGCCTGTCCATGATCTCGGTCGGCTTCGTGCAGACCCCGGCGCAGCTCGGTGCCGCGCTGCTCGCGATCGGCATCTTCGCCTCGATCTATCATCCCGTCGGCACCGCGATGATCGTGTCCTATGCCGACAAGCTCGGTCGCGAGATGGGGCTGAACGGCGTCTGGGGCAATCTCGGCGTCGCTTCGTCCGCGCTGGTCACCGGTGTGATCGGCCAATATCTCGGCTGGCGTTTTGCCTTCATCGTCCCCGGAATCGTCACGATCCTGATCGGCATCGGCTTTGCGATGACCGTCGTGCACGAAGACCGCAAGGGCTCGAAGCAGGCGGCCGTGCAGGCGCGCGTGGCGAAGCGGGACATGTGGCGCGTGGTCCTGTCGTTGCTGATCGTCGTGATCGCGATCTCGACGACGTTCAACGCCGTCACCGTCGCGCTGCCAAAGCTGTTCGCGGAGCGGCTCGCCGATCTCACCAGGAGCCCGGCGCTGCTCGGCGTCATCGCGGCCAGCGTCTACGTGTTCGGCGCGATGACGCAGTACACGATCGGCCGGCTGCTCGATCACTATTCGCTGAAGACGGTGGCGCTGCCGCTGTCCTTCATGCTGGCGCCGTTCCTCTATCTCGCCGCGAGCCTGTCCAACCTGCCGCTGATCCTGGTCTCGATCGGCATCGTCATGGGCGCGTTCGGGCAGGTCACGGTGAACGATGCCATGGTCGGCAAATACACCACGGAAGAGTGGCGCTCGCGTGCCTATGCCGTGCGCTATTTCGTCGGCTTCACCGCGGCCGGCGCCTCGGTCGGGCTGGTCGCCTGGCTCTACGAGCAGGGCGGTTTCGTCACCATGCTGCACGCCTTCGCCGCTCTCTGCCTGCTGGCGATCGCGGCCGCGATCATCCTGCCGCGCGAGATCAGGACGCCGCAGCCGGTTTGAGGGGGATCGCCCCTTCCGTCATTCCGGGGCGTCGCGCAGCGACGAGCCCGGAATCCATTTGTCCTCAGTCTCTGCCGCCCGATGGATTCTCAGATGCGCAATTGCGCATCATAGCTCGCGCCTATCGGCGCGCCCCGGAATGACGAAAGAGATGCGCTCGCAATGACGGAGGATGAGGAGGTAGGTCGCGCATGCAACCCATGATGGCATTCTGCCGGTGTTTTGCCCGACGTGTCAAACGTCGGTGCGGTCCAAACCCCCGCGCCGCCAGGGAGGTTCTACTGTGCATGGGGTTGTTTTCGACATTTTGTTTTCGCCACCTTAGCCCCGCCGCGAAGGCAGGGAACCCGCTCCACCTTCCGCGGGTTCTATCCCCTGTGGCCCTCGACACTTCGCCGGGGCGGATAAAGGGGGAAAGACACCTGCATGAAGTGGAGCCTGCTCCGACCGGTCGGCCTTGTCCCCGCGGCGCTTGTCCTCACCACCATTGCGGCCAGCGCCGAGGGCGGCAAACCGGCAGCGCCGTCCGAATTCCTCCTGCTGGCGCAGATCGTGCTGCTGATCGCTGTCGGCCGTGGCCTCGGCGAGATCATGCAGCGCCTCGGCCAGCCCTCGGTGATCGGCGAATTGCTCGCCGGCATCCTGCTCGGCCCGTCGCTGTTCGGCTGGATCTGGCCTGAAGCGCAGCAGGCGATCTTCCCCAAGACGCCTGAGCAGAAGGCGATGATCGACGGCATCGCCCAGTTCGGTATCCTGCTGCTGTTGCTGCTCACCGGCATGGAGACCGATCTCAAGCTGGTCAGGAAGGTCGGCAGGGCGGCGATCGCGATCTCGATCGCCGGCATCCTCGTTCCCTTCGCCTGCGGCTTCGCGCTCGGCGAGTTCCTGCCCGATGCGCTCCTGCCCAATCCGCAACAACGCCTGGTGGCCTCGATGTTCATGGGGACGGCGCTGTCGATCTCCTCGGTAAAGATCGTCGCGGTGGTCGTGCGCGAGATGAATTTCATGCGCCGCAATGTCGGGCAGATCATCGTCGCGACGGCTGTCATCGACGACACCATCGGCTGGATCATCATCGCGGTCATCTTCAGCCTCGCCTCGCAAGGCACGCTGGATATCGCCTCGGTGGCGAAAGCCGTGCTGGGCACGCTCGCCTTCTTCGTCATCAGCCTCACCATCGGCCGCCGGCTGGTGTTCCAGCTCATCCGCTGGGCCAACGACAGTCTCGTCAGCACCGCACCTGTGATCACGGTGATCCTGCTGCTGATGGGCACGATGGCGCTGATCACGCATCTGATCGGCGTGCACACCGTGCTGGGTGCCTTCGTCGCCGGCATTCTGGTCGGGGAGTCACCGATCCTGACAAGGCAGATCGACGAACGCCTGCGCGGGCTGATCTCGAGCTTCTTCATGCCGGTGTTCTTCGGTCTCGCGGGGTTGAGCGCCGATCTGTCGGTGCTTCGTGATCCCAATCTCCTGATGCTCACCGGCCTGCTGGTCGTGATCGCCAGCGTCGGCAAGTTCGGCGGCGCCTTTGTCGGCGGCACAGTGGGCGGCTTGAGTTATCGGGAGTCGCTGGCGCTCGCGAGCGGGATGAACGCGCGCGGCTCGACCGAGGTCATCATTGCGACCATCGGTCTGTCCATCGGCGTGCTCAGCCAGAACCTGTTCACGATGATCGTGACCATGGCGATCGTGACCACGATGGCGATGCCGCCGATGCTGCGCGCGACCCTGGCAAAGCTGCCGATGAACAGGGAGGAGAAGGAACGTCTGGAGCGGGAAGAATTCGAGAAGCGCGGCTTTGTGGCCAATCTCGAACGCCCGCTGCTGGTAGTGGACGAGAGCGTCAATGCCTCCTTTGCCGCACACATCGCGGGCCTGATCGCCGGCACGCGCGGTCTGCCGATCACGGTGCTGCACGTCGGCAAATGCGCCGCGGAGCATGAGAAGGGGCGCGACGAGGAGGAGAGCCGCGAGACCGTGGTGAAGAAGGCGGCCGAAACTGTGACCGCCAATGACGTCGATGCTGGCGGCGTCAATGTGGTCGCCCGGGCGGGGCGGGCGACGCTCGGCAAAGCGATCGCTGATGAGGCGCGCAAGGGCTTTGATCTCCTCGTCGTCGGCGTCGACAAGGTCGCCGCGACCAAGGATCGTTTCGACCGGAGGATCGAGGACATCGCCGCAAAATTCGAAGGACCGCTTGCGATCGTGGCGGCCAAGGGAAAGCATCTGAAACAGCCGGTGCCCGACGCCTTCAACATCCTCGTCCCGGTCTCAGGCAGCGGCGTCTCCAAGCGCGGCGCCGAGGTCGCGGTCGCGCTGACGCAAGCGGGATCGGGCTCGCTCCGTGTGATCTATGTGACGACGACGCGCGACAAGGGCGCGCGGCGCGGCGCCTCCCGCGGGCTGAGCCGGGAAACAGGCATTCTCAAGGATGCCAGCGATCTCGCCGCCCGCTATGAGGTCGACATCACCACGACGCTGCGCGTGAACCGGGCGCCGGAGGCTACCATCCTGCGCGAGATCGACACCACCGATGTCGATCTGGTGGTCATGGGCGTCGACCGCATCCAGGGAGACTACTTTTCTTTCGGTGGCGTCGCGGATGCCGTGTTGCGGCAGTCGAAGGTCTCGGTGCTCCTTGTGTCGAGCGGCGAAGCGCGGCAGGCGTCCACGCAGAAGGCTTAGAAGAAGTTGCGCTCCCTCTCCCGCTTGCGCTACGGGATGCCCGAAAGTGATTCCCAGCGATTTCTGAATGTGATTCAAAGCTTTGACCGGTTTGGTGGGAGCTTTGAATGTCATTTGGCGATATTCGGGTTGCGGAGCGGGCTGACTGGTTGATC
>JAEWFG010000323.1 GCA_023388935.1 Pseudomonadota bacterium | reverse complement strand
AGGTGTAGGTGACCGGCACCGAGAGCACCGTGGTCTCGGTCTCGTAGCCGAGACCCTTCAGAATTGTCGACGCCGTCGCCGTCGTCGCGGTGATGTCGGTCCAGCCGACGTCGGAGAAGCGGACCTTGCCGCAGCTTTCGGGCTCGGCGGCCAGTGCGCCGGAGACGCCGAGCGCCAGCAGCGAAACAGCAGTGAGGACGGACGTCCTGAGAGTGGATGCGGATTTCATGTTTCTGCTCCCCAACTTGTTCTGATGCGCAAGCGAAGCATCAAAAACATCATAATTCAAGCACTTTACCACGTGCGGAGCGGCGTTGGAGGGCTAGATTATTTCGCGGCGTTGCGCAATCGGGCACATGAATGTCGCTTTGGACGACGCATGCGAAGATCTGTGATTTTCGCTCCGCCCCGGCTGGAAATTCGGCGGCGGCCGGGCCAAGAAAGCAGCCGGAGAATACCATGGCCAAGCTTTACTTCAACTACGCGACGATGAACGCCGGAAAGTCGACGATGCTGCTGCAGGCTTCGTACAACTACCGGGAGCGCGGGATGCGCACGGCGATCTTCATCGCCTCGCTCGACGAGCGCGCGGGAAGGGGCCGCATCTCGTCGCGGATCGGACTGCAGGCCGACGCGATCGCGTTTGATGCCGGCCACGATCTCTATGCGCTGGTCGAGACGCTCCGTGAAGACGGGAACGGGCCCATCGCCTGCGTGTTTGTGGACGAGGCGCAATTCTTGAGCGAGGGGCAGGTCTGGCAGCTTGCCCGCATCGCCGACCGCCTCGGCATTCCGGTCATGGCCTACGGCCTGCGAACCGATTTCCAGGGGCGGCTCTTTCCGGGTTCCTATGCGCTGCTGGCGATTGCCGACGAACTGCGCGAGGTGCGCACCATCTGCCATTGCGGCCGCAAGGCGACAATGGTCGTGCGGCTCGACGCGGAGGGCAAGGTGGTGAAACAGGGCGCGCAGGTCGAGGTCGGCGGGAACGACAAGTATGTGTCCTACTGCCGCCGCCACTGGGAAGACACGATGCAGCACGACTGATCCGTCCGGTCGGAACGGAAAGCTGCGCACCCCACCACCCTGCGGCTCGATTCCGCCATACGTTGGCTGGTGCGCCGCATTGCGCTTTTTGCGGGAAATTCATCTCTTCCGGGGCTTGCGGGCACGCCCTGACTTCTCACATCATGTCGTCCATCGGACAGCGGCAGGATCGCTGCCGCAGAAGTGCAGGCTAAGTCTTCAGGAGTGATCCGGCCGGCGCACACGCCTGCCTGGCGGAGGGGAGCAGGCATGGCCATGTTGCAGCGTTTCGATGCCGATATCGAAAAGAGCCGCACTGCCGTCGAGCAGATGCGGGACAAGGTGGAACAGGCAGGCCAGGCGCTGGACCGGTTTGCCAGGGAAGCGGCAAGTCTCGACGATACTCATTTCGGCATTGAGAATGCACGGATCCAGGACGTGCTCGCCCAGCAGAAGATCATGGAAGCCTGCATCGCCGAACTGATCATCGGGCTCGAGAACGCAGCCAATGCCTTCGCCGCCGACTTCGCAGCCATGAAGACCTATACCGGCTACGAGAAATTTGTCGGCATCTTCTCCCTGCCCAGGATGCAGCGGATGCATACCGACCGGGCACGCAAAACGTCGCTTGCCGGCAACGTGCGGGAACTGCTGGCGATGTCCGATACGATCATCGGCCTACTTAAGGAGCAGAAAAAAATCCTCAGCGATCGCTACAAGGCCGCCGAGGCAAGCCTGATACAGGTGATGGACCGGCGCAAGCTGACGATCGTCAGCTTGGAGGGTGCGCAGAAACGGATCGAGGAACTGAACTCATTGCTCTTCGAAATCGACAAGCGCATCACCGCAGCCACCGACCAGAGGAGGCGCACCCTGCTGGAGGGCGAGCGCTCGAAGCTCGCCGCCGAGCACGACGAGAAACTGGCCGAGGAGCAGGAGCTCTCCGCCGAGAGCCATACGCTGGGGCGATACACCGCGATCTTCCAGACCTTCGTTGATTCGCTCAACGACCAGATCGCCGCGCAAAACACGCTCCTCAACAAGCTGACGATCGATACCCAGCAGCGCGTCGTGCTCTACAAGGCCTTGGAGGACTTCTCGTTGACGACGGCCCGGCACGACATCGCTCACGGGATCAATTTGGTTAGCAGCCATGTGCGCGGCGCGGTTGAGGACACGACCGCAATCGGCTTTGCGGCCCAGGAGCACATCGGCGATCTTATCGCGATGCATGAGAAAGACATGCTCGCCGCCCACGACATCCAGCGGCGCAAGGAGCGCGCCGACGACGCCTTCGCAGGGCGCTTCCGGCAGGTCATGGAAAAGGACGCATCGACCCGATAAAGGTCCACGGGGACCGGCCACATCGATCGTCGCAGTTCACGCCGCGACTTCGTCCGCTCGGCAAGGGACATCATGCCTGCTACCAGGCACTCGGCGAAAAGTTTAACAAGGCCGTGGTTGAAACGCTGGCGCGAACCTATTTGAAGGACAAGCCTGCCTTCCGGCAGATGTTTTACGGAATTGGAGAGGAAAGAGGAAATGCTTGACCCGATCGTGGCGTTCTTCCAGCGCTTTTTCGCCGCCATCGGGCGCGGCATTGGCTACCTGATCTCATGGCTGGCCCGGCCATTCGTCGCGGCAGGCAAATGGTACCGCCAGCGCGATTGGATCATCAAGGGGCCGATCGCCATCGTGCTGATCGGCCTGGTCGGGCTGTATGGCTATTTCATCTGGCAGACCCAGTCCTGGCACAATTTTAACGTCGACTATGTCAATGCCTACAACTTCGCTGCCCGCAAGAACGATGCCGGGCTGCCGGTCAAGGTCGCGGCCGGCGAGGCGGCGCCGGCAGACAAGTGCGAGCGCTCCGCCATCGTCGACGTGACGGCCGATCTGATCGACTTCAACGTCAACCAGAACGCCTGGGTCTCGTCGATGATCCTCTACAAGCTCGGCCTTTTCGGCATGGACTGGGACAATACCCCCTGGCTGGACAACAAGGCTTCGTTCCAGCGCGGCATCAACCAGGCCATCCGGCGTACCTCGGTGGAACTGGTCGACACGCTCGGCCGCGTGCGCGGTACCTCCGGCATCAACAACGATCTGCAGTCTGCCCGCGGCAACATCCAGTTCGACGAGGAAACCTGGTATTTCGGCTTCAGCCCGTTCGGGCCGAAGACGCCGACGCCGAGCTTCTACCGGGCGGCGATGCGCGACCTGCACAAGTTCAATGACGCGCTTGCCGCCTGCAACGCCACCTTCGACGCCCGCTCCGACAACCTCGTCCAGTTCCTGGACCGGATCGCCAACGACC
>JAEWFG010000265.1 GCA_023388935.1 Pseudomonadota bacterium | reverse complement strand
GGGGACAACAGCGGGGCGAAAGGAGCAAAATGCCGCTCACCGCAGCAGGCTTATCTCAAAAAAAGCCCATCAAGCTCCCAAGCATCAGCTTTCGACATCTGTGCAAAGCCCTCACAAGGGGAGAAGGAAGAAAGGACCAGGCCAAAAGTGACAACGCACCCCAACGACCCCAGCCTCCGCTCCTTCATCGACGTCGATCCCTCCTCTGACTTCCCGATTCAGAACCTGCCCTATGGCGTGTTCTCGACCGCGGCCAACCCGACGCCGCGGGTCGGCGTCGCGATCGGCAATTACGTGCTCGATCTCTGGGAGCTCGAGCAGGACTCCCGGCTCGACGTCGGTCCGCTCGGTGTGTTCTCCGGGCCTTCGCTCAACCCCTTCATGGCGCTCGGACCGAAGGTCTGGGCGAAGACGCGGGTCCGGATCAGCGAGCTCCTGCGTCAAGATCATCCGGAGCTGCGCGACAGCGAGGAGCTGCGCAAGCATGCACTGGTGCCGATGCGGGATGCAAACCTGCATCTGCCGATCACCGTCTCCGGCTACACCGACTTCTATTCCTCGAAGGAGCACGCCACCAATGTCGGCGTGATGTTCCGCGGCAAGGACAATGCGCTGCAGCCGAACTGGCTGCATATGCCGATCGCCTATAACGGCCGCGCCTCGACCGTCGTGGTCTCTGGCACCAAGGTGAAGCGGCCGCGCGGGCAGCTGAAGCCGCCGAATGCCGAGCTGCCAAGCTTTGCGCCGAGCAAGCGGCTCGATTTCGAGCTGGAGATGGGCGTGGTGGTCGGACAGTCCTCGCCGATGGGCGGCATGCTCACGGAGAGCCAGGCCGAGGAGATGATCTTTGGCTTCGTGCTGCTCAACGACTGGAGCGCGCGCGACATCCAGCAATGGGAATATGTGCCGCTCGGCCCGTTCCTCGCCAAGGCGTTCGCGACCTCGATCAGCCCGTGGGTGGTGACGCGCGAGGCGCTGGAACCGTTCCGCCTGAAGGGGCCGGAGCAGGAGCCGGTGCCGCTCGATTATCTCAGGCAGGCAAAGCCACAGAACTACGATCTGGAGCTCGACGTCTCCTTGCGTGCTGCCGGCGCCAACGCACCCGCCAGCATCAGCCGCACCAATTTCAAATACATGTACTGGTCCTCGGTGCAGCAGCTGATGCACCATGCTTCCAGCGGCTGCGCCATGAATGTCGGCGATCTCTTAGGGAGTGGCACCATCTCCGGCCCGGAGAAGAACCAGCGCGGCAGCTTGTTGGAGATCAGCTGGAACGGTACCGAACCGGTCGAACTGCCCGGCGGCGTCAAGCGCTCGTTCCTGGAGGATGGCGACAGCCTCGTGATCCGCGGCTGGTGCCAGGGCAACGGCTATCGTGTCGGCTTCGGCGAGGTCGAAGGGACGATCTTGGCGGCGGAGTAGGTCACTCACTCCGTTCGTAGGGTGGGCAAAGGCGCGTGAGCGCCGTGCCCACCATCTTCTCCGCGATCGCTGCGACACGGTGGGCACGCTGCGCTTTGCCCACCCTACAAGACCTACCGCTTCTCGGGCGGTACGTCGCGTACTCTCGCGCAATGCGCCGCGACGTCCTCCGCGCTGTACTTCAGATGCACCCGCTTGTCGGACGGCGCCTGCTTGCTCGTGCACACGCCCGGCCGCCATTCCTGCGTGGGGCGGATCGGGCGCGGCGCGAAGCCGCCGCCGCAGTTCGGGCAGACGTTGAACAGCTTCGTCTCGACGCAGTCCGCACAGAAGGTGCATTCATAGGAGCAGATCCGCGCATCCGTTGCATTCGGCGGCAGGTCGTGGTCGCAATATTCGCAGTTCGGTCGAAGCTGCAGAGCCATGGCGCTGAAACTCCCGGATTGACTGGGATCATCGCAGATCGCGCGCGCAGCGCAAATGCCGCATTTCCCTCGATTTCAGCCGGGCTTGATCTCCTTCAGCGGCAGCCGCGAGCTTTCCTTGAGCCTGTCGAGCACGATCGAGGAGCGCACATGCGCCACGCTCTGGTGCGGCATCAGCACATCGTTGACGAGGTTGGAGAGCCCCTTGAGGTCGCGCAGCACCGCCTTGAGCACGTAATCGGCGTCGCCAGTCAGCGAATAGGCCTCCTGGATTTCGTCGATGCGATTGATCAGAGCACGGAAGCGCTTCGAATTGTCCGGTGAGTGGGTCGCAAGCCGCACCTGGATGAAGGCAATCACGCCGAAGCCCAGCGCCTCGCTGGATAGATCGGCGTGGTAGCCCGCGATCACTTTCTCCTCCTCCAGCCGCATCCGCCGGCGCGAGCATTGCGAGGCCGAAAGCCCTGCGAGCTCGGCGAGTTCCTGGTTGGTGAGGCGGCCGTCGTCCTGGAGCGCGCCCAGGATCTTGAGGTCGAAGGCGTCAACCGAAATCATGCGTCATTTGCTCGTTTTATGCACGGATCGTGCATATGGTAGCCAAGAGACGTCCCGTTTGCACGCTCATTGCATGTCCCGTGAAGGATAGTTCATGGCAATAGCAATTTGGGAGAGCACCATGGGACCGTTTCCGCACGATGCACCGCCTGCCACGATCAGCGCCGACAATCCGATGGGCACCGACGGGTTCGAGTTCGTCGAATATGCGCACCCCAATCCGGAAGAGCTGCACGCGCTGTTCAAGCTGATGGGCTATGCGCCCGTCGCCCGCCACAGAACCAAGAAGATCACGGTCTATCGCCAGGGCGATATCAACTATCTCGTCAATGAGGAGCCCGGCACCCACGGCTACGACTTCGTCGCGGCGCACGGCCCCTGCGCGCCGTCGATGGCGTTCCGCGTGGTCGATGCGCAGGCGGCCTATGACCGTGCGATCTCGCTCGGCGCGGAGCCTGCCGATGTGTCATCCGCGCAAAAAACGCTCGATGTGCCCGCGATCAAGGGCATCGGCGGCAGCCTGCTTTATCTGGTCGATCGCTACGGCGCCAAGGGTTCGGCCTATGATGCCGAGTTCGAGTGGCTCGGTGCGCGCGATCCGCGGCCCAACGGCGCCGGCCTGTTCTACCTTGACCATCTCACCCACAACGTCCATCGCGGCCGCATGGACGTCTGGGCCGGCTTCTACGAAAAGCTTTTCAATTTCCGCCAGATCCGCTTCTTCGACATCGAAGGCCGCGCCTCCGGCCTGTTCTCGCGCGCGCTGACCAGCCCGGACGGCAAGATCCGCATTCCGATCAACGAAGACGCCGGCGATTCCGGCCAGATCGAGGAATATCTGAAGACCTATCGCGGCGAGGACATCCAGCACATCGCCTGCGGCTGCCGCGACATCTACCGCACCATCGAAGCCTTGCGAGAGGCCGACCTGCCCTTCATGCCGTCGCCGCCCGAGACTTATTTTGAGCGGATCGACGCGCGCCTGCCCAAGCACGGCGAGGACGTTGCGCGACTCAAGACCAACGGCATCCTGATCGACGGCGAGGGCGTGGTCGACGGCGGCCAAACCAAGGTGCTGCTGCAGATCTTCTCGGCCAACGCGATCGGCCCGATCTTCTTCGAGTTCATCCAGCGCAAGGGCGACGACGGCTTCGGCGAGGGCAACTTCAAGGCCCTGTTCGAGTCGATCGAGGAAGACCAGATCCGGCGTGGTGTGTTGAAGGTGGATACGGCGGCGTAGGGCCGCGACGTGCCCGCACACTGCCGTAGGGTGGGCAAAGCGAAGCGTGCCCACCGTTTCTGCTGCGATCGCGGAGACATGGTGGGCACGGCGCTGCGCGCCTTTGCCCACCCTACAGAGTGCGGGCTTTATTCGTCGTCAGCTCGACGAGCTCGCTACCGCGACGCCCGATGCTGCCCCCTGCCGCCTTCGCTCGACACCTTCAGGTAGCCGCAGCGCCATCGTCGCGATCAGGCTGATGACGCTCATGGCGATGACGTACCAGACCCATGACAGCTTGTCGCCGGTCGCGCCGATGATCCAGGTGAACACGAACTGCGCCGTGCCGCCGAAGATGGTGACGCCGAGCGCGTAGGCGATCGAGAGACCTGCGGTGCGTACGACGGCAGGGAAGATCAGCGGGATGAGAATGATACCCGCGCCTGACGCCATCGCGTGGAATGCGATCAACGTTGCCGACGTCGCCACGAAGACCGCCGGTGAGCCCGACGATACGACGAGCTGCAGAGCGGGATAGAACAGCAGCGTCACGATAATGCGCGGGACTATGGCAATCGTCTTCAAGCCGTATTTGTCCGCCAGCGCACCGCCCAGCAAGGCAAAGATGGTTCCGCTGATGAAGGTGACGAAGTTCGTCGCCATCGCCCAGCTCTGACTGTAGTGCAGCGTGTTGATTGCGTAGGTGGTCGTGTAGAGGAAGAAATACTGGCTGATCGTCGCGCCCGAGATCAAGAGGATGCAGAGCACGATCTTGGCCCAGTGGTTGGCCAGGATGTCGGAGAGCACGCCGCCCACGCTGGCATGAGCTTCTTCCGTGTTCAGGGTTTCATCGAGATTGCGGCGGATGAAATAACCGACCGGCGCAATCAGGATTCCCAGCAGGAAGGGGATTCGCCAGCCCCAGCTGTCATTTGCGCCCGGCGTGATCAGCAGCGCAAGCAAAAGACCGATCAAAGCTGAAAGGAGGCTGCCCATGTTCTGGCTGGCGAGCTGCCAGCTGCCGAAGAAGCCCTTGCGATGCGCAGGCGCGCTTTCGAGAAGATAGGTCGTCGCCGGACCCATCTCGCCTCCGGTCGAAAAGCCTGCAGCAGGCGCGCGAGCACCAGCAGGACCGGCGCCATCAGGCCGATCTGATCGTAGGTCGGCAACAATCCGATGATGCCGGTTCCAAGCGCCATCAACCAGATGGTCAGGGTCATCGCGGGCTTGCGGCCGAAGCGATCCGCATAGGCGCCGATGACGATTCCGCCGAGCGGCCGCGCCACGAAGCCGACGCCGAACGTCGCGACGGCCAGCAGCAGGCTCGTGTTCGGATTGTCCGCCCGGAAGAACGCCTTGGCGAGCCAGGTGGCGAACGCCGCGTAGACGGTAAAATCGTAGAATTCGAGCGCGTTGCCGAGAATGGCTGCGCCGACGCGCATGGTTTGAGAGGGACGCGGGCGGTCAGTCTGGTTCACGGGGTCGCACCTTGTGTCACTTGCATGAACGCGAAGTGACGCAAAAGGTGCCTGCTTGCAACCCTTAAGCCCGCCTTAGCGGCCCGCTTTCCACGCAGCCGTAACGGCTCCGATCTCGGCGCCTTCCGGCTCCCGGACCGCAGACGGCGTGCGCGAGAATCGCGGCGCGGGCGCGGGCTGTTTCACGCCGTGGCGCTCGAGGAACACGTTGCGGGCGACCATGTGCGGATGCTCGGTCGCTTCCGACATGGTCAGCACCGGTGCGAAGCAGATGTCGGTGCCTTCCATGATCTTGCACCAGTCTTCGCGCGTCTTGCTCTTGAACACGGCCTTCAGCTTCTCCTTCAGCGCCGGCCAGGCCTTGCGGTCCATCTGCGCGTCGAAATCGGCATCGGTCAGGCCCGCGTGCTCGCGCAGCAGCGCGTAGAACTGCGGCTCGATCGAACCGATCGAGACGAAGTGGCCGCAGGCGCATTCATAGACGCCGTAGAAATGCGCGCCGCCGTCGAGGAAGTTCTGGTTGCGGCCCTCGGTCCAGCGTCCGAGCGTGGTCATGTCGAAGAAGAATGACATCAGCGATGCCGCGCCGTCGCACATCGCGGTATCGACGACCTGGCCCTTGCCGGATTTCTGCGCTTCCAGAAGTGCGGCGAGCACACCGACGACGAGATAGAGCGCGCCGCCGCCGAAATCGCCGACCAGATTGAGCGGCGGCACCGGCGCTTCCTTGGTGCCGATCGCGGCGAGCGCGCCGGTGATCGAGATGTAATTGATGTCATGACCGGCGGCGTTCGCAAGCGGGCCTTCCTGGCCCCAGCCGGTCATGCGGCCGTAGACGAGTTTTGGATTGCGGGCGAGCACGATTTCGGGGCCGAGCCCGAGACGCTCCATCACGCCGGGGCGGAAGCCCTCGACCAGCGCATCGGCGGTTGCGAGCAGGTCGAGCACCTGCGCAATTGCCGCCTTGTCCTTGAGGTCGAGCTCGATCACCTTGCGGCCGCGCCCCGCCACCGATTTCATGCTCTTCTTCGCGCCGACGCGGTCGAGCGTGACGACTTCGGCGCCCATATCGGCCAGCATCATGCAGGCGAACGGGCCTGGTCCGATGCCGGCGAATTCGACGACGCGGAAGCCCGAGAGCGGGCCGGAAGTGCGGACGGAAGAGCTTTGGGCTGGCTTATCGAGCACGTTGTTGTTTCCTCGGGTCGCGGGCGGATACCGGTGGTCCGGCAAGCGCCTCGGACATTCCTCTGCGGGGGCGAGTTAATTGGCTGATTAACTTTTCTCGCCTTCACGCCAACGAGGCAAGCGCTTTTCATGCATGGGCGCATAACAAAAGCGGCGCGCATTGCTGCGCGCCGCGAAAGATTTGTGTTGAGGCGCTAAAGCGTGATTGTGTCGCGCTCAAGCCGGTTGATGCGTTGTCAGCCGGCAGCCGCAACCGCGCGCTGTGCCATCACCTTGACGAGGTTGGCGCGGTAGTCCGACGAACCGTGAATGTCGGAGAGAAGTCCGCTCGCCGAAATATTCACGCTGTCGATCGCCGACGGCGACCAACTCGCCTTCAGCGCGGCTTCGATTGCGGGAACACGCATCACACCGCTCTGCGAGGCGCCGGTGGCGGCAACGCGGATCTCGCCCGACTTCGTCTGCGCGACGAATACGCCCGTCAGCGCGAAGCGCGAGGCCGGATGTGGCATCTTGGCGTAGCCCGCCTTCTGTGGAATCGGGAACGACACGGCGGTGATGATCTCGCCGTCTTCGAGGGCCGTCGTGAACAGACCCTTGAAGAAATCATCCGCCGCAATCGACCGCTTGTTAGTCTTGACCGTCGCGCCGAGCGCCAACGTCGCGGCTGGATAGTCGGCGGCCGGATCGTTGTTGGCGAGCGAGCCGCCGATCGTGCCGCGATAACGCACCGCCGGGTCGCCGATCAGCGAGGCGAGATAGGCGAGCGCAGGGATCGCCTTCTTCGCGGCATCGCTGGTCGCCACATCATAATGCGGTGTGGCGGCCTTGATGGTCAGCGTGTCGCCGGAGGCCTCGACGCCGATCATGTCCTTGATCTTCGCAAGGTCGATCAGGTCGGACGGGCTGGCGAGGCGCTGCTTCATCACCGGCAGCAACGTTTGGCCGCCGGCGAGGAATTTCGCCTCGCTGCTCTTGCCGAACAGGCTGGCGGCCTCGTCGACCGAGGAGGCGCGATGATAGGTGGTCTGGTACATCTTCGTTCCCCCTCTTAAGCCGCGTGGATCGTGCGCCACACCCGGTCCGGGGTTGCGGGCATTTCCAGGTTGTTCTTGCCGATCGCATCCGTGATCGCGTTGATCACGGCCGCAGAGGCGCCGATCGCGCCAGCTTCACCGCAACCCTTGATGCCGAGCGGATTGCCCGGGCAGAGCGTCGTGGTGTGGGAGAGGTTGAACGAAGGCAGGTCGTCGGCGCGCGGCATGGAGTAGTCCATGAACGAGGCCGTGACCGGCTGGCCGTTGGCATCGTAGATCGCGTGCTCGAGCAGCGCCTGCCCGATGCCCTGGGCAAGGCCGCCATGGACCTGGCCTTCGACGATCATCGGGTTGATCAGCCGGCCGAAATCGTCGGCTGCGACGAAGTTGACGAAGGAGGTCTTGCCGGTGCCGGGATCGACCTCAAGCTCGCAGATATACGCACCGGCCGGGAAGGTGAAGTTGGACGGGTCGTAGAAGGCGCTCTCCTTCAGGCCCGGCTCCATCCCATCAGGCAGGTTGTGTGCGGTGTAGGCCGCGAGCGCGACCATCGGGAAGGCGATCGCCTTATCGGTGCCGGTCACCTTGAACTCGCCGTTCTCGATCACGATGTCGGCCTCGGACGCTTCCAGGGCATGCGCTGCGATCTTCTTGGCCTTGGATTCCATCTTCTCCATCGCCTTCAGGATCGCGGTGAGACCGACGGCCGCCGAGCGCGAGCCGTAAGTGCCCATGCCGAACTGCACCTTGTCGGTGTCGCCGTGAACGATCGAGACCTGGCTGATCGGAACGCCCAGACGATCGGCGACGAGCTGGCAGAACGTCGTCTCATGACCCTGGCCGTGGCTGTGCGAGCCCGTGAGGATCTCGATGGTGCCGACCGGGTTGACGCGCACTTCTGCGGATTCCCACAGGCCGACGCCGGCACCTAAGCTGCCGACCGCCTTGGACGGGGCGATGCCGCAGGCCTCGATGTAGCAGGACACGCCGATGCCGCGCAGCTTGCCTTGTGACTTCGCTTGCGCCTTGCGGGCGGCGAAGCCGGCATAGTCGATCGCCTTCATCGCAGCATCGAGCGAGGCATTAAAGTCGCCAGTGTCATAGGCCATGATTACCGGCGTCTGGTGCGGGAACTGGGTGATGAAGTTGGTCCGACGCAGCTCGGCCGGATCGACCTTCAACTGCCGCGCAGCCGTCTCCATCAGCCGTTCGATCAGGTAACTCGCCTCGGGGCGGCCCGCGCCGCGATAGGCATCGACCGGCGTGGTGTTGGTGTAGACGCCGATCACCTCGGCATGGATCGCCGGGATGTTGTATTGGCCCGACAGCAGCGTCGCGTAGAGATAGGTCGGCACCGACGACGAGAACAGCGACATGTACGCGCCGAAATTGGCGTAGGTCTTCACTTTCAGGCCGGTGATCTTGTTGCTGGCGTCGAATGCCATCTCGGCATGGGTAACATGGTCGCGGCCATGCGCGTCGGTGAGGAAGGCCTCGGTGCGGTCGCCGGTCCATTTCACGGGTCGGCCGACCTTCTTCGAGGCCCACAGCGCTACCATCTCTTCGGGATAGATGAAGATCTTGGAGCCAAAGCCGCCGCCGACGTCAGGTGCGATCACGCGCAGCTTGTGCTCGGGGGCGATGTTGTAGAACGCCGACAGCACGAGGCGGGCGACGTGCGGGTTCTGCGACGTCGTATAGAGCGTGAAATGCTCGTCCGCCGCGTCGTAGTCGGCGATTGCCGCGCGCGGCTCCATCGCATTCGGGGCGAGGCGGTTGTTGGTGACGTCGAGCTTCACGACATTGGCGGCCTTCGCGAAGGCTGCATCCGTTGCGCCCTCGTCGCCGAGCACCCAGTCATAGACCTGGTTGCCGGGGGCTTCGGGGTGAAGCTGCGCTGCGCCGGCCTTGATGGCGGCGTGGACGTCGGCGACTGCCGGCAGCTCTTCATAGTCCACGACCACCGCTTCGGCAGCGTCGCGCGCCAGATTCTTGCTGTCCGCGATTACGACGGCGACAGCCTGGCCGACGAAGCGCACCGTCTCCGGCGCCATCGCCGGCCATGCGCCCATCTTCATCGGGCTGCCGTCCTTGGATGTGATGGCCCAGCCGCAGATGAGGTTGCCGACCTTGTCGTCGACGATCTGCTGTCCGGTGAGCACCGCGACCACGCCCGGCATCTTCAGCGCGGCGGACGAGTCGATCTTCTTCACCTTGGCGTGCGCGTGCGGGCTTCGGATGAAATGGGCATGGGTCATGCCCTGCAATTTGATGTCGTCGACGTAGCGGCCCTTGCCGGTAATGAAACGCTTGTCTTCCTTCCGCACGACGCGTGCGCCGATGCCTTCAACACCCATGTCTGGTCCTCCCGACCGGAAATTGTTTGGCCGCGCTGTCCGTCGATAGCTGCGGCGGTGATTCTGCTTTCGAGGCGGGCCGCTTTACTCGGCCGCCTGCGAGACCTTCATGCGGCCGGCCGCATCCAGCACGGCCTTGACGATGTTGTGGTAGCCGGTGCAGCGGCAGATATTGCCTTCGAGCTCACTACGGACGGTGGCTTCGTCGAGCTGACCGCCAGATGCTTGAGAGCTATGGCGATGCACGATGTCGATCGCCGACATGATCATGCCCGGCGTGCAATAGCCGCACTGGAGACCGTGATTGTCGCGAAAGGCTGCCTGCATCGGGTGCAGCTCGTCGCCTTTGGCAATGCCCTCGATCGTGGTGACGCTGGCGCCGTCGGCCTGGCCCGCCAGCATGGTGCAGGATTTCACCGCCTTGCCGTCCATGTGCACGACGCAGGCGCCGCACTGGCTGGTGTCACAGCCGACATGGGTCCCCGTGAGATTGAGGTGATCGCGCAGGAGATGGACCAGCAGCGTGCGATCCTCGACGTCGACAGCAACGGCCTTGCCGTTCACTGTCAGTTTGACTGTAGACACGGTGAAGTCCTCCCGGAGCTGATTTTGATTGTCTCTAATTAGAGACAGCGACCCGGAACTTTGCAACTAGGATTTTGGTCGCCCCGGTCATGGAAAAGTCACCGGATCCAGGCGCAGGCCCAATGATTTGTGCGGGCAGATCGAGGATTCCTTGGCCGGACCGGCTTCCGAGGGTGGGGATGCCAGCCATCACGTCATCCGGTCAGCCTTTGACCGACGAAGCAGGAGGTTGCACGCGTGTGCCAAATTTACCGCCCTTTATCGATTCTGCCTTAGTTTTGCGCATCCGGGCCAGGGGGCGGGGCGCCTCCGGATCGCGGCTGGAATAGAATAATGGGGGTGGAGATGTCCGGGCGTATCGCGTCGTCGTCGAAGCGCACAATAATTCCGACCCTCAGGTTCCGCGCAAAGATCATCCTCGGCTTTGCCGCCGTGCTGGTGATCTCTGCCGGCAGCATGGCTTTCTCATATTTCGGCTTCGAGCGGGTCTCGTCCGGGGTCGGGTCCTACCGCGCCAGCGTTTCCGAGGCGGACTTGGCCCGCAATATCGACCGGGAGTTGCTCGCCTACCGTTCGGCCGCCAAATATTTCGTGGTCACCGGCAAGGAAGACGACGCCAAGGCGGCACTGGAGGCTGAGGCGAGCCTGAAGAACGCAATCGACCAGGCCGTCAACAGCGCCAAGAAGCCTGCGCGGCAGGAGAGCCTCGGCAAGCTCGCCAAGGAGTTTTCCAATTTCTCCACGACCTTCGCGAAGGTTCTCAAGGCCAAGCGCGATAGCGCGCTCCTGGTCGAGAACCAGCTCACGCGCAACGCCAACCTCCTGAAATACAAACTCGATGACATCGGCAACAACGCCTCGGACGCCGAGGCGCAGTCGATCGAGTTCGGGACCAAACAGGTCAACGCCCAGTTCCAGACCGCGATTGCCGCGGCGACCAACTTCGTGCTGACGTCCGACCAGGCGATCGCCACCAGCGCACTGGCGCGGCTGAAATTCGTCGAGAACTCCCTCGGCGCGGTCTACTCCATGGACGACAAGATCCTCGCCGGCCTGAAGGACGCCAAGGCGCTGTTTGTCGCCTATCGTGAAGCGCTGGAAAAGCTGATCGCCAGCGCCAAGCTGGTCGATGAACTCGTGACCGAAATGAGCGGCTCGGCCGGCGCGATCCTTCAGGGCGCCACCGCCATGAAGGCGGACCTCGTCGCCGAGCAGCAGCGGCTCGATTCGGAATCTGAGGCCACCATCGGGCAGACCGAGCACTTCGTCCTGATGCTGGCCGTCGGCGGCACGTTGCTCGGCATCGTGCTCGCCTTCCTGCTCGGCACCGGCATTTCGCGTCCGATGATCGCGATGTGCAAGGCGATGCGCGAGCTCGCGTCGGGCAATTTCGACGTCGTGCTGCCGGGTCTCGGCCGCAAGGACGAGATCGGCGAGATGGCCGCTGCTGTCGAGGAGTTCAAGATTCAGGCCGTGGCCAAGGCCGAGCGTGATGCCGCTGCCAGCGAAGCCCAGAACAAGGAGCAGTCGGCGGCCCGCCGCTCCGAGTTGATTCGCTTTGCCGACGATTTCGAGAGCGCGGTCGGTGCCATCGTCTCCAACGTCTCGGCCTCGGCCGTGCAGCTCGAATCGGCGGCCTCGACGCTGACGCGTACCGCCGAGACCACACAAAGCCTGTCGAGCCAGGTTGCCGATGTTTCCGAGCAGGCCTCCAGCAACATGCAGTCGGTCGCGACTGCGACGGAAGAGCTCTCGGCCTCGGTCGAGGAGATTGGCCGCCAGGTCCGCGATTCCAGCCGCATTGCTGAAGCTGCGGTGGTGCAGGCGAAGGAGACCGACAGTCGCATCGGCAAGCTGTCGCACGCCGCCCAGCAGATCGGCGAGGTCGTGAAGCTGATCACGGCGATTGCCGAGCAGACCAACCTGCTGGCGCTGAACGCCACCATCGAGGCGGCGCGCGCCGGTGAAGCCGGCCGCGGCTTTGCGGTGGTCGCCAGCGAAGTGAAGTCACTGGCGAGCCAGACCGCGAGGGCGACGGACGAGATCTCCTCGCACATCACGGGCATGCAGGGTGCGACGGCCGAATCGGTCGCGGCGATCAAGGAGATCGGCGCGACCATCGGCCAGATCTCGACCATCTCGACGTCGATCGCGAGTGCCGTCGAGCAGCAGGGCGCAGCGACGCAGGAGATCGCCCGCAGCGTCCAGACGGTGGCGCAGGGCACGCAAGCGGCGGCGACCGACATCGGCCAGGTCAACCGCGGCGCCGCCGAGACCGGCTCGGCCTCGGAAGAGGTGCTGAACTCGGCCAAGACGCTGTCATCCGAAAGCACCCGCCTCCGCGCCGAACTCGATCGCTTCATGGGGAATGTCCGGGCGGCGTAGGGC
>JAEWFG010000228.1 GCA_023388935.1 Pseudomonadota bacterium | reverse complement strand
GTCACCTCTCCCCAGCGGGGAGAGGTCGGATTGCGCAGCAATCCGGGTGAGGGGCCGCAGCGTTTAGTGAAACCGTAACCCCTCACCCGGATCGCATCTATCGATGCGCTCCGACCTCTCCCTACGGGAGAGGTGAACTCTCGGCTCGCATCGATTCAACCAACTCACCCGGCTTTAAGCCGGGACGACGAGGACATTGATGGCCATCGCCGACAAGCTGCTGGTGCAACGGCAACGTCACCTGAAATGGCGCTGGCTCGACTGGCTTGAGCTGACGCTGATGATCCTCTGCGGCGTGCTATGCTTCGGCTTCTCGCTGTCGGTGACCGCCGACATCGTGACGCGCACCATCGGCCACCCCTGGCTGTGGCTTCAGGAAGTCACCTCGACGCTGTTCATCTACGCGATCTTCATCGGGACGGCGGCCGCGACCCGGCGCAACGACCACCTCTATCTCACCGCGATCTCCGAGGCGATGCACGGCACGCCGCGGCTGATCGTCGAAGTGATCATCCGCCTCGTCGTGCTCGGCGTCGCCTTCTGCCTGATCTGGTACGGCTATCAGAACTATCTGCGCGGCTTCGGCAGCTTTCGCCTGCCGTCGGGGACGCCGATCGCATCGCTCTATGCGATCATTCCGCTTTCGGGCGTGCTTATCGGCCTGTTCACCATCGAGCAGCTCGTCAACGGCTTACGTAACGGCTTTGACCATCCCGAGCCGCCGGACGAGGATGCGGCGCCCGTCGTCACTGACGCGCAGATGAGGGCGTCGCCGTGAGCGCACCCATTGTCCTGGTGTTGATGTCGGTGTGCTTCCTGTCGTTCGGCTATCTCGGCGTGCCCGTGCCGTTCTCGCTGATGGCCGGCGTCTTCATCGGCGCGATCCTGTCGGACGTCTCTCTCGCCGCGATCATCCAGAAGATATTTGACGGCGTGGATTCCGAGGCGCTGCTTGCGATCCCGTTCTTCCTGCTGGTCGGTGAGCTCATGAGCTCGGCCAATGTGGTGGTGCGGATCGCGAACCTCTCGGTGTCGCTGGTCGGGCACATCAGGGGCGGGTTGTCGCAGGTCGTGGTCGTCTTCAGCATGTTCTTCTCGGAAATGTCGGGATCGACCACGGCCGACGTCGCCGTGATGAGCCGCGCGCTGGGCGGCCCGATGAAGCGGGAGGGCTATGAGCCTGCCTTCATCGCTGCGATCATCGCATCCGCCTCGACGATTGCGGCACTGGTGCCGCCGAGCATCACCGCCGTGGTCTATGGCGCGGTCGGCAACGTCTCGATCGCCGGTCTGTTCATGGCCGGCGTCGTGCCGGGCCTGATGATCGGCTTCGGCCTGATGATCTACTGCTATTTCTTCGGCCCCTCGGGCCTGCGCAAGCCGCGCGCGCCGCTGCGCCAGGTGGTGTTCGCGGCCGGAGATGCGGCCCTGCCGCTGATGATCCCGGTGATCCTGCTTGGAGGCATTCTCACCGGCTGGTTCACGCCGACGGAAGCCGGCGTCGTCGCCGTAGCCTGGATCGTGCTCGTCGTGATCCCCGCGCTCAACCGCGGGCATATCAAAAAGATCCCGTACGATTTTTGCCTCGCCGGCCTGATCTTCTCGCTGCCGCTGATCACCATCGGCGCCGCCAACGCCTTCGGCTGGATGCTCGCCTATTTGCGGGGCGCGAGCTACATCGCCGAAATGATCACCTCGATCGCTGGCAACGATCCGCATCTGATCATGCTGCTAATGGTGCTGTTGTTCACGGTGGTCGGCGACTTCATCGAACCGGTGCCGACCATCATCATCTTCATGCCGCTGGTCAATGCGCTGACCGAGGCAGGCGACATCAACGGCGTGCATATGGGCGTGGTGCTGATTGCGACGCTCGCCTTCGGCCTGATCACGCCGCCTTATGGCCTGGTATTGCTGATGGCCTCGAAATTCGTCGGCATCAGTTTTGCCAAGGCGCTGCGCGCGGCGCTGCCGATCTATCTCGTGTTCTTCGCGACGATCGCGTTCGCGATCTATTTTCCGGGCGTGGTGCTGTGGCTCCCGCGGCACGTGCTGCCGGAATCGGTCGGCTGCTTCAAGTCGCCTGCGGGCACGGGCTACATCTGTCCTAAGTAGCGACTTGCTCGATCCGCCATTGCGCTCCTTCGCGGACGTAGCGAAAGGGCGTGCCGTGACTGTTCTTGAAATAGCTGCCACTGAGCGATTTCGCCATGCCCTGCATCACCGCGTCATGGCAGACGAACAGGAAGTGGTCGCCGGGATGCCGCTCCAGCCAGAGCGAGACGCAGCTTAGTGATCGCTCAATCATGGCGCTCCACGCCTCGCCATCGTCCGGCAAGATCGAAACGAGTCCTTCCGCCGATTTGACGCCATGCTCGGCCATGGTGTCGCGAACGGGAAGGCCTTCAAAGCTGCCGAAGTCGAATTCGATGATGCCGGGGTCCACAGCTACGGGGACCGACGCAGCCGCGCCGATGATCTCGGCCGTTTTCAGCGCGCGCACCAATGGGCTGCTCACGATGCGGGTGATGCGCACACGCTGCAACACGCTGGCCGCATCGTGCGCCTGTGCAAGCCCGTCCGCGTTCAGCGGATTGTCAGTCCGTCCCTGAAAGCGTCCCTGCCTGTTCCAATCGGTCGCGCCATGGCGCAGGCAGCAGAACGACCGCGATGGCGTCGGCGCGCTCACTTGCTCTTGCTCGTGAATTTCTTCACGGCGACGCGAAACTCCTCCGTGTTCATCGCCATGATGATCTTGTGCTCTTCGGCATCAAGCTGTTGCTTCACCGGCGTGGTGACGGCCTGGTAGACCAGCGACTTGGTTCCGGCGATCGCAGCCGGCGGGTTCTGCGCCAGGCGCTCGGCGAGTTTTCGCGTGGCCGCCTTCAACTCCGTGGCGGGAACGACCTTCGCAACCAGGCCCCATTCATAGGCTTGCTGTGCGGTAAAATTGTCCTCGGACAGGAAGATCTGCAGCGCGCGGCGGGAGCCGACCGTGCCGACGACGCCGACCGTGCTGCCGCCATCGGGCGAGACGCCGATCTTGGCGTAGGCCGGTGTGAACTTGGCATCCTCCGCGGCGATGCAGAGGTCGGTGACGAAGGCCAGGCCCATGCCGGCGCCGGCGGCCGAGCCGTGCACGCTGGACAGCGACAGTTTTGGCATGCGCCGGATGATCTCGATGAAGGCATGATAGTGCTTCAAGAGTTCGCCCACGACCGGCGTCACCGTGTTGGCTTCGGCGGCTGCACCGATCGTCTGCAGATCGCCGCCGGCTGAGAAGGCGCGGCCTTCACCTTCGAGGACCACGACCCTGATCTCGTCGGTGCTCTCGATATAGGCCGCGAGCTGCTCGAGCTTCTGCGCGATCGCGAGGTTGATCGAGTTGAATGCGGCGGGGCGGTTGAGCGTGATGGTTGCGATCGGACCGTCGACCCGCAGCAGAGCGGGATCATCGGGCTGGGAGATGGGAGCTGGCATCGGAAAAATCCCCGGCAAGAGGTCATTGCTGCAACTAAATCGCAGAAGGCAAGCGGAGACAATCCCCGCATGCTGCGGCCGGCGCCCTTGCGCAAGGCGAAACGATAGGCTCAAATGGGGCCGCCTTCGTTTAGGGACGGACACGAGCGCCGGCTCCTCCTAGGCGAGCCAAGCCAAAATCAGCGAGAGAGGAGACGACATGGGTTACGCTCGTGTCTCCGGAAATGGGCTGTTCCAATGACTGATGGTCCGGTGATCATTGTCGGTGCCGGCCATGGTGGCTATCAGGTCGCGGCATCGCTCCGGCAGGCCGGCTTTTCTGATCGCATTTGCCTGATCAACGACGAGGCGCATCTGCCCTACCAGCGGCCGCCTCTGTCCAAGGGCTATATCAAGGGCTCGGCCGGACCGGAGAGCCTGATGTTCCGGCCGGAGAAATTTTACCACGACCAGAAGATCGAACTGATCGCGGGCCGCGCCGTCTCGGTCGACCGCGCGGACCGCAAGGTGCTCCTCGCCTCGGGCGAGACGCTTCCCTACGGCCACCTCGTGCTGGCGACCGGCGCGCGCAACCGGCTGCTCGATCTGCCCAACGCAAATCTGCCCGACGTGAAATATTTACGCATCCTCGACGACAGCGAGACGCTGCGAAGAATCATCCCGTCGAAGACACGTGTCGTGGTCATCGGCGCCGGTTTCATCGGCCTCGAATTCGCGTCTACCGCGCGGATCAAGGGCCTGGAGGTCGACGTGCTCGAGCTGGCGCCCCGCGTGATGGCGCGTGCGGTGACGGCGGAGGTCTCGGAGTATTTTCAGGCGCGGCATCGCGAGGCCGGCATCCGCATTCACCTCGGCGTGCAGGCAACCTCGATCGAGGCCGAAGGCGGCAAGGTCACCGGCGTCAGCCTCAGCGACGGTCAGCATTTGCCGGCCGATCTCATCGTGGTCGGCGTCGGCGTGCTGCCGAATATCGAGCTTGCGGCCGAAGCGGGGCTTCCCGTCGCCGCAGGCATCATCGTCGACGAGTATCTCTCGACGGCTGATCCGAACATCTCGGCGATCGGCGACTGCGCGCTGTTCGCCAGCCCGCGCTTTGGCGGATCGCTGCGGCTGGAATCGGTGCAGAACGCAACCGATCACGCCCGCTGCCTCGCGGCGCGGCTGACCGGCGACAGGAAGGCCTATGACGGTCATCCCTGGTTCTGGAGCGACCAGGGCGACGACAAGCTCCAGATGGCGGGGCTCACCACAGGCTACAACCGCGTCGTGCTGCGCGGCGATCCCACAAAGAAGGCATTTTCGGCCTTCTGCTACAAGGACGACAAGCTGCTCGGAATCGAATCGGTCAACCGCGCCGGCGATCACATGTTCGGCCGCAGGCTGTTCGGCATGGACCGTTCGATTACGCCGGAGCAGGCCGCGGATGAGCGCTTTGATCTGAAGGCGGCGCTGGCTTGATCAGTCCGCCCTGACGACAGCGGTGACTTCCGCCGCCGTCGGCATCGACGGACCCGCGCCCATGCGCTGCACGGAGATCGATGCGGCTGCATTGGCGAAGGTGAGTGCGGCGTGCAAAGGCACGCCGGCGGCGAGTTGCGCCGCGAGCGCGCCGACAAAGCAATCGCCAGCGCCTGTGGTGTCGACCGCCTTCACCACGCGACCGGGCACCGAGAACTCCTCGCGGCCGACGAGCGCGAGCACGCCGCGCTTGCCGAGCGTGACGCAGATGGTCTGGTCCTCGCGCACCTGAAGCTGACGTGCGACGTCGATGATCCGCTTGGCCTCGTCGCTGTCGGACAGCTCGGCGCCTGCGAGGAAGCCGAGCTCGGTTTCGTTCAGCACGAGGATGTCGACGAGCGCGAGCAACTCGCTGGACATCTTTTGCGCCGGTGCCGGGTTGAGCAGCGTCGTCGCCCCGGTAGCGCGAGCGCGCTGGAAGAATGCTGCAATGGTCGGCAGCGGAATCTCGAACTGACTGACGGCAACATCGCCCTTCGTCAGCGGAACGGCCGCCACATCGTCAGCGCTGACCAGCGCATTGCTGCCGGGGATGACGACGATCGTGTTGTCCGCCTCCGCCACCGTGATGATGGCGGTGCCGGTATGCACCTCGGCCGTCTCGCGGATAGAGCCGAGATCGATGCCCTGATTGCCGAGGAACGTCCTGAGATCAGCCCCGAATGAATCCTTGCCCAGCCGCCCGATCAGCGTGGTCTTCGCGCCGAGCCGCGACGCGGCGACCGCCTGGTTCGCCCCCTTGCCGCCTGGAAAATACAGCACCTGCCGGCCGGCAACGGTCTCGCCGACTTTTGGGTGGCGATCAGCCGTCGCCACCACATCCATGTTGATGCTGCCCGCGACGAAGACGCGCCCCATGAAACCCTCTACGAAGTCAACCCTTGCGAATTCTAGACCCTGACCTCGAACTCGTGCCTGACCTTGGCGATGTCGACAAGGGTCGGCAGGCCGGCCTCGTTGCCGAGGCGCTGGATCTTGAAGGTCGAGGCGGCGCGGGCGAAGTCGAAATGTTCGCGCCAGCTTTTGCCGGGATGGGCGAGGTAGGAATAGACATAGGCGCCGTGGAAGACGTCGCCGGCGCCGTTGGTGTCGATCACGCGCTCGCGCGGGATCGGCATCGCCGGCATGATCTCGACTGCGCCGGTCTCGTTGTACCAGAGCAGGCCCTTCTCACCCATGGTGACGCCGCCGATCTTGCAGCCGCGGCTCTTGAGATAGTCGAGCATCTTTTCCGGCGTCAGGTCCATCTGCTCGCACAGCCGTTCGGCGACGATCGCGACGTCGATGAATTCCAGGAGTTCATGCGTATTGGTGCGCAGGCCGCCACCGTCGAGCGACGTCAGGATGCCGGCCTCGCGGCAGACCTTTGCGTAGTGAATCGCGGCATCCGGCTGGTGGCCGTCGACATGCAGCGCGCGGCAGCCGCCGAGGTTGAGCATCGGGAACGGATGGATGTGCTCGTCGTCGCGGCAGCGGACGATGGCGCGCTTGCCATCCTTGGGCATGATGAAGGACAGCGACGACTGGTTCACCTTCCGCCCATGCAGCGAGATCGCGTATTTCGCGCACATGTCCTGGAACATGCGTCCCAGCCAGTCATTGGCTGCCGTGGCGATGAGATCGGGCACGATGCCGAGCTTGGCGCAGCAGAACGCCGCCGTGACCGCATTGCCGCCGAAGGAGACCGCGTAGTCCTTTGCCACGTGCTTTTCGTCGCCGGTCGGCATGTGGTCGGTGATGAACACGACGTCGATATAGGTTTGTCCGATAAAGAGGGCCTGCATTGGTTGTCCGTGATGCGCTGGGTGGTCCCGGCCGGCGGGCTTACTCTAGCACCGGTTCCGCGTGGGGGACGCTGAAATTATTCGCAAACCTGGCGCCCAAGCGCTTGAGGTCAGCATGGGGTCGGAATACTTCCATCACCGGCCAATGCCAAGCCCGCGCAAACGCCGTCTTTCGGCCCATTGTTCCAGATCGATCAAAAGGGGGAAGTATGATCACCGGCCTCGATCACGTCGTCGCTTTGGTCAAGGATATCGGTGCGGCCAAGACGGCTTATCAAACTCTTTTAGGGCGCGCCCCGGCCTGGCAGAATTCCGGGGAGGGCGCCGACCGGGTGCTGTTTACCCTGGCGAACATGACGATCGAATTGATGGCGCCGAGCGGCTCCAGTGTGACCGCGGACCGCATACGCGCGCAGCTCGGCGATTCTGAAGGCATGCTCGCCAGCCTGTGCTTTCGTGTCGCAGACATGAGCAAAATGCACCGGCGGCTGGAGCGGGTGGCGCTCAAGCCGGATGGCGTCGCCGAGGTCGATAGCCGCGACGCCGAGAGCGGTGGGGTCCTGCGCTGGAAGCGCACGCGCGCCGCCACCGAATTGACGCGTGGCGTGCGCCTGTTCTTTCTCGAACTCGCCGGGGAGCGGCCACTGTCGGCCGCGGCCGATGTCGCGCCGATCGACGGGCTCGACCACGTCGTGATCACCACCGAGGATTCCGAGCGTGCCGCCGCGCTCTATGGCGCGCGGCTCGGGCTCGACCTGGCGCTCGATCGCTCGCATCAGGATTGGGGCCAGCTGATGTTCTTCCACTGCGGCGACCTCGTCGTAGAGGTGGTGCGTCGGCCGGTGGCGGGCGGCGATTCCAACAATGACCGTCTCTGGGGCCTGAGCTGGCGAGTGGCCGACATCGACGGCACGCGCGCCCGCCTGATTGCCGCCGGGCTCGACGTCACCGAGGTGCGCAACGGCCGCAAGCCGGGCACGCGGATCATGACGGTGCGGAGCGGCACCTGCGGGATCCAGACGGTGCTGCTGGAGCGCTCGCCGAAGCCGGTGGATTGAAGCTGTCATTCCGGGGCGTCGCGAAGCGACGAGCCCGGAATCCATTCATCCACTTACGCTGCCGCACGATGGATTCCGGCCTCGCGCCCAAGAGGGCGCGCCCCGGAATGACGAAAGATACGGCATCGCCGCGGGAAGGGCTCCATCCTTGCGTTCTCAAACGCCCACGCGCGTGTTACATGCGTCCTGAGAGAGCACCCAGCGAGCAACCGGTTTGGCGAAGGCAAAACGAAATCTGAAATGGCAGCGCGATCCGGAAGGGATGCGGCTGCGCATTCTCGAAGCCGCCAAGCAGGAGTTTTCCGCCCATGGGCTCGCCGGCGCGCGTGTCGACCGCATCGCGGCCAAGGCCGGCGCCAACAAGCGCATGCTGTACTATCACGTCGGTAACAAGGACGAACTCTATCTCGCGGTGCTCGAGGGCGCCTACGACAAGATCCGCAGCGAGGAGCGGGGGCTCGATCTCGAGCATCTCGATCCCTCCGAGGCGATCCGGCGCCTGATCGAGTTCACCTGGAACTATTTTTTACGCAATCCCGAATTTCTGTCGCTGCTTCAGACCGAAAACCTTGCGCGCGCAAAACATCTGAAGCGCTCGACCAAGGTGAAGTCGATGCATTCGCCGTTCGTCGAGATGATCCGAACCGTGGTACGGCGCGGTGTCGACAGCGGCGATTTCCAGGTCGCCGTCGATCCGGTGCAGCTGTACATCTCGATCGCGGCGCTCAGCTTCTTCTATCTCTCCAACTCGGCGACGCTCAGCGTGATCTTCGGCCGCGACCTGCTCGCCAAGGACGCCAAGGACGAGCGGCTCGCGCACATGGCGGGCCTCGTGCTGGCGGCACTGACGGGACGGTCGGCCGCGCTGTTCGAGATCGCGAAGGCACCGAAGTCGCGCACTGCTGTGGCACAGGCGGTTTAGCGGCGTCGTTCGCGCGCTGGTGGACGGATCGTCCACTGTTTCCAAGCTCTCCGCCGTCATCGCCCGGCCTTGATCGGGCGATTCAGTATTCCAGAGACGGCAACGGGATACGGAGAGGCCGCGACTGATTGGATTCGCTACTTTCGCGGGGAATAACACCGAGGATGGGCGCGACGGCCGGTCACCCTCGCCCTTATGCGCCCCCTTGCGAGATTTTCACCAGCCGGAACCGGCGCAAAACGTCACAGGGAAAGCGCTGGACAGTATTTATCCAACGGGTTAATTACTCCTCAGAACGACGAAGAATGCCGGGAGTGAGACGTGGCTGAGCCGAAGCCGCAGAGTGCGGTGTCCAAGATGCTGAATGCGGCCTGGGTGAGACCGTTATTGTTCCTGGTCTTCATCGTCGTTGCCTGGGATCTCGCGATCCGGCTGTTCAAGATTCCCGCCTACCAGATCCCGGCGCCGGCCGACGTCGTCGCGGTGCTGCGCACCGACTGGCCCGAGCTGCTGCGCCAGTCCTGGCCGACCACCTATGCGACCGTCTGCGGCTTCCTGCTGTCGGCGCTGTTCGGCATCCCTGTCGCCATGCTGATCGCGGGTTCGAAGACGGTGGAGAGTTACGTCTATCCGCTGCTGGTGTTCTCTCAATCCGTGCCCAAGATCGCGATCGCGCCGCTGTTCGTGGTGTGGTTCGGCTTCGGCATCATTCCAAAGGTCATCTCCGCCTTCCTGCTCGGCTTTTTCCCGGTGGTCGTCTCCGCCGTGCAGGGTTTCAAATCCGTCGATCCTGACATGGTCGATCTCGCCCGCGCCATGCAGGGGAGCCGCTTCCAGGTGTTCCGCGCGGTGAACCTGCCGCATGCTCTTCCTGCGATCTTCTCCGGTCTCAAAGTGTCGGTGACGCTCGCCGTGGTCGGCGCGGTTGTCGGCGAGTTCGTCGGCTCCAATTCCGGCATCGGCTATGTGATGCAGCGCTCGATCGGCACGTTCGACCTGCCGACGATGTTCGCGGCCCTCGTGATCCTGGCGCTGCTCGGCGTGATCCTGTTCTGGATCGTGGACCGGGTCGAGAAGCTGGTCATTCCCTGGCATGTCAGCCAGCGCGAAGACGTCATTTTCACATCTTGAGTGAAGCAACGAACGGCCACCAACGGCCGAAGCAACAACGGCAAGGGAGAGTCATGATGAAGCGGTGGATAGGAGCTGTCTCGGCGGCGCTGATGGTATTCGCGGCCGCGCCGGCGCAGGCGGCTGACAAGGTCGTGCTGATGCTCAACTGGTATGTCTATGGCGAGCACGCGCCGTTCTATTACGGCAAGGCCAAGGGCATCTACGCGGCCGAGGGCATCGACCTCGAGATCCAGGAAGGCCGCGGCTCCGCGGCGACCACCCAGGCCGTCGCTGCCAAGACCGCCGATTTCGGCTATGTCGACGTTCCCACCATGATGCGCGCCGCGATCAAGGGCGCGCCCGTGATCGCGACCGGTGTGCTGCTGCAGACCAGCCCGATGTCCGCGATGGGTTTTGCCGACAAGAACATCAGGAAGCCCGAGGACATCAAGGGCAAGACGGTGGCAATTACGCCGGCCGACTCCATGACCCAGATCTGGCCGCTGTTCCTGAAGAAGACCGGGCTGAAGGAGAGCGACTTCCAGACCGTTGCCGGCGACGGCCAGACCAAGCTGAACGCCGTCATCAACGGCCAGGCCGATCTGCTGCTCGGCTACGTCATGGATCAGTCGATGAAGATCAAGGACGCCACCGGCAAGGACGTCTATCCGATCAAATTTGCCGACTACGGCATCAACATGGTCTCCTCGGGCATCATCGCCAACTCCGACTATGCGAAGGCTAACGCCGATCTCGTCCGCCGCTTCATGTCGGCGACGACCAAGGCGGTCGAGGCGGCCGAAAAGGAGCCGAAGGCGGCGGCGCAGTCGATCCTCGATGCCAACCCGAAGGGCGGCAAGATCGATACGTTGACGCAGGGCTTTGAGCTGACCATTCCGCTCTACCGGACGCCCGAGACCAAGAGCAAGCGGCCGTTCCAGGTTACCGATCAGAACATGACGGACTCGGTCAATCTGATGGTCGAATATGGCGGCCTCGACGCCAAGGCCAAGGAGAACCCGAAGGCCTTCTACACCAACGACTATCTCCCGAAGAGCGGCTCGTGAAACCAGCGACAGTTTCGAGTGACATCGTGCAGCCGGCCGCGCATCTGAGACTGGTGAGCGACCGGGCTGCGGGCGAAGCGTCGGGCATCAAGCTGTCCGGCGTGTCGAAGACCTATCGGACGCGCGACGGCGATGTGCCGTCGCTGCGGCCGCTCGACTTCCACATCAACGACGGCGAGTTCTTCGTCGTGGTCGGTCCGTCCGGCTGCGGCAAGTCCACGCTGCTCAAGCTGATCTCGGGATTGCTGCCGCCGACGACCGGCGAGGTCCTGGTCGAGGGTGAGAAGGTGACGAAGCCGCACGGCAATGTCGGCATCGTCTTCCAGAACGCGCTGCTGCTGCCATGGCGCAACATCCTCTCCAACGTCATGCTGCCGATCGACATGAAGCGGTTGCCGCGACAGGAGTATCTCGATCGCGCCAAGGCGCTGCTGAAGCTGGTCGGGCTGGAAGGGTTCGAGAAGAAGCTGCCCTGGCAGCTCTCCGGCGGCATGCAGCAGCGCGCCTCGATCTGCCGCGCGCTGGTGCATGATCCCAGGATCATGCTGATGGACGAGCCGTTCGGCGCGCTGGACGCGCTGACGCGCGAGCGCATGAATGTCGAGTTGATGCGGATCCAGCGCGAGACGAAGAAGACCGTGCTGCTGATCACGCATTCGATTCCGGAGGCCGTGTTCCTCGCCGACCGTGTGCTGGTCATGACCGAGCGACCCGGCGCGATCGCTGCGATTTACGATGTGCCGCTGCAGCGCCCGCGCTCGCTCGACGTGATGGCCGACCCGGTCTTCACTGAGCTCGTGCAGCGCATCCGCAAGCATTTCTTCTCGCAAGGTGCACTGGATTAGGTGCGAACAATGTTCTCTGAAGCAACCGCATGCACGGTGCGCTCCCTCCCCCGCCTGCGCAGGGCTGTCCGGGGAATGATTCACTATGTCGCGGAGCATGCCCGGTTTAACCGGCGTGAAGCAGGTACTTTCTGGTTGTCGAGACTCAGAAAGGGACCGGGCATGCGGTTTTGCGATAGCATTTT
>JAEWFG010000223.1 GCA_023388935.1 Pseudomonadota bacterium | reverse complement strand
CGCGATGGACAAGGCCAAGGCCGACAAGATCCCCGTCACCTGGGCTGACTTCAACGAACTTGCCGAGAAGATGAAAGCGGCCGGAATCACCTATCCCATCGCCAACGGCGGCACCCGCCCGGATGACGGGCAAAAATTCGAGGCCTCCCTCGCCGGCATCAGTCCGACTGCATACCGCGCCGCGATCATGAATCTTGACGAGAAGGCCTTGAAGGGCCCCGAGATAAAGGCTGCCTTCGCACAGGTGCGCAAGATCGCCGACTGGATGGACCCCAACGTCGGCGCCCAACCCTATGCCACCAACCTGAAGCGCTTCGTCGACGGCGATATGGGCATGATGATCATGGGCGGCTGGGCGCAGGGCGTATTGCGCAACGCCGGTTTCAAGTTCGACGACTTCATCATCGCGCCGGGCCCCAGCGACAATAGCAAGCCGGTCTTCCTGTTGAATGCCGATGCCTTCATATTCTGGCAGCGCAAGGAGCCCGATCTGCAGGCCGGTCAGACGCTGATGGCCCAGCTCGTCATGGATCCGGCGATCCAGACAATGTATTCGCAGATCACGGGATCGATACCCGTGCGCACCGATGTCGATCTTTCCGGTGAAGGCTGGTCGGATGGCCAACGGCGGACCGCTGCAGCTCTGAAAGAAGCTATCGCCAGCAATCAGGCCGTCCTGAGCCTCGCGCACAACATGGCGCAGGAAAACGGCCTCACCGCAGCGATGATCGACGTGATCACCGAGTACGTGAAGAACAAGACGATCACGCCGGAGCAGGCGGTCACCCGCCTCGCCGAGGCCGTCGAGGGCGCGCGTTGACCGACGCCGTCTCTACAGCAACGCGACCGGGCCGGCCGGCGACTTCTGACCTGGTGCGCCGGCTGCCCGAATATCTGATGATTTGGGTGCCGCTGCTATTGTCCGCCGCGCATCTCGTGACGTTTTCGCTGTGGACGATCTGGATTTCGTTCACGCCATCCACTCTTGTTCCGGTCTCGGGCTGGGTGGGTCTGCGCAACTACACGGCGGTCATGGCGTCGCGGAACTGGCAGATCGCCTTCGACAATCTGCTGTTGTTTGGCAGCGCTTTCGTGCTGCTGAGTTTGATGACCGGCCTCATGCTTGCGATCCTGCTCGATCAGCGCATTCGCGGCGAGAACGTGCTGCGTTCCATCTTCCTGTACCCCCTGGCGGTGTCGTTCGTCGTCACCGGCACGGTCTGGAGCTGGCTGCTCAATCCTGGCATCGGGATCGAGAAGCTCGTCCATGACCTCGGCTGGACCTCCTTCCACTTCGACTGGCTGGTCAACCGCGACATGGCAATCTGGACGATTGTCATCGCTGCCATCTGGCAATCTTCTGGCTTCGCCATGGCACTCTTTCTTGCCGGCCTTCGCTCCGTCGACGCCGACATTATCAAGGCCGCGCAGATCGACGGTGCTGGACCGATTCGAACCTACTGGCGCGTCATTTTGCCGACGCTTTGGCCGATCACCATAACTGTCGTCGTCATTCAGCTGCAATTTGCGATTTCGGCTTTCGACCTCGTCCGGGCGCTCACCAACGGCGGGCCTGGAATTGCGACCCAGCTGCCGGCCCTTGTCGTCTACGACCTGATGTTCCAGCGCGGCCTGCTCGCCCGCGGCGCGGCGGCGGCTGTGCTCATGTTGCTCATCCTTCTCGCTGTGCTGCTGCCGTACGCAGCGTGGCGCTATGTCCAGGGACGGCGGGCGACCCATGCGTGACCGAGCCTTCACGCCGAGCCGAATTTTGATCTATCTCGTCGTTTCATTGATCGCGGCGGCCTATCTCGCGCCCCTGGCTGTTGTCGTGCTGAACTCGCTCCGGACCAACGAGGAGATCGCGCAGGCCTCGATGATCGGCTGGCCGAAACAATTGGCCTGGGGCAACTACGCTGCTGCCTGGAGCGGTTTCTGCGTCGCCGAGACCTGTGCCGGCATCCGGCCGTACATGATCAACTCCGCGCTCGTTACGATTCCCGCGACGATCATCTCCACCATGCTCGGTGCGATTGCCGGTTACGCCGTGTCGCTCTGGCGTTTTCGCGGCGATAGCTGGATCTACGGCATCGTGACGCTTGGCCTCTTCCTGCCCCAGCAGATGCGCCTGCTTCCCTGGACCTTCGTGCTGCGGGACATCGGCCTGATCAATACGCTGGCGGGTCTCGTGTTGATTCACACGATCCAGGGGCTCTCCTTCACCACGCTGTTCTGCCGAAACTACTATGTCGCCATTCCGCATGAACTGATCAGGGCCGCTCGCATCGATGGCGCCGGATTCTTTCGTATTTTCTGGCGTATCATTCTGCCGCTCTCGTCTCCGATCTTGATCGTCACCGTGATCTGGCAGTTCACGCACATCTGGAACGAGTTCCTCTACGGCGTGACATTCACGACCGGCCAACAGCAGCCGGTCACGGCCGCTCTCATCGCGCTATCGGCCGCAATCGCAGATATCCCGCAGCATGGCGTGCAGAGCGCTGCGGTGATCATCGCAGCGCTGCCCACTTTGTTGATCTATCTCCTCGGCGGCAGGTACTTCGTGCGCGGCCTTACCGCCGGGGCCGTGAAATGATGGGGTTGTCATGGCCGCTTTGAGCATTCGCGCCCTGTCGAAGCGCTACGCCAACCTGGAGGTGCTGAAGGGCATCGATCTCGACATCGAGAGTGGCGAGTTCACCGTGCTGGTCGGGCCGTCCGGCTGCGGCAAGTCCACGCTGCTCAACATCATCGCCGGGCTCGATCGTCCGAGCGCCGGGACCGTGGAGATCGGCGGGCGCGTCGTCAACGACATCCCGCCTAAAGACCGCGACATCGCCATGGTGTTCCAGTCCTATGCGCTGTACCCGTCGATGACGGTGCGCCAGAACATCACTTTCGGCATGGAATGCCGCCACGTGCCGAAGGCGGAGCAGGAGAAGGCGTTGGCCAACGTGGCCCGGCTGCTCCAGATCGAACCCTTGCTTGGCCGCAAGCCGTCGCAGCTCTCCGGCGGCCAGCGCCAGCGCGTGGCGATGGGGCGCGCGCTGGTGCGCGATCCCCTGCTCTTCCTGTTCGACGAGCCGCTCTCCAATCTCGATGCCAAGCTGCGCGTCGAGATGCGGATGGAGATCAAGCGGCTGCACCAGCGCATCGGCGCCACCATCGTCTATGTCACCCACGACCAGATCGAGGCGATGACGATGGCAACGCGCATCGCCGTAATGCATCGGGGCGTGGTGCAGCAGTTTGCCGATCCGGACACGGTGTACCGCTATCCGGCCAATCTGTTCGTGGCCCGCTTCATGGGCTCGCCGCCGATGAACACGATGCCGGCACGGCTCGAGGCCGATGCCGGGGGGCTGGTGGCCGTGATCGGCGCCGGGCGGCCGGATGAGGTTCGTCTGCACTTGCAGGGACACGACGCGGCAAGGTCTTATGTCGGCCGCGACGTGGTGCTCGGGATCAGGCCGGAATGCATTGCCGAGGGCAACCGCGTGTTCTCTGGTGATGCACCCATCGTCGTCGATGCGCCGGTCGAGATGGTCGAGCCCACCGGTGCGGAGACCATCGTTCTGCTGCGGCTTGGTGGCGAGGCCGCGCAGGCGCGCATCTCGCCGGACATTCGCCCCACGCCCGGCGCCACCACATCCTTCGCCATCGATACCCGCCGCATTTGCCTGTTCGACCCCGAGACGGAGCGACTGATCGCATGACCCAGACGAGCTATGCCGGCCTCGCCGACCGCGTGGTGCTGATCACCGGAGGCGCCAGCGGCATCGGCGCCGCCTTCGTGCGCGCCTTCGCTGGCCAAGGCGCCCGTGTCGCCTTCCTCGATATCGATGCCGAGGCTGGCGAAGCACTGGTGCGAGAGGTCAAAGGCACGTCCGGCGCGGCGCCGCTATTCGTGCAGTGCGATCTCCTCGAAATCGATGCCCTGCGCGCTGCGATCGCGCAGGTCCACGGGTCACTCGGCGATGCCGCGGTCCTCGTCAACAACGCCGCCAACGACCACCGTCAGGTGTTGGCCGAGGTGACGCCGGCAGAATTCGACTGGATGATCGGCGTCAACCTCAAGCATGTCTTCTTCGCCGCGCAAACGATCGTGCCGCAGATGCAGGCGCGCGGCGGCGGCTCGATCATCAACATGTCGTCGGTGGCCTGGATGCGTGGCGCACCGGCGCTGCCGGTCTACGCCGCGGCCAAGGCTGCGA
>JAEWFG010000200.1 GCA_023388935.1 Pseudomonadota bacterium | reverse complement strand
CCTTGATTGTGATCCATCCGCTTAAGACGTTGCC
The DNA here is from genome assembly GCA_023388935.1 of Pseudomonadota bacterium. GTDB lineage: Bacteria > Pseudomonadota > Alphaproteobacteria > Rhizobiales > Xanthobacteraceae > Bradyrhizobium. Next base: position 8,063 of record JAEWFG010000200.1, on the reverse strand, counting down.
GTCCCATTCTACTGTTCGCGTACGGTCGACTGACATTTTGCAATCCTTCGATTTCGTGGGGTCGGCGCGTTAGCATTTTGATTGGCCGGCAGTCTGTAGCGCCGTCGCAACACCTCTCAGACCAAAGAAAAGCCCCGCCGACCTTGTGAGCCGGCGGGAGTTTGGACTGTAGATTGCAACCAGGGGCGTCCCGGTCGCGGCGGGTTGTAGCAGGAAGGCCCGCAAGCGTGAACCGGCGGGCGTGTCGTGTCAGTGGACAATTGGTACAGGGATGTAACACTTCGGTTACAGCATTGGCCAATCGGCGTTGCTAAGCCATTAACGCTTAGCGGAGACCCCAGCATGTCAACCGATCTCGCTCAGAGCCCCAAATGGAGCGAAAAACGCACGAAGGTCGCCCCAGAACAGGCCCGCACGGTCAATCCTCATCCGCCCGCACTCAATGAGGCTGAAGCGGCAAAGTCTGCCGACGTTCCTTCTTATTACGTGCCCGGCAAATGGAGCTGGGGCCCGGCTAGGTCCTCCATCTATTGGTAAGAAGTTTTGCGGCGAGAAGGCACGCAAGATAGGCGCCACTATGACTTTGGCTGGCCGATGAAGTGGTTCAAGCAAACCACGGCTTGCGCATGAAATTCATGGCCTTCGTGGCTCTTCTGGCCTTGGCGACCCTCGCCTTTGGGCTCGCAACTGATTTCGAAATGACGGCGTGCAAAAGCTCTTCGCTATACGCCACGATTGGGCTCTGCAGCCCAAGATGATCGGGCGGCCGGCGCGAATCGGCGGGCCTTTGTGCGTCAGGCCATCACCGTCGGTGTCCAATCCTGCGATCCGATCTGCTCCAACAAGCCGTCATGGTCGCCGACGCCAGCTGTCAGCGGGATCTTGTTCGAGGTCGCGCCGACCACCCGCGGCCCGTCGCTCTCGGCCTGCCGGCGGATCGACAGCGCCATGTCGGCGCGATCGAGTCCTCGACGGTCCGGCGTGCTCATCTTCCGGACCTCCGCGCTAAAAAATCGCGCGCCACCGTCAATCGCCCGATCTTGCGTGCAGCTTCTCGATCTCGCGTTCGCGCGTTTCCCCGCTCTCCCTCCCGACACCCGCGTCAAAGGCCCGTGCCGCCTGTTCCAGAAGTTGCTTCTTCCACGCATAGATCTGGTTCGGGTGAACCTCATAGCGCTGGACCAGATCGGTCACCGTCGCCTGCTCCCGCACCGCCTCGAGCGCAATCCTTCCTTCAGTGCTGCGTCGATCTTCCATCTCGTCTTCTTCGTCATCATGCCCTCCGTCTATCAAACGGAGCGGCCCTTTTCCAACTCAGCCTCTGGTCTTAAAATCGGGGTCCATTCCACCACCGTGGTGGCTTGCCAACGACGGTCCAATTGAGCCATCTTTTCCAAGTTGGGTTCGGGGGAGAGATCTCTCCGCAAATAGTGCTCCCAGCGACGGAAAAATGATGCGGCGATCCGCATGAAACCGCAGTCGGAACCATCAAGCCGGGAAGTTCTCGCGGGCCTTGTTGAGCGCGTCACATACCACAACGACGGGAATGGCTACTGCGTTTTGCGGATCAAGGCGCGCGGCCACCGCGAACTGGTCACTGTAGTCGGGCACGCCGCGGTGATCTCCGCTGGTGAGTGGATTACCGCATCGGGCGAATGGGTCAATGACCGCACCCATGGCCAACAGTACAGGGCGGTGTTCTTAAAGACCTCGGAACCGACATCACTCGACGGCATAGAGAAATATCTTGGCTCCGGGATGATCCGGGGCATCGGGCCAGTCTATGCCAAGAAGCTGGTGCGCGCTTTCGGTGAGAAGGTGTTCGATACTATCGAGGCTGAGCCCGAACGCCTGCGCGAGGTAACGGGCATAGGTCCGGTTCGGGCAAACCGGATCACAGCCGCCTGGGCCGAACAGAAGATCGTTCGCGAAATCATGGTCTTCCTGCACAGCAATGGCGTCGGCACAGCGCGGGCGGTGCGCATCTATAAGACCTATGGCGCGGACGCCGTACAGATCATGACGGAGAACCCCTACCGCCTCGCGCGTGACATTCGCGGCATTGGCTTCAAGACTGCCGACGCTATCGCGATGAAACTCGGCATCGAGAAGACCGCAATGATCCGGGTTCGGGCCGGAATCTCCTATGCTTTGACCGAGGCGATGGACAAAGGGCACTGCGGTTTGCCGACGGATGACCTGGTGCGGCTTGCGGAGAAGCTGCTTCAGGTCCCGGTGGAACATGTGTGCATCGCGCTTGATCTCGAACGGACAGAAGGCACGGTCATCGCGGACAGTGTCGGCGAAACGTCCTGCGTGTTTCTGGCGGGCCTGCATCGGGCGGAGCGCTCGATTGCCGAGCGGCTGATCCGGCTTGCGAATGGCACACTGCCCTGGCCCTGGATCAATCCAGACAAGGCACTGCCTTGGGTCGAGGAACGGATCGGGCTTACCCTTGCCGAAAGCCAGGTGGCTGCGATCCGGCTCGCATTGATGTCCAAAGCGTTGGTCATGACCGGCGGTCCTGGTGTCGGCAAGACCACCATCGTCAAAGGTATTCTCCGCATTCTCGCAGCAAAGGGGGTAAGGCTCCTGCTATGCGCGCCGACCGGCCGCGCCGCCAAGCGCATGACCGAGGCGACCGGTTTTGAGGCCAGGACGATCCACCGGCTGCTGGAGGTTGACCCCAAGGGCGGCGGCTTCAAGCGCGGCGAAGACAATCCGCTCGACTGCGACCTGCTTGTTGTCGACGAAGCCTCAATGGTAGACGTCATGCTGATGCAGTCACTCATCAAGGCAGTGGCAGACAAGTCTGCCCTTTTGATCGTCGGCGACATCGACCAGCTTCCTTCGGTTGGGCCAGGCCAAGTGCTGGCCGACGTCATCTCATCCGGTGCGGTGCCGGTGGTGCGTCTCACCGAGGTGTTCCGGCAGGCCGCGCAAAGCCGCATCATCATCAGCGCACATCGTATCAATCACGGGGTCATCCCCGATCTCAGCCTGCCCGGCACGGATAGCGATTTCTACTTCGTGCAAGCGGATCATCCAGAAACCATCGTACAGCGCATCATCGAGTTGGTGAAGACACGGATCCCCAATCGCTTCGGCCTCGACCCAATTCGGGACATTCAGGTTCTGTGTCCAATGAACCGGGGCGGCGTCGGTGCGCGCTCGCTAAACATCGAACTACAGACGGCTCTGAACCCCGCCGGCGAGCGCAAGGTCGAGCGCTTTGGTTGGACGTTCGCGCCCGGCGACAAAGTGATGCAGATCGAAAACGATTACGACAAGGAGGTCTATAACGGCGACATCGGCTATATCGACGATGTTAGTTTCGAAGACAGCGAGCTCACCGCAAGCTTCGACGGCCGCACGGTCATTTATGGGTTTGGCGAGCTCGACACACTGGTGCCGGCCTACGCAGCAACCATTCATAAGAGCCAGGGTTCGGAATACCTCGCCGTTGTGATCCCGGTGACGACGCAGCATTACACCATGCTGCAGCGAAACCTGCTCTATACCGGCGTCACCCGGGGCAAGAAGCTGGTCGTGCTGGTCGGTCAGAAGAAGGCCGTTGCCATCGCGGTTAGGAACGTTTCGGGCCGAAGGCGGTGGTCGAAATTGAATGAGTGGCTGGCATCAAGGACATTGTCGACGCCGATCAGATGAGGGCCGACTATGAATGTACGCAAAGCGCATAATATTTGGATCGAACAGTGCGAAGCGGCTCAACGAGCGAGGCTCGATTCGGGCTCACGGCGGCCTTCGACTACCTTGTCGGTGAGAAGTTGATGAGCTTCGCCAGTGCTGCCTCCAGACATCCCGACTTCGCTCGGGAACTGCGGCGGTTTGTTTACGAGGCGAGACGCGTCTTCACGCCGGATAAGATTGGCGTGCAGTTGGCGCAAATCGAGCGTTCGCAAAACGAAAGGAACGTTGATGTTTTGGAGGAAGATCATCTTCTCCGTGAGGGCCCGGCCGCAGTCGCGGAGTGCGTTCGGCAGTTCACGCTGGTCAAGAAATTGCTGACCGCGCCCATGCTCGTACTTCGTGACAGAATGGCGAATTACTTCTCGATGTGGCGCGCGGCTCTCCCCCAAAATCGCGGACATTTTCGCGGGGATCGCAAGGTCTCACCGTCATGATGACGCTGGAACCCGTTCTTACCCCGCATGGTTTGCTGACGCTGCGACAAACGGCGCAAGCTCCTGCGTTGGAGCCCGATCAGGGCGTGCGGCTGGAGAAAGCATTTTTGCGGGGCCCAGGGCACGGATTGTTGTGGCTCGGCGCCGACGAAGTCGCGACGGCTCTCCCACCGGTGTTGTCGTATTGGCGAGAGCTTGGAATGCGCTACATGACTGCACTGTGCGCTCTTTCTAGTGTTGGAGATGGCCGTACCAAGCCACCTGTGCCGATCCCCGCCGATGGCGAGTTGGACACAATGGCAGCGGCCGCTCCGCCTATGACCGGCGCGGAATACCTGACGACGTCTGTCCTGGCCAGTCTTTGGCGCGGTATGGATGCGGCCTTTGATCTCGAGTTGGTGCAAGCCAAGCTCTCTGTGCAGGAGTTCCTCAAGAGCCGTCATCCGGCATGGAATTTGGTTGGGCGCGTTCATTTCAACCTGGCGGAGAACCGGAAGGACGAAGAGACCCCGTTTGCGTTTCTTGCAACCTACACGACCCGACTCTCTGCTGAGGCCAAGGCCCAGCATTTGCCGCTCGGCAAAGCCTTGCAGGAGTATTCCGGTGCGAGGAACCGCCAACGCCTGCTCTCGCTGCTGATGCCTGTCCAGCGCGCCGCCGAGAGTAGCCCTTGGTTGAAGACGATGGTCAATGCCGGCGATATCTTTCACCCGCTGCGCTGGAGCCCACAACAGGCTCTGCAATTCCTGAAGGATGTTCCCGCTCTCGAAAGCGCCGGGGTGGTCGTGCGAATGCCAGCGAGTTGGCGCATGAACCACCCCGCACGCCCGCAAGTGAAAGCAACGGTCGGGGGCAATGCGCCATCACAGCTGGGGATGGACGCGCTGCTCGACTTCCGAATGGAGGTGACGCTTGATGGCGAAAGCCTCTCGAAGGCCGAGATCAAGCGGCTCCTGGCGCATTCCGATGGATTGGCCTTAATCCGTGGCAAGTGGGTCGAGATCGATCATGAACGACTGAATCGCACACTCAAGCAATTTGAGGCCATTGAGCGCCGCGCCGCGGCCGATGGTCTTTCGTTCGGTGAGGCGATGCGAATGCTGGCTGGGGCTGGCATTGCCGGAGATAAAACTGCCGCACCAGCCGACATCGATTGGAGCCAGACCGTGGCCGGACCCTGGCTGGCGGAGACGCTGGCGACCTTGCGCCATCCCGATTGGCTCATGCGGGTCGACCCCGGTCAATACTTTCAGGGTACGCTGCGACCGTATCAGCAGTCGGGTGTGCAATGGCTCTATCTGCTGACGCGGCTCAAGCTTGGGGCTTGCCTTGCCGACGATATGGGGCTCGGCAAAACCATCCAGGTGTTGTCGCTGCTGCTGGTGATCAAGCATGAGGACAGGGGAAATCGGAAACCTTGCCTACTCGTTGCCCCCGCCTCGTTGTTAGCCAATTGGGCCGCGGAGATTGCGCGATTTGCGCCAAGCCTGAAAACAGTCGTGGTGCATCCATCGGCTGCGCCGTCTGAGAAATTGAACACCTACAGTGCGGACAAATTCGCAGACGTCGATCTCGTAATCACGAGCTACGGCTTTCTGACGCGTACGCCTTGGCTAGAAACGACATCATGGCGGTTTGTGGTGCTCGATGAAGCACAGGCCATCAAGAACCCGGCTGCTAAGCAGACAAAATCGGTCAAGAGGCTCAAGGCCGACATGCGCATTGCGCTGACCGGAACGCCCATCGAGAATCGGCTAGGTGACCTATGGTCGATCTTCGACTTCATCAATCCTGGCCTGTTGGGATCGTCGAAGGAATTTTCGGCATTCGTCAAACGCCTCGCCGACCGGCCACATAACCCTTACGGTCCGCTCCGCGACCTGGTGCGCCCCTATATCATGCGGCGGCTGAAGACCGATAAGAGCATCATTGCCGACCTGCCCGACAAGACCGAGGTGAAAACTTTCTGCCACTTGAGCCGCAAGCAGGCGGCGCTTTATCAGCAAGCAGTGGCAGAACTGGCCGGCCAACTCGAAGAGGTCGATGGAATAAAACGGAGAGGCATCGTCCTGGCTTTCCTCATGCGTTTGAAGCAGATCTGCAACCATCCATCGCAGTGGCTCGGCGACGGCGCGTGGAATGAGGAGGATAGCGGGAAGCTTGGGCGCCTGCGCGACATCGCGGAAGTGGTTGCCGCCCGGCAGGAGAAGGCACTTGTCTTCACCCAGTTCAAGGAGACAACGGAGCCGCTAGTGGCGTTCCTGGGCTCCGTGTTCGGGAGGCCCGGCCTCGTTCTGCATGGAGAGACAGAGGTTAAGAAGCGCAAGGACCTGGTGCGCCAATTCCAGGAAGACGAAGACGTCCCGTTCTTCGTGCTCTCGGTCAAAGCAGGCGGCACCGGGCTCAATCTCACAGCGGCCTCGCATGTCATTCATTTCGACAGGTGGTGGAATCCAGCTGTCGAAAACCAAGCCACCGACCGTGCCTTCCGGATCGGACAAATCAAGAATGTGCTTGTGCACAAGTTCGTTTGTCGCGGCACCGTGGAGGAAAAGATCGACCATATGATCGAGTCCAAGAAACAATTGGCAGGGGATTTCCTCGGCGGCGGAGCTGATATCCTGTTGACTGAGATGAAGGATGAGGAGTTGCTTAAACTCGTGAGTCTCGATTTGATTGCGGCGATGAAGGAAGGAGATGAATGAGCTACTACGAGTGGCACGCTTACGTGCCGGTAGCTGAGAAGCGGCGGCAGGCAGAACGCAAGTTGGCCAAGCTCAAGAAGCAGGGACGATCCGTTGCGCCCGTGAGGATCGAGGGCCGCACAATTGCCAAGAGCTTCTGGGGCAAATCTTGGTGCGTCAACCTTGAACGATACAGCGACTATGAGAACCGCTTGCCGCGTGGCCGGACTTATGTCCGAAACGGCTCCGTTATCGACCTGCAAATTGCCAAGGGCGAGATCTCGGCAATGGTCGCCGGGTCTGAGCTCTACCAAATCAAGATTGCCATTGCACCGGTTACGCGGGCACGCTGGAAATCCATCTGTCGGGACTGCGCCGGAACCGTCGATTCGCTAGTTGAACTCCTGCAGGGCCGCTTGGCGAAAGGCGTTATGGACCGGGTCTGTCGAGAGGGTGACGGCCTGTTTCCGTCGCCGACGGAAATCAAGCTGTCCTGCAGCTGTCCAGATTGGGCAGACATGTGCAAGCACGTTGCGGCAGCACTGTATGGTGTCGGGGCCAGGCTAGATGAAAAGCCTCAGCTTCTTTTTGTGCTGCGTGGTGGATGAAACTGAAATGCTCGCCAGCGCTGGACAGGATCCCCCGCTAACAGCGATGCCAGGCTCCGCGAAGGTGCTCGATGAAAGCGATGTCGCCGCTCTATTCGGGCTGGAGATGGCCGAAACTCCCCATACCCCAGATCCTGCCTTCACAGTCCCAAAGCAACCCCAACAGTCCAAGGCGCAAAAAGGCAAGCTATCTGCCAGAAAGACCAAGCCGGCAGCGAAGACCGATGTCGCCTCACATCGTGCGACTCGGGCCAGTTCGGGAACGAAAAAGACAACCCAAGCAAGTGCCAGGAAATCCCGCTGACCGCGATCAGCCCCTCCTGTGTGTCGAAGTGGAAGAAGCTGAGGCGGGAGACAGGAGGTCTATCGCCCGGCAAGATCGCTGGTCACAAGAAGCCTGTTCTGTCGGGCGCCAATGCCGACTGGCTACGCGAGCGCATTCGCTCGGGGCCGTTCACCTTACGCAAGCTCACAAGCGAGTTGGCGGCCCGCGGGATCGAGACAGACGTGCGGGCGGTGTGGACTTTCGTGCACGCCGAGGGCTTGAGCTTCAAAAAAAACCGTTCGGCCGGCCGAGCAGGATCGGCCCGACATCGCCCGTAAACGGATCCGCTGGAAGGCCCATC
>JAEWFG010000189.1 GCA_023388935.1 Pseudomonadota bacterium | reverse complement strand
CGAATAGGCCTTTCCCTTCATCTGAGCCCCCCAAAGCTGATGGAGCCCAGCGACTCATATTCGCAGCCGTTCGGGAATCCCCCCGGCCATCACAATCGATTCAACTCAGCCGCCAAATGCTCTAGTGCCGGAAGTGCCGCGTTCCCGTGAACACCATGGCGATGCCGTGCTCGTCGGCGGCCTTGATCACCTCGTCGTCGCGCATGGAGCCGCCGGGCTGCACCACCGCGGTGGCGCCGGCCTCGATGCAGGCGAGCATGCCGTCGGCGAACGGGAAGAACGCATCCGACGCCACGACCGAGCCCTTGGTGAGCGGCTCGGCGAGCTTCAGCTCGTTGGCCGCATCCTGGGCTTTCCGCGCCGCGATCCGCGCCGAATCCACGCGGCTCATCTGGCCCGCCCCGATACCGACGGTGGCGAGATCCTTGGCGTAGATGATGGTGTTGGACTTGACGTGCTTGGCGACACGGAAAGCGAATTTCAGGTCGCGCATCTCGGCATCGGTCGGCGCGCGCTTGGTGACGACCTTGAAAGTCATGTCGTCAACAACGGCATTGTCACGGCTCTGCACGAGCAGACCACCGGCAACCGTCTTGGCGGTCAGCCCCGGGGCGCGCGGGTCGGGCAGGCTGCCCGCGAGCAGCAGCCGAAGGTTCTTGCGGGCGCCGATGATGGCGATTGCTTCCTCGCTCGCGTCGGGCGCGATGATCACCTCGGTGAAGATCTTCGTGATCTCGCGCGCGGTGTCGGCGTCGAGCGCGCGGTTCATCGCGATGATGCCACCGAACGCAGAGGTAGAGTCGCAGGCCAGCGCCTTGCGATAGGCACTGACGAGGTCGGAGCCTTCAGCGACGCCGCAGGGATTGGCGTGCTTGACGATGACGCAGGCCGCGGTGCGCTTGGCGTCGAACTCGCCGATGCATTCATAGGCCGCATCGGTGTCGTTGATGTTGTTGTAGGAGAGCTCCTTGCCCTGCAGCTGCCGTGCGGTCGAGACGCCGGGGCGCTTGTCGGGCGTCGCGTAGAACGCCGCGGTCTGGTGCGGGTTCTCGCCATAGCGCAGCGACTGGATCAGCCTGCCGCCGAAGGCGCGGAAGTCGGGCGCATCGATCTCGAGCTGGCGGTTGAACCAGTTCGAAATCGCGGCATCGTAGGCCGCGGTGCGCGCATAGGCCTTTGCGGCGAGGTGCCGGCGCAGCTTCAGCGTGGTCGCGCCGTTGTTGGCGCCGAGTTCGTCGAGCACGGCCTTGTAGTCCTCCGCCTCGACCACGACGGCGACGTCGTCATGGTTCTTCGCCGCGGCGCGGATCATCGCGGGGCCGCCGATGTCGATATTCTCAATGCAATCCTCGAAGCCCGCGCCTTTGTCGACGGTCGCCTCGAACGGATAGAGGTTGACGACCAGGAGGTCGATCGGCGCGATGCCGTGCGTCTTCATCGCTTCCGCATGTTCCTTGTTGTCGCGGATCGCGAGCAGGCCGCCATGCACCTTCGGATGCAGTGTCTTGACGCGACCGTCCATCATCTCGGGGAAGCCGGTGAGGTCGGAAACGTCCTTCACCTTGAGGCCGGCCGCGGCGATTGCCTTTGCAGTGCCGCCGGTCGAGACCAGTTCGACGCCACGGGCGGCAAGCGCCTTTGCAAACTCGATCAGGCCGGTCTTGTCGGAAACGGAAAGCAGGGCGCGGGTGACGCGGCGGGGTCGGTCAGTCATGAGCAAGATCCTCTGTCTTAAGGAGTGTCTATGCCCAGGCGCGCGGCAGCTATGTCCCGCGCTTCCCGATGGTGCTCCATCCAAGGTCGCCAGTTGCGCGAGCGCGGGTTGGTTAGCAGCTTTCGCCGCCCTTCACAACGATCAGATAGCGCTGAATCGCGCGCTTACAGCGGAAGTTCCGGCTCCCGCCGCGCGTTGCGGCGGGCATTGGTGGCTGCGGGCGAGGCGGTGGAGCGGACAAAACTCCAGCGGATCGAGGGCGCCTGACGAGCGTCCTGGCGGATCACGATCTGCACAGTGCGGCGGGGGCCGTCATTGCCGGCCAGGAACACGCTGTCATCGAGGTCGACCTTGTCGTCGAGCGCCTCGAAAGTCCAGACGTCGCGATTGGGCAGCACCAGCATGACGCCGCGGGCATCCGAGAGCCGGCTCGCCTTGACCGCCGGATGCAGATGGAAGCGCAGCGCGAAATCGGCGTCAGCGCCCTTAAAGCGTCCGCCCTGCGGCGGCGACAGCGTGTCCTCGCCGTCGATGCGTGCGCCGTCATTGGTGATCATCAGCGCGCGGCGATGGATCGCGCCGAATTTAGCCAGATAGCCATCATGCGACATCGTGAGCAGGGTGCCGTTCTGCATGACTTCGCGATAGCTCTCGACCTCGACAGGACCCTTGATGACGGGCGCGCCGTGCAGGAGCCGCTTCATCGCCGACATTTCCACGAACTGGCATGAGGAAGTGTCGTGATAGGTCAGCGTCGAATGTGCCGCGGTGCCGCGCGCGAACGGCCGCCAGTTATCGCGGCCCGTGGTCGGCATGCCACAATTGGTGACGATACGGCTGATGCCGGAGGACAATTCGAACGACAGGCAGCCGGCATGGGCATCTTGGCTGACGCTGGCGGGCGGCGGGGGGCCGGTGTCGATGATCAGCGTGGTCTGGCCGGCATCGAGGCGCTGGAAGCCGGTATGCGGCATGTTCGCCATCGGTGCGCCGTGGGTGTCGTCATAGGCGAGCAACGTCGCGAGCAGGTCCGAAGGCGTCGCGCTCATGCCGTTGAACAGAGCGAAATTGCCGTCGCCGTGCCGGAAGAAGCGCAGCATCGGCATCATGCGATCGATCGCGTTGAGCAGCGCCGGCGGCGGCGCGATGTTGCGCGCGGCAAAGGTCTGCCGCAGCGGCAACAGGTCGATCAGGAGCTCGATCAGCGCGCCCGGGTTGCGGGAGATGTGTCCGCCGTCGGGCAGGATCTGCCGCTGCAACTCGTCCGACAGTTTTTTCGATGCGCTGCGGATGTGGCGGGCCTGATTGGCGAGGCACAGCGCGGCATAGCATAGCGCGATCAGTACCTGGAGCTTCGGCACCCCGTCGGGAATGTCGAGCATGGTGTAGCGCAGGAAGCGGATCTCCCGCGCCAGCGCGCGCAGATAGCGGCGATAGAACTTGTTGTCGGTGTCGTTGAGCACCAATGGCGCCTGCGACAGCAGCGAGATCACGCGCCGCGCCAGCACGTCGGCGCGCCGCGCGACGGGACGACGCTTGTTGGCGGGGTTGGCGATCCAGTCCTCGACCAGCGCGCGTGCATTCGCTCGTGTCAGTGCGGTGTCGGCGGCGCGCAAGTGACGCAGCCAGCCGAAGCCGAGCAGCGAAACCTCCCAATCCTCCGACGGCGGCTCGAGATCGAAGATCGAGCGGCCGTGACAATTGACGATCTTGCCGGCGAAGACAAAGCGGCCGGCATAGATCTCGGCGGCGCGGGTCGCATCCGCCGTGCGCAGATCATGCGGCGCGATGATCAGCCGGTCGGTGCGGCCGGGCCAGACCCGCGACAGCGCGATGGAACCGCCGCTCGCACGCGAGAGCATGTTCCGCGCGAAGCGGTTCATGACCAGCGTCGAGATACGTCTGCGTTGAGCGACCGACACGCCTTGCCTTGAAGGGGGAGAGGATTAGCGACGAATCCTTCTTAATCCCAAAATCGGACGTCCGACACCATCTTGAAGGGGCGCGAATCAGCGCCGTCGCAAAAACCGGTGCAAAATCAGGATTTAACGAGCCGGGCTCCGTAGAATCCGTCGAGCCCGCCGAGCTTGGGATCGGCATTCGGCAGATGGCTGGGCAGGGTGCGCAGCTCGCCGTCGGCGGTGATGATCTCGCTGAGCCCCGACACTTCGGAAGCTTCGATGGGGACGCGGCGAAGCGCAGGCTCCGCGTCCAGCAGCGCGGCCACTGCCTGCTCACCCTCCTCGGGTTCCAGCGAACAGGTGCAATAGACCAGCGTGCCGCCCGGCTTGAGCAACGACACCGATTTTCGCAGCAACCGCTGCTGGAGCGCGCTCAGCGCGGCGATATCGGACTCCTGCCGCAGCCAGGCCACGTCGGGATGCCGGCGGATCGTGCCGGTCGAGGTGCAGGGCGCATCGATCAGGATGCCGTCGAAGCCTTCGGCAGGGCCGGCCCATTCCACTGCGTCGGCGACGACAGTCTCGGCCTGGAGCGACAGCCGCGTCAGATTCTCGCGCAGGCGCGCCACACGGGCCGGCGAGCGATCGATCGCCGTGACATGCGCACCGGCTTGCGCCAGTTGCGCGGTCTTGCCGCCGGGCGCGGCGCAGAGATCGGCAATGGATTTGCCCTTGATGTCGCCGAACAGCCGGGCCGGCAGCGCGGCGGCGGCATCCTGCACCCACCATTGTCCCTCGGCGAAGCCGGGCAGCATGGTCACCGAGCCGTGCAGCAGCATCCGCACCGTTCCGGTCGGCAGCGTCTCGCCATGCAGGCGGCTCGCCCATTGCGCGGCGTCCGACTTCACGGTGAGATCGAGCGACGGCTCATGGCCGAGCGCCAGCGCCATGTCCCTTGCGGTCGCCTCGCCGTAGTGCGCGCTCCAGCGCGCAAGCAGCCAGGGCGGCAGGTCCAGCGATTGCGTCGCGACTTCATCCACCAGCGCCTGGCCCTCGCGCGCACAGCGGCGCAGCACGGCGTTGACGAGGCCGGCATAGCGCGCGGCGCGCCGGTCGGATTGCACGAGGCGAACGGAGAGATCGACAGCAGCGTGATCGGGCACGTCCATCCAGAGGATCTGGGCGGCCCCGATCAACAGCGCGCTCTGCGCGCGCGGCGCGTCGGAGGGAATGCCCTTGTCGAGCAGGCGGGACAGCACATGACCGAGCGTACCGAGCCGGCGCAGCACCGTCGCGACCAGTCGTCGCATCAGCGCGCGGTCGCGGTCGGCCAGCGTCTTCAGTCCGGGATGGGCGCCGCCGCCGTCGAGCTGGTCGTCAAGCGTACGGTGCTTTTGCAGAACGCCGTCGACGATGTCGGCGGCAATGCGCCGTGCCGCGAGGCCGGGCACTTCGGGCGGAGGGGCGAAACGTTGAGATGGCATGCGGAAACAAGGTTCTGAGCGAGCGGCAGTTCCGCCGGTAGGGGCGCATGCCTTGAGAAGGCGATCTCTGGCATGCGAATATGCCAAATGTAAGAAGGCCCTCTCGCGTTTGCAGTTCGCCGCGACCATTTCAGCAATGCGCTATTGGACGTCGCGCGCCTTCTGATCCTGCGCTAGGAAGCCAGACGATGAATGACCAGCCCTCCGCTCCCGATCGCAAAGCCTTGTCGCCGGCCGCCCAGCGAGCGCTCGCCGAAGCCGAGGCGCGCCGGCAGGCTGCATCCGCCGATGCCAAGGCGGCGCCCAAGGAATTTCAGGGACCGAAGGGACCTGAGCCCACCCGCTACGGCGATTGGGAGCGAAAGGGCATCGCCTCCGACTTTTGAGGCTCGGGGTCTCAAGGCACGCTTTTCGTAAGGCCGCTTGCCGGTTCAGCCGACTCAGCCCTAGCGTGCGCGGATGCCGCGTCTCGATCCCAGCCATCCACACCGACCCTCATACAGCGGCTCACCGTTCGGCCGCCGCTTCTCCGGGTTGTTGCCATGGATGTTCGTGGTCGGCGTCGTGATGGCCGTCGTGCTCGCCTTCCGCCAGGGGACGAACTGGCCCATTCCGCATGCGGATGACGGACAATCGCGAGATGCCGCGATCATTCTGCAGCAGTCCGGCAGTTCCGACCTGCGTCACCCGGTCGACGTCGTCCGCACCATCGACGGCGATACCTTCCTCGCCCGCGTGCACCAGCGTAACGGCCGTGATCTTGTCGCGCGCATTCGCTTGCGGGGCATCGATGCACCCGAGATGAAAGCGTCCTGCCGGGACGAACTGGACAAGGCCGAAGCCGCCAGCGATGCGCTGCGCAATCTGCTCGGCCAGGGCGGCGTCACGATCTACAATCTTGGCCAGGACAAATACGGGCGCGTTCTCGCCGACGTCGCGACCAAACGCACCGCCAACGTCTCGGCGGCGCTGCTCGCGGGCGGCTATGCGCGCAGCTACAATGGCGGTCACCGCGACGGCTGGTGCGCGCGCGGCTGGCGCTTCTGGTAACGAAAAAGCCGCGTCTTTCGACGCGGCTCTCGTTGTCTTGTTTGGAGATCGCCGATCAGCGCGTGACCACCACCGTCGTGCCGACGGAGACGCGGCTGTAGAGATCGGTGATGTCTTCGTTGAGCATGCGGATGCAGCCATAGGAGACGAAGCCGCCGACCGAGCCGGGCACGTTGGTGCCGTGGATCGCGTATTCGCCGCCGGCCAGCGTCATCGCCGCGACGCCCATCGGGTTGCGCGGCGAGCCGCCCGGGATCAGATCGGGAATGCTCGGCTTGTCGCGCTTCACCTCGGCGGGCGGCGACCAGGCGGGATTGCGATACTTGCCGTCGATGCGGGTGGTGCCGGCCCACTGCTTGCCGGACTTGCCGACGCCCACCGGATAACGCATGGCGTGGCCGTCATCGAGAATGAGATAAAGTCGCCGCTCGCCGGTTTTGACCACGATGGTGCCCGGCGAATAGTCGGCCAGGTGTGTTCCCACCATTTCCGGCCGGGCCTGCGCGGCAGTCGACATCAAGACCCCTGCCCCGATGGTGGCGGCCAGCGCCAGTGCAATCCTCATCGACATCAAGATTCCCTTTGCCCTGAACAGATCGTCCAAATTGACGCAAAACCCGGCAATCGCCGGCTCGCCAGGTCCTTGTTGGGGACATTCTGAACCGCGCCCGTTAACCGGATGGTTTCCACGCGCGGCCACCGAGGGCCAGTCAGCAGCGGGAACAAAGGAAATGTTCGAAATAAAGTAAATGACTTGAAAACAACACTCGGCGGCAAAGATGCGGGCGAGCCGCCGCCCGCTATGACAAGTGCGTGAGGGATGTGAACGGTTGTTATTTTGGGGAAGCATTCGCGCGAAACGCGGTCTCGTGTCCCGGACGCAGCGCGGCACGTCCCAGCGATGCAAAGCATCGTCCGGTGTGACGCGCTGCAGAGCCGGTACCCACGTCGCAGAGGGGATTGTTGGTGCGATGGGCCCCGGCTCTGCAGCGCACCGCTGAAGAAGCGCTGCGCTGCGTCCGGGACACAGATCTTGGCTTACGCCGACTTCCGGTTCTGCCGGTTCTTGACGAGATCATCGACCACGGCGGGATCGGCCAAGGTCGAGGTATCGCCGAGACTGCCCGGCTCGTCCTCGGCGATCTTGCGCAGGATGCGGCGCATGATCTTGCCGGAGCGGGTCTTTGGCAGGCTCGGCGCGAACTGGATCTGGTCGGGCGAGGCGATCGGGCCGATCTCCCTGCGCACCCAGGTGACGAGCTCCTTGCGTAGATCGTCGGTCGGCTCGACGCCGGCCATCAGGGTGACATAGGCATAGATGCCCTGGCCCTTGATGTCGTGCGGGAAGCCGACGACTGCGGCCTCCGAGACCTTGTCATGTGCCACGAGCGCGCTCTCGACTTCCGCGGTGCCCATGCGGTGACCGGACACGTTGATGACGTCGTCGACGCGGCCGGTGATCCAGTAATAGCCGTCGGCGTCACGCCGGCAGCCGTCGCCGGTGAAATACTTGCCCTTGTAGGTCGAGAAATAGGTCTGCTCGAAGCGGGCATGGTCGCCATAGACCGTACGCATCTGACCCGGCCATGACCGCGTCAGGCACAGATTGCCTGATGTCTCGCCCTCCAGCACCTTGCCGTCGGCGTCGACGATTTCAGGCACCACGCCGAAGAACGGCTGCGTCGCCGAGCCCGGCTTGAGCTTGGTTGCGCCCGGCAGTGGCGTGATCAGGATGCCGCCGGTCTCGGTCTGCCACCAGGTGTCGACGATCGGGCAGCGGTCGTCGCCGACGACACGGTAATACCACTCCCAGGCTTCCGGGTTGATGGGCTCGCCGACCGAGCCGAGCAGGCGCAAGCTCGCGCGCGAGGTCTTCTTCACCGGCTCGTCACCCGACTGCATCAGCGCGCGGATTGCGGTCGGCGCGGTGTAGAAGATGTTGACCTTGTGTTTGTCGATGACGTTCCAGAACCGCGAATTATCCGGATAATTCGGCACGCCTTCGAACATCAGCGTGGTCGCGCCGTTGGCCAGCGGTCCGTAGAGAATGTAGCTGTGGCCGGTGACCCAGCCAACGTCGGCGGTGCACCAGTAGATGTCGCCGTCGTGATAGTCGAACACGTATTGATGCGTCATTGCGGCGAACACGAGATAGCCGGCGGAGGTGTGCAGCACGCCCTTGGGCTGGCCGGTCGAGCCCGAGGTGTAGAGGATGAACAGCGGATCCTCGGCATGCATGTGTTCGGCCGGGCATTCCGTCGTCACCATCGCCGCAGCGTCGTGATACCAGAGGTCGCGGGTCGGGTTCATGTCGACCTTGCCGCCGGTGCGCTTGACCACGACGACCCAGTCGACGCCATCGGCCTTGGCGAGCGCCGCGTCGACATTGGCCTTCAACGGCACCTTCTTGCCGCCGCGCAGGCCTTCGTCGGCGGTGATGATGATCTTGGACTGGCAGTCGTTGATGCGCTGGGCGAGGCTGTCAGGCGAGAAGCCGGCGAACACAACGGAGTGGATCGCGCCGATCCGCGCACAGGCCAGCATCGCGTAAGCTGCTTCCGGAATCATCGGCAGATAGATGGTGACGCGGTCGCCCTTCTTGACGTTGCGGTTGCGCAGGATGTTTGCCATCCGGCAAACCTCGTCGTGCAGTTCCTTGTAGGTGATGTGCTTTGACTGCGGGGGATCGTCGCCTTCCCAGATGATAGCGGTCTGGTTGGCGCGCTTGTGAAGATGCCGGTCGATGCAGTTGTGGGCGACGTTGAGGACGCCGTCCTCGAACCATTTGATCGAGATGTTACCGGGCGCGAAGGAGACGTTCTCGATCTTCGTCGGCGTCTTCATCCAGTCGATGCGCTTGGCCTGCTCCGCCCAGAAGGCGTTCGGGTCCGAGATCGAGCGGGCATACATGTCCTTGTACTTGGCTTGGTCGATCCAGGCCCGCTTGGCCCACTCCGCAGGGACGTCGTAGATCTTCTCGGACATAGTTCCCTCCACATGCGGCAAGCCGAGCGCAGGTCACCGGCGAGCCGACTTGATTGAACCGATTATGCGTCGGGCTAACCGGGCTCGACAAGGAGCACAAGCTGGACCTTCGGGGAGCCGCCCGCCATGCGGAGGATCAAGGGCCAGTTGGAGCGATTGTCGCAGATCTGAAACCGGTCGAGGGCGCCTTTCGAGTCTTGATCCAAACTCTGAAACGGGCCGGCGCAGGGCGCCCATGCGCCGGGCGGAGGTATCAAGAGACCTTTCCTCACTGATTCGGGACTCGCAATACGGTTTGGAACCCCGTAAATGGCCAACCCGGGTCCAGAGAGACCCCTTGGAACAAAAATCAGAACAGCGGCATTGACCGATAACAGGCAGGGCTAAGGCTTAAGAGTATGACGGATCAGCAGAATTTCGGTATGGTGCGGCCCACTTTGGCCGATCCTGCTGCTGTTGCGCTGGCCAAAGCCCTCGGACAATGGCCGAAACCGGCCACTTCCGGGCGTCCCAGCCCGAAAAAGGTGTTCGACACGGTGCCTGCGGCGACGGTCGAGGCGCTCGCCGAGGGGCTGGGCCTGCGGCTCGGCGACCAGAACGAGCTCACCATCCGCCGCATCAGGCGCGGCAAGGGCTATTCCTTCGTCCGTCCCAACGGCGCTCACATCCGCGACGCCCGCACCATCCGCCGGCTGCACGCCATGGCGGTGCCGCCGGCCTATCGCGAAGTCCGCTACTCGGCCGATCCAAACTCGCACTTGCAGGCGGTGGGACGTGATGCCGCGGGCCGGCTGCAATACCGCTATCACGCTGACTGGGAGAAGGTGCGGGAGCACCGCAAGGCGCATCGCCTGGAGAAGCTCGTCGGCGCGCTGCCGAAGATTCGGCGCAAGGTCTCGATGTTCCTGTCCGGCGATGAGCCGACGCGCGAATTCGCGCTCTCGGCGGTGATCGAGCTGATCGCGCGCACCGCGATCCGCCCCGGCAACGAATCCTACGCCCGCCTCAACGGCACCCGCGGCGCCACCACGATGCTGAAGTCGAACGTCACGCTCGAAGACGATTCCTTCGTGCTGACCTTCAAGGCCAAGGGCGGCAAAGCGGTGCGGAAGGAATGTGACGCCGCCAAGCTGGTGCGCGCCGTCGGCATCCTCCGCAGCGTGCCGGGCAAGCGCATGTTCCAGTATCGCGATGCCTATGGCGTCGTGCGCGCGGTCAGCACCACGCAGGTGAACGCGTTCTTGCGCGAGATCGCCGGCATCAAGATATCGCTGAAGGATTTTCGCACGCTGATGGCGTCCGCGGTCGTCGTCGAATCACTGTCGCGGATCACGCCGGCGACCAGCCATCGCGGCCGCAAGAAGCAGGTGCTGGACGCGATCCGCGCCGCCGCCGACAAGCTCTCCAACACGCCGGCGATCTGCCGCAAGAGCTACGTCCACGACACCATCGTCACGGCCTTCGAAGACGGCATCCTCGAACGCTTTGCCGCAACCATGAAGGGCCAGCGTTCGCAGGCTCGCCGCGAGCAGCTTTTGGCGCAAGTGGTGGCGACCGCGGCGGTCTGATCTGCCACGTCGCTACATCTTGTCTGAAACACCCTTGTCGGGACCGGGATCGCTGCCCGCGGCTGCGGTCGTGAGCCGTCCCAGATAGTGCGCCCATCCTTTCGCATGGGCCGCTGCCTGTTCTTCCGACGGCAGCCCGCTATGCGTCAATCGCAGCAGCGTGCCTCCATCGCGTTCGATCAGGTCGATCTCGATCAGGCTCGACCCGGGCGGCACCTCCTGTCCGCCGTCCCAGCCGAACGTGTAGGCCAGGCGATGCACCGGCACGACCTCGCGGAAGGCCCCGCGGGCAACACTGCCGCGCGGGCCGATGCCCTTGAGCAGATAGAGGCCGCCGGGATGCAGCTCTGTGGTGGCGTCGGAGCCCATCCAGCCCAGAATTTTCTCGGGGTCGGTCAAATAGGCGAAGACGGTGGCCCGCGGAGCCGCAATCTGGGTCTCGCGTCGCACTAGGAACGGCTCGGTCATCGGCGATCATCCCTCGACTGAGCTTGGCACATGGCGGCGGCAGAGCGGTCCGTCAAGGATTGCTCGTGACAAAGACGGCCCGCCTTCGCCATCATCGGGCCATGCAGCTTTCCCCTACCCTCGCCTGGCTTGTCGATGCCGCCTCAGACAGTTCCGGGGCCGACCGCCTGCTCGCGGAACTTGGCGCGCATCTGGTTGCTGACGGTGTACCGCTTGCAGCCGGCGCCTTGACGCTGGAAGTGCCGCATCCGCTGATCGCGAAGCGGACCTGGCTCTGGCGTGCCGAGAGCGGCACGGTGATCGAAGCGCTTGGCTTTGCACCGAGCGGCCTTGCTCCCGATCCGCCCAACGATGCCGGTTGCCGCTGGCTGCGCGGCGTCGCGGACGGCGAAGTCCACGAAGACATCGTCGGACGGCAAGACGGGCCGTTGCTCGGCTGGATCGGGCCGCGTCCGTTCACCGCAGACGAGATCGCGCAATTGCGCCAGGCCGCGCGTTTCGCCGCGACGCCGCTTGCCGTACTCGCTGCGCGCGCCACGTTGCGTGCGACACTCGACGCCTATCTTGGTAAGCGCAGCGCGGAGCGGGTGCTGGCGGCGCCGCTGCGGCGCGATCTCGGCGAGACGATTCAGGCCGCGCTGCTCTATGCGGACCTGCGCAATTTCACGTCCCTGTCGGAAACCAGTGCGCCGGCCGATGTCATCGCGGCGCTCGACGCCTGGTTCGATCGCATCGCCGGCGCCGTTCACGCCTTCGGCGGCGAGGTGCTGAAATTCATCGGTGACGGCGTGCTTGCGATTTTTCCGGTGGTCGAGGCGTCACCGCGCCGCGCGTGCGATGCCGCTCTGCGCGCGGCAGGCGCGGCCAGGGCCGGCATGGCCCATCTCAACGGCGAGCGCCGGGCCCAAGGCCTGCCGCCACTCGCGTTCGGTGCGGCCCTCCATCTCGGCAAGATACTTTGGGGCAATATCGGCGCCGCCAATCGGCTCGACTTCACGGCGATCGGTTCCGCCGTCAATCTCGCCAGCCGGCTGGAGGGATTGTGCAAGCCGCTCGGCAAGACCGTGCTGGTATCGGGCGCGCTCGCCGCTGAGACGGATACGCCTCTGATCGCGCTCGGACCGCATTCACTCCGCGGCATTGCCGCGCCATGCGAAGTGTTCGCGCTGCCGGAAGGTTAGCTGGGACGCCCCTCGCCGGGGGTGATCAGCGTCCGCCTCAATTCGGCTGCTCTTACGCGAAGTAGAACCATTGTACTATCGTCAATTGCAGAGCCGTGTGGCATACGAACTTTAGCAGAATAGTTTGTTCATTCCATTCAATGACAAAATTTACATCGGCCGACGTGGCCAAGCTCGCGGAACGTCTGAAGCGAGCAAAAGACCGCAGTCATCCGGCGCACTTCTTGATTGGCGCAGGTGCTTCGGTGTCCGCCGGGATTCCGGGAGCCAAGGACCTCGTCGAGCAAATCCATCGCGACTATCCTGCTCACTGCGCTGCACTCGCCGAAGATAAGCGACACGTCTATGGCGCATGCATGGCGCTGCTGTCGACCAATGAGAGACGTGATCTCATCCGTCCATATCTCGAAGCCGCGAAAATTAATTGGGGCACAATCGCCTTGGCCCAGCTCGTTGCAGAAGGGTTTGTGGAACGAGTTCTCACGGTGAATTTCGATCTGGTTCTTGAAAACGCGTGCGGGCTGCTTGGCCTTCAGCCCGCAGTCTATGATTTCGGGGTTGCCCCGGCCAGCGATCCCGCGATGATCGTATCTCCGGCAATTGTACACTTGCACGGTCAGAGTTATGGATTGGTACTCCTTAACACCGATGAAGAGACCAAAAGGCATCAAAAGAAGCTTCAACCTATCCTTATTGATACCCTGCGCAACGCGCCCCTGGTGGTCGTCGGCTACAGTGGCTCCGCGGACGGAATAAGTCAGAATCTGATCGAAGAATTTGAAGGCCGGGAGCCGCTCTACTGGGTAGGTTATGCCGACGAGCTTGAATCCCATCTAGATGGATTCAGGAAAAAGGATCACTTCAACTTCTTAGGTGGTGCTGACTTCGACCGACTCATGATTGAGTTGGCCCAGTCG
>JAEWFG010000063.1 GCA_023388935.1 Pseudomonadota bacterium | reverse complement strand
CGCCTTTGCCCACCCTACGATTGTGCAGGCTTGCCGCGCATGTGATCGGAGAAGCTGTCCGCCCCGGGAATTAATCGCTACGCTGACTGTTCTCCTTCATGAACTGATACGACCGAATCATGGCCAGCGCTTCTGCACGATTATCCGAACTCGTCCGCGGCACCAGCCTGCGGCAGGTGCGGCTGGTCTGCGGCGTCATCCTGTTTTCCTATGTGGTCAGCCATTTCCTCAACCACGCGCTCGGCAACATCTCGGTCGATGCCATGCAAGCCGGGATCTACTACCACATGGCTTTCTGGCAGTTCCTGCCGGTCGCGATCGTGTTCTACACGGCGGCGCTGACGCATATGGGGCTCGGCCTCTACGCGCTGTACCAGCGCCGGCAGTTCCGCTGGAAGACGATCGAGCCGCTCCAGCTCGTGCTCGGCCTTAGCATCCCCGCCCTCGTCATGACACACGTCATCGGTGTGCGCCTCGGCCAGACGCTCTTTGGGCACCAGAAGCTCTATCCGCAGGAGCTCTATGTTTTCTTCGTCGGTTCGCCCAATCGGCTCTGGACCATGACGATCCTGCTCGTGATCGCCTGGGTGCATGGCTGCATCGGGATCTATTTCTGGCTCCGGCTCAAATCCTTCTTCACGCGCGCCGCACCCTATCTGCTCGCCGCCGCCGTGCTGATCCCGACATTGGCACTGCTCGGCATCTACCAGGGCGGCCGCAGCGTCGCGGCGGACGCTGACGACGGCGCGTGGCGTGCGCACAATCTCACCCGGCAACAGTTCGGCACGGCGGCCGAAGGCGACGCGCTCGAGCGCATCACCGGCGGCCTCACCATCGGTTATCTCGGCCTGCTCGGACTGGTGCTGCTGGCGCGCGGCGTGCGCACCTTGCGCGAACGGCGCGGCGGCATGATCGCGCTGTCCTACGGCAACGGCAAGACGGTGCGCGTACCCAAGGGCCTCTCCGTGCTGGAAGCGAGCCTGCGCCACAATGTACCGCATGCCAGCGTGTGTGGCGGCCGTGCCCGCTGCTCGACCTGCCGCATCCGCATCATCGGCGATCATGCAGCCCTGCCCGAGCCGTCACAGCGCGAGGCCTTCGTGCTCGCCCGCGTCGGCACCGCCGATCCCTCGATCCGGCTCGCCTGCCAGCTTCGGCCGACGTCCGACCTCTCTTTCTTCCAGCTTTTCACGCCGCATACGCTGTCGGTGAACGGACAGGCCTCGACGCCGGCGCGGATCGGTCAGGAGCGCTATCTCGTCAGCCTGTTCGTGGACATGCGCGGCTCGACGCAGCTCGCCGAGAAACGGCTGCCGTTCGACACCGTCTTCATCGTCAACCGCTTCCTCGGCGCGGTGTCGCAGGCCGTGATCGAGAACGGCGGCCAGCCGAACCAATTCGTCGGCGACGGCATGCTGGCGCTGTTCGGGCTCACCGCCGACCCGCAGACCGCCTGCCGGCAGGCACTGAAAGCCGCCGCCGGCATCGCCACGCATATCGACGAGCTCAACGAACTCCTGAGCCACGATTTACGCCAGCCGATCCGCTTCGGCATTGGCATTCATGGCGGCGAAGTGATTATCGGCGACATCGGCTATCGCGAACATATCGTCTTCACGGCGCTCGGCGACGCCGTCAACGTCGCCGCCCGCCTCCAGGACATGACCAAGACACTGGCCTGCGAGGCGATCGTCTCGGAGGAAGTCCGCCGCACCGCGGGCCTTGCTGACGGTGCGCTGCCGCAGCAGGAGGTCGCGATCCGCGGCCGCGACGAACCAATGGCCGTGCGCGTCGTCGCGGACACGAGGCAATTGTCGGCCCTTGTCGCGCGCGGCGAGCGCGTCGCGGCGTAACGCGCGAGCCACACAAGAGGTGCGCTCCCTCTCCCGCTTGCGGGAGAGGGCTGGGGAGAGGGTGTCTCCGCAACGGGACAACCCCCAAGCGGAGAAAGCCCTCACCCGGCGCTTCGCGCCGACCTCTCCCGCAAGCGGGAGAGGTGCACCGAGTCTGCGGCTCGATTGATCTAACTCATGAACGTCGCCACGCTCTCCGCTGCTGCAGCGCAGCGTCATGGCTCCCTGCGAAAGCACGAATTGACTTCATCTCGATCGTTGCGACAGATGAGCGCGGGATCGCGGTGATGACCGCTATCCAACGGAAAGCTCCGGGGGGAGACCAAATGTTCGATCGACGCGACCTGCTCAAAGGAGCGGGACTTGCTGCTATCGCGGCTACACTGAGTTCCACCAAAGCGCTGGCACTCGACACCGTCACCCTGCCCTTCGCCAATGGCGAGCGGCCGCTGGTGAAATATCCGCAGAAGCGGCCGATGATCGGCCTGACCAGCCGGCCGCCGCAGCTCGAGACGCCGTTCGCGGTTTTCAACGACGGCCCGATCACGCCGAACAATGCGTTCTTCGTGCGCTATCACCTCTCGGACCTGCCCTACAATCTCGACCCCGACAAGTTCACGCTCGAGGTCAAGGGCAAGGTCGACAAGCCGCTCAAGCTGTCGCTGCAGGACATCAAGAAGATGAAGGCGACGGAGATCGTCGCCGTCAACCAGTGCTCCGGCAACAGCCGCGGCTTCTCCGAGCCTCGCGTCGCCGGCGGCCAGCTCGCCAACGGCGCCATGGGCAACGCACGCTGGCGCGGCGTGCCGCTGAAGGCCGTGCTCGAAATGGCGGGCGTGCAGAGCGGTGCCAAGCAGGTCACCTTCAACGGCATGGACGGTCCGGCCAGCGACAAGACGCCGGACTTCGTCAAGGCGCTCGACCTCGATCACGCCACCGATGGCGAAGTGATGCTGGCCTATGGCATGAACGGCGAGGACCTGCCGTTCCTCAACGGCTTCCCGCTGCGGCTGATCGTGCCCGGCTGTTACGGCACCTACTGGGTCAAGCACCTCAACGAGATCACCGTCATCGACAACGTCTATGACGGCTTCTGGATGAAGTCGGCCTATCGCATTCCGGACACGCCGAACAATTCGGTCGAGCCGGGCACCGCGCCGAAGGCGACGATCCCGATCAACCGCTTCACCATCCGCTCCTTCATTACCAGCGTCCCCGACGGCGCCAAGCTGAAGGCGGGACGCACGACGTTGCGCGGCATCGCCTTCGACGGCGGCAAGGGCATCAAGGAGGTCGCGGTCTCCACCGACGGCGGCACGACCTGGACCAACGCCAAGCTCGGCAAGGATCTTGGCAAATACTCATTCCGTGAATGGAAGCTGCCGGTGAGGCTCGCGGCGGGCACCTACGATCTCAAGGTGCGCGCCACCGGCAATGGCGGCGAGACCCAGCCGGACACGCCGCGCTGGAATCCGGCGGGTTATTTGCGCAACGTCGTCGAAACCGTCCGCGTCAACGTGACCTGAAGGAGAATGATCATGCAGCGCACCGTTCTCCTCGCCTTCACGCTCGCGGCCAGTTTCGGCTCCGTGACTGCAGCGCCCGTCAACTACCAACTCCCGGACGAGGTCGCCGCCTTCAAGCCCGGCCCCAATCTCGAGGTCGTGCAGGGCAATTGCACTGCGTGCCACTCGTCCGACTACATCAACACGCAGCCGCCGATGAAGGACAAGAAAGGCTTCTGGCAGGCCGAGGTGACCAAGATGATCAAGGTCTATGGCGCACCGATCGACGACGCCGATGTTGGCAAGATCGTCGATTATCTGGCCGCGACTTATTGACGGACGGCACGCGGCGTGCGGGCCGATTGACCACGAAACGGGCAAAACCGGCAAAAACGCCCCGAAGTTGAGCGATTTTCCGCGGAATGCCGATGTGGTTTGAGCTACCAAGCCGGCCGCATTCCGCGTATTCTGCAGGACCGAACCGGCCGGTGGCGGGGACTGGCGGTTCGTGATCTTGGAGGAAGACCCGCGGAGAAGACGTGATGCCCAAAGGTACGGTCAAGTGGTTCAACCCGACGAAGGGTTATGGATTTATCCAGCCTGCGTCGGGCGGCAAGGATGTGTTCGTGCATATCTCGGCAGTGCAGAAAGCCGGTCTGTCATCCCTCAACGAGGGCCAGACGGTGGAATACGAAGAGATCGCAAACCGGGGCAAGACCTCCGCAGAGAACCTCAAAGTATAAGCCCGCCAGCTTTTGCTGCCTCCCGGATCGATCCGGGAGCGGGGCCAAGAAAATTTTAGAAGACGGTCAGTGCATTCGACGACAGGCGTTGCGATTGCGCAAGGATAGCTATTTTCCCGCGAAGACCGCTCGTTCAACGCCACGGCAATGACAATCGCGACGGCACTTCTCAGCCCACCGGCAACGGTGCGTCGCGCTTGATCTCTTCCATCACCGCGTAGGTTCGCGTTTCGCGCACGCCCGGCATCGAGAGCAGGGTCTCGCCGAGGAAGCGTCGATAGGCGGTCATGTCTGCAAGCCGCGCCTTCACGAGATAGTCGAAGCCGCCGGCAACCATGTGACACTCCAGCACCTCGGGCGCGAGTTTCACCGCGTGCGCGAAGCGCTCGAAATTATCGGGCGTGGTCTTGTCGAGCAGCACTTCGACGAACACCAGAAGCCCAAGGCCGAGCCGGTGCGGATTGAGCCTCGCGCCATAGCCCTCGACAAAGCCCTCCCGCTGCAAGCGCTTCAGCCGCTCGCCGATCGATGTCGGGGACAGGCCGATGCGTTCGGCGAGCTCGACATTGGCGATTCGGCCATCCTCCTGCAAAATTGAGAGGATTTTCCGGTCAATTCGATCAAGTTCCATATTTTTCAAGGCTACCTAGCTATTGATCTTTATTTCATAAGGCAAAATAGCCAATTTGTCTATCGAACTACGGCGCCGCGGGCATTAAGCTGATGTCAGCCACAGGACACGCCATGCCGAACATCCCGCCTCCCTTCACCGCCTCCTACGCGCCCGATGATGCCGACATTGCCGCGCGCCTCTGGCCATCAGCGCATCTCAGCCCGCCGCAGGAGGCGCGGATCGACCGCAGCGCAACGCGGTTGATCGAGGCGATCCGCAAGCGCGACGACCGCCTCGGCGGAGTCGAGGACATGCTGCGGGAGTTTGCGCTCTCGACCAAGGAAGGGCTCGCTCTGATGGTGCTGGCCGAGGCGCTGCTCCGCGTGCCCGACGCGCACACGGCCGACCAGTTCATCGAGGACAAGCTCGGAGAGGGCGACTTCATCCACCACGAGACCAAATCCACCGCCTTCCTGGTCAACGCCTCGGCCTGGGCGCTCGGCCTCTCGGCGCGGGTGATCCAGCCCGGCGAGACGCCCGACGGCACCATCGGCCGGCTGGTGAAGCGGCTCGGTGCGCCAGCGGTGCGCACGGCCACGCGTCAGGCGATGCGGCTGATGGGCAATCATTTCGTGCTTGGCGAAACCATCGAGCAGGCGCTGGAGCGGGGCCGGCCGCGGTCCGGCCAGAAGCTGCGCTACTCCTTCGACATGCTCGGCGAAGGCGCACGCACGGCGTCGGACGCAAGACGCTATTTCGACGCCTATGCGAGCGCGATCGAAACCATCGGCAAGGCGGCCGGCAGCTATCTCCTGCCCGACCGGCCCGGCATCTCCGTCAAACTCTCGGCGTTGCATCCACGCTTCGAGGCGATCAGTCGCGACCGCGTGATGCGCGAGTTGGTGCCGCACCTGCTGGATCTGGCGCGGCGCGCCAAAGCGGACGAACTGAACTTCACGGTAGATGCCGAGGAGGCCGACCGGCTGGAGTTGTCGCTCGACGTGATCGCGGCAACGCTCGCCGATCCCTCACTCGCCGGCTGGGACGGATTCGGGCTCGCAATCCAGGCCTATCAGAAGCGTGCCAGCGCCGTGATCGACTATGTCGATGCGCTGGCGCGCGCGCACGACCGCAAGCTGATGGTGCGGCTGGTCAAGGGCGCCTATTGGGACACCGAGATCAAGCGCGCGCAGGAACGCGGACTCGACGGCTATCCCGTGTTCACGCGCAAGGCGATGACGGATCTGAACTACGTCGCCTGCGCCTCGAAGCTGCTCGGCTTACGGCCACGCATCTTCCCGCAATTCGCCACCCACAACGCGCTGACGGTCGCGACCGTGCTGGAGCTTGCCGCGGGCAGCGGCGGCTTCGAATTCCAGCGCCTGCACGGCATGGGCGAAGCGCTCTACGAGCAGCTTGCCAAGGATCACCCCGACATTGCCTACCGCACCTATGCGCCGGTCGGCAGCCATCGCGACCTGCTCGCCTATCTGGTGCGACGGCTGCTGGAGAACGGCGCCAATTCTTCCTTCGTGGCGCAGGCAGCGGATTATCGAGTGCCGGTCTCGGCACTCCTGCAACGTCCGGCAGACGCCATCGTCCGGCCGCAACAGGGCGCCCATCCCAGGATTCCGCTCCCCTGCGATCTCTTCGCGCCGGAGCGGCGGAATTCGCGCGGCGTCGAATTCGGCGCGCGCGCCGCGCTCGACCAGTTGCTGATAGACGTCAAGGCCGAGGCAGCCGATCTCAAGCCCATCGCCGATGCAACGCCGGATCAGGCCAAAGCGGCAGTGGCTGCAGCGCGCGCAGGCTTTGCCGCCTGGAGCCGGACTCCGGCAGGCACACGCGCGGCCGCGCTGGAGCAGGCCGCGCATATCCTGGAGAACCGCGCAGCCCATTTCATCGCGCTGCTGCAACGCGAGGGCGGCAAGACGCTCGACGATGCACTGTCGGAAGTGCGCGAGGCCACGGATTTCTGCCGCTACTACGCCGCGCAGGGCCGCAAGCTGTTCGGGACCGATGCCACCATGCCCGGCCCGACCGGCGAGAGCAACGCGCTCGCCATGCGCGGCCGCGGCGTCTTCGTGGCGATCTCGCCGTGGAACTTCCCGCTGGCGATCTTCCTCGGTCAGGTCACGGCGGCGCTGATGGCCGGCAACAGCGTGGTGGCCAAGCCCGCCGAGCAGACACCGCGGATCGCGCGCGAGGCCGTAAGGCTGCTGCACGAGGCCGGCGTTCCCGCAACCGCGCTGCATCTCGTCACCGGGGACGGGCGCATCGGTGCGGTCCTCACCGCGCACGCCGACATCGCCGGCGTCGTCTTCACCGGCTCGACCGAGGTTGCCCGTAGCATCAACCGGACGCTCGCCGCCAAGCACGGACCGATCGTGCCGCTGATCGCGGAGACCGGCGGCATCAACGCGATGATCGCGGATGCCACCGCGCTGCCTGAGCAGGTCGCCGACGACGTCGTAACATCGGCGTTTCGTTCCGCCGGGCAGCGTTGCTCGGCACTACGGCTCCTGTTCGTGCAGGAGGACGTCGCCGACCGTATGATCGAGATGATCGCCGGCGCGGCGCGCGAACTCGTGATCGGCGACCCCAGCGACGTCGCGACTCATGTCGGTCCGGTGATCGACTTCGAGGCCAAGCAGCGGCTCGATGCGTACATTGCGCGGATGAAGACCGAGGCGCGGCTGCACTTTGCCGGCGTCGCGCCGGAGGGCTGCTTCGTCGCGCCGCATATCTTCGAGCTCAGGGATGCCGGCCAGCTCACCGAGGAGGTGTTCGGCCCGATCCTCCACGTCGTGCGCTATCGCGCCGAGAATCTCGAACGTGTCCTGCAGGCTATCGGGCGCACCGGCTACGGGCTCACGCTGGGCGTCCACTCGCGCATTGACGACACGATCGAAGCGATCATCGATCGTGTCCAGGTCGGCAACATCTACGTCAACCGCAACATGATCGGCGCCGTGGTCGGCGTGCAGCCGTTCGGCGGAAACGGCCTGTCCGGAACCGGGCCGAAGGCCGGCGGCCCGCACTACCTCGCGCGCTTCGCAACCGAACAGACCGTGACGATCAACACCGCGGCAGCCGGCGGCAACGCTGCCTTGCTCGCAGGGGAGGAGTGAGACCCGGAAGGAGCGTTGCATCCCGCCAAAACATCGGTCTAATGCTCCCATGACTTGGCCCGCGCAAATTCCAGCGCGCGGGAAAACAACAAGAGCGAGGGAGCAACGCCGCGATGGAAAAGGGCATTTTTGCAGGGCTCAAGGTTCTGGACTGCGCGAGCTTCATCGCAGCGCCTGCGGCCGCGACCGTGCTGTCGGATTTCGGCGCCGACGTCATCAAGATCGAGCCGCCCGGCGCCGGCGACCCCTACCGCAATCTGCCCAACCTGCCGGGCTATCCGACCGGCGAACACAATTTCGCCTGGCTGTTGGAATCGCGCAACAAGAAGAGCATCGCGCTCGACCTCGCCAAGCCGGAGGCGCAGGCGGTGCTCTACAAGCTCGTGGAAGAGGCCGACGTCTTCATCACCAACATGCCGCCGCCGGTGCGCATCAAACTTGGCATCACCTATGATCATCTCGCCCATCTCAACGACCGGCTGATCTACGCTTCCTTCACCGGCTATGGCGAGAAGGGCGAAGAGGCCAACAAGCCCGGCTTCGACAGCAACGCCTATTGGGCGCGCTCCGGCCTGATGGACCTGGTCCGCGCCGACATCAACACGACGCCGGCCCGCTCGGTGGCCGGCATGGGCGACCACCCCTGCGCCATGGCGTTCTACGGCGCCATTGTCACCGCGCTCTATCAACGCGAGAAGACCGGCAAGGGATCTCATGTCGCCTCCAACCTGATGGCGAACGGGGTTTGGGCGGCGAGCGTGCTGGCTCAGGCAAAGCTCTGCGGGGCCAAGTTCAGCGAGCGACGGCCGCGCGAGCGCGCGCTCAATGCCGTCGCCAATCACTACCAGTGCAAGGACGGACGCTGGCTGATCCTGTCGCTGCTCAACGAGGAGCGGCAGTGGCCGACGCTTGCCAAATGCCTCGGCCGCGAGGACCTGATCGACGATCCTCGCTTCGCAACCAAGCCCGACCGCCACGCCCGCTCGGTAGAGCTGATCAAGATCTTCGACGAGACCTTTGCTACCAAAGACCTTGCCGAATGGCGCAAGATCCTCGACGGCAACGGCCTCGTGTTCGGCATCGTCGGCATTTTGGACGACATCCCCAACGACAAGCAGATGCTCGACAATGAGGTTCTGGTGCCATTCGAGAACGACACCATGCTCACGATCAGCAGCCCGATCTGGATCGACGGCGCCAAGAAGGTACAACCGCGCAAGCCGCCCGCCGTCGGCGAACACAGTGACGAGATCTTGCGCGGGGCGGGATACGACGAGAAGGCGATCAAGCAGCTGCGATCGTCGGGCGCCGTCGGTTAGGGACGTCACACCAGCGCAACCCCGTCATTACGAGCGCAGCGAAGCAATCCAGAATCCCGCCCGCGGATGCATTGCTGGATTGCTTCGCTACGCTCGCAATGACGATGCGAGACGATGTAACTTCACCGCCAACATGCGCCTCGTGAGGTTCCATGCCCGGCTACCGCCTGCACTACTTCCCGGAATCCGGCAACAGCTACAAGCTGGCGCTGATGCTGACGCTTTGCGGCGAGACGTTCGAGCCGGTCTGGACCGATTTTGGCGGCGGCGTCACGCGCACGGCGGAATGGCGCAAGGCGGTGAACGAGATGGGCGAGATTCCCGTGCTCGAAGTCGACGGCGTGAAGATGACGCAGACCGCCCCGATCCTGCTCAGGCTTGCCGAGCAGTTCGGCCGCTTCGGCGGTGAGACGGCGGACGAGAAGTTCGAGCTGCTGCGCTGGCTGTTCTGGGACAACCACAAGCTCACCGGCTACATGGCGACCTATCGCTTCATGCGGGCCTTCATTGAGAACAACGATCCGCAGGTGCTGAAGCATTTTCGCCGGAGGCTCGAGGATTTTCTCGGCATTCTCGACGGGCATCTCCAGCACAATGCCTTCGCGATCGGTTCCGGGCCAACGGTCGCCGATATCTCGATGATGGCGTATCTGCACTACCCGAGCGACGAGCACGGCTTTGATTTCGCGACGAGCCATCCCGCCATCCACGCCTGGCTCGGCCGCATGGCCGCGCTGCCCGACTGGAAGCCGGCGTATGACCTCCTGCCGGGAAAGCGGATGACGAACTACGCGAAGTAAGGGCCGAGACTACCGCAGCGCCGCCCAGCCGAGCGTGAACAGAATCCCGCCGATAATGACGACCACCGCGACCGCCCAGGTGCTGACGCGGATGCTGCCGGTGACCTGCTTGGCTTCCTCATTGCGCGCGATCTCACGATCGCGTTCCTTGTTGGCTTCGCTCGTGTCCGTCATGGGTCATCCAAATCGCTTTGTTGGCCTGCGCATGATCTTATCGGAAAACCGCTACACACTTTTCCGGATCATGCGCTAACGCGTCTTGATGAAGCACATGCCGATACGGCGCGAGGCCGCGGCAGCCTGACAGGTCAGACCTTTAGCACAGCTCCATGACGTAAAACTCCTGTCGGCCGTTCCCGATCCCTCATTTTGCAGGGAACAATGCGCGCCCCAGCCGTCCTGATATTCGGTGCCGGCCAGCTCCTGGCTGCCGCGGGTCTGCGGCCGGCTGGCAAATCCGCGCGAGAAATCAGGGCGTTTGCCCGCGGCGAACGCGGCCAGGATGTCGCGGCGCCGGACCTGGTCGCCGAAGAAATGCGGCGAGGCCGGCACGATGGTGGAATTGGAGGGCTTTTCGGCGAGCCAATCCACGCCCGGGAAATGGAAGCCGCCAATGCCGCGAGTCTGGTGGCAGCCGGCACAGGTGATGTCGTTGAGGCGGCGCTGGAAGCCCGCGACCGAGCGGATGTTTTGCATATCGATGCCGCGCGCAACCGCCTGCTTCAGCGCGCCGACCACATCATTGTCGGTGAAGACCGGTTCGCCCTTGCCCTCGCCCTCCATCATGCCGAATTGCGGCTGCAGCGCAGAGGCATCGAGGCCGGCGGGCGTCGGCACGACGGCGGCCTTGGCCAGGAACGTCTCCGGGATCAGCACCGTCCCGCGATCGAAGTCGCGAAGGTGATCGGGCGCGAGCAGCCAGGCCTTGAAGTCTCGCCGGAGCGCGTCATTCGCGAGGATGCGGTCTCGGTCGATCTGGTTCTCCAGTGTCGATTCCTCGAACTGCTTCGTGGCTCCGTTGTACTTGAACACCTTGAGCAAATAGTCGGAGCGAAAATCGTGCAGCGCTGATTTCGGCGCGACCGCGATCTGGATGTTGGTCTCGATGCGGTCGAGCATGGCGTCGTACGGATAGAAGTGACTGGCGATCAGCCCTTGCCAATCGCCATTGTCGAGCCAGCGCCGCGCGACCTCCGCGCAGGTGACCGGCTTGCCGTTCCCATCCGTCTGTCCCGGGCCGCGCGCCTTCATCACGAGATTGAGCGTCATCGGCAGGCGCGTTGCGGTCTTGCCGCCATCCGGCTTGCTGTCGAAACGCGTCAGCCGGTAGATCAGCCGAATCTCGCCGCAGGAGTCTTCCAACACATAGGCGCGGTCCATGCGGTTGACGATGCCGGCCAGCACGAAGCGCGTGTCAGGCGATTTCAGATTGGCCCGATCGAACAGCTGCACGTCAAAGCCTTCGCCGACGCCGATGGTCTCGCTCGGCGATGCCACCTTGTGCGCGGCGATGTAGCGGTCGAACTCCGCATCGATCGCCGCCGGAATGTCCTTGAGCTGGGGCAGCTGCGAGAACAGCAGATCGGTCGTGAGCGGAAGGTCCGCGTTCCGCTCCGGCCACAGCAGGCGCGAGATCGTGAGAGTATCGTGCTGATCGAGCTCGCGCAGGAGATCGGGGTCGATGATCGCCGTGCCGCGTGTGAGCGGCGCGTTTTCCGCTGCGAAAAGCGAAACAGGCGCGCCGCATAACACGACGACAGCAATGAGAATTCGCAACGCGCGGCCCATGCCTGCAGTAACACCGCGCGAGGAGGCCTATTCAAGCGAAAAGGCGCTTCACATGGTAGTGAAGCGCCTCTTCAGAAGTGGAATATCGAACGCTCAGCGCGCGACGATCAGGCCCTTGCTGGTGACGACCACCCAGCGGCCGTCCTGGCGACGGATCGCATCGACACGGCCGACGCCGGGGACGGGATCGCCGGCATAGACCTCGTAGAGGCCTCCGCGGCCCTCGATCAGCGCGCCGCCATTGGCAACGTCGCGCAGCGTCCAGCCTTCGAT
>JAEWFG010000387.1 GCA_023388935.1 Pseudomonadota bacterium | reverse complement strand
AAGGCGTTCGTCGAGAACCTCGTGAACTGGGAATACGTCGAGTCCCTGTTCGAGAAGGCGTAAGATTGGAGTCATTCCGGGGCGCGCGAAGCGCGAGCCCGGAATGACAGAAACAACGAAAAGGCGGTCGCGTGCGCGGCCGCCTTTTTGCCGTGCGGAATTTGGGCGCAGCTCCGCATGGGCCTGCGCGAGGCGCGCATCGCTCTCGTCACCGTACTGTTTGCATCGATTGGACAGCGCCCCTAATCAGGACAGGCATCCCCCTCGAGCCGACCGAGCCCGTTGTCAGAATCTTTCCCGAAACAGCCGGCGCCTGCCGAGGACGCGGAGTCCGAGCCGCGGCCGGGGCGTGCGCGCAAGCCGATCGGCTGGTCGACGATCATTATTGCAGCGCTGGTGGCGGTGAGCGCAGCGCTGGTCTGGCGGCGTGACGGCATCGACGGTGTTCTCGACATTCTCACCCACGATCTCTCGCTGTTCGGTGGCATCCTGCCGCGCGTGCTGGCGGGATGCCTGCTCGGCGCCTTCATCTCGGAAATCCTGCCGCACGAAAAAGTCTCGCGCTCGCTCGGGCCGAAATCCGGCCTTATGGGCCTTCTGATCGGCACCGCCTTCGGTGCGATCCTGCCGGGCGGTCCGTTCACCGCCTATCCAGTGGCGAGCGCGCTGCTCGCGGTCGGCGCCGATTTCGGCGCCACCATCGCCATGGTCGTGAGCTGGACCCTGATTGGCTATGGCCGGGCGGTGGCCTGGGAAATCCCGATCATGGGCACCGATTTTACGCTATGGCGGATTCTGATCTCGCTGCCGTTGCCCGTGCTCGCCGGCGCACTCGGCCGCTTCGTCTATGTCCGGGTCTATCCGAAGCGTGTGAGCGACGAGGAGGCGGCGTGAGCGCGGCGCTCTTCATTGATATTCTCTTGTGGGGCTCGGTCTTTGGCGTCGGCCTGATCGCCTTCCGTCGTGGCCCGCCGGTGTTCAAGGCCTCGTTGCGCGAAGGCTCCATGGACTTCATCAACATCGTGCCGCGGATCGCGCTCGGCGTGATTGGCTCCGGCTACATCGCTGCCATCATCCCGCAAGAGGTGATCACCGGCTGGCTTGGGCCGGACAGCGGATGGCTCGGGGTCGCGACCGCCGTGGTCGCCGGTGCGGCCACGCCCGGCGGCCCGGTGATCGGCTTTTCCATCGGGATCGTCGCGCTGAAGTCCGGCGGCGGCGTGCCCCAGGTGGTTGCCTATGTCGTCGCCTGGGCGCTGTTCGCCTTCCAGCGGGTGATCTTGTGGGAGATCCCGTTCATGCCGGCTCGTTTCGTCTGGTTCCGTTGTGCGGTGTCGGTCCCGTTCCCGTTCGTGGCCGCCGCCATCGCGATGGTGATCGGCAAGCCCTGAGCCTGACGTGGACAGGGATAATGTTATAATATAACGTTCTTGGGATGGTTCCCACCGCGTCACACCCCCGTCGTCACGACCATGCCCGTGGCCATTCCCACGACCACTCCCATGGTCACGGGCATTCGCACGGGCACGACCACACCCACGCCCATGTCCACGATGCGGCCTCGCCGCATCCGGCGCAGGCGGCGCCGTGGTCGATCCTGCGCATGACCCTGGCAGGCCGTCTTTCGGCCGCGGCCGCCGTCTGCGCCGTGCTCTGGGGCATCGTTTGGCTGGCGATGAGGTGACCATGGCAGCGCTGCACTTTCACAACGTCACGCTCGGCTATGACCGCCATCCGGCCGTGCACCATCTCAACGGCGAGGTCGTGCCCGGCGCGCTGGTCGCGGTGATCGGCCCGAACGGTGCTGGCAAGTCGACGCTGCTGCGCGGCATCGTCGGAATCCTGAGGCCGCTCGACGGCAGCATCCATCTTGGTGGCCTCGATGCCAGGGACATCGCCTATCTGCCGCAGAGCGCGGAGATCGACCGCAGCTTCCCGATCTCGGTGTTCGACTTCGTCGGCACCGGACTGTGGCGCGGCACCGGGCTGTTCGGCGGCATCGGCAAGGCCGCGCGCGATAAGATCCTTCGTGCGATCGCCGCCGTTGGCCTCAACGGCTTCGAGAATCGTCCGATCGGCACGCTTTCGGGCGGGCAGATGCAGCGCGTGCTGTTCGCGCGCGTGCTGCTCCAGGATGCGCGCCTGATCGTGCTCGACGAGCCCTTCAACGCCATCGACAGCAAGACCACGGCCGACCTGCTCGCGCTGGTGAGGCACTGGCACGGCGAGGGCCGCACCGTGCTCGCGGCGCTGCACGACATGGAGATGGTCCGCAACCACTTCAGCGAAACGCTGGTGTTGGCGCGCGGCCCGGTGGCATGGGGACCGACGGCGGAGGTGCTGACGCCGGAAAACCTGATGGTCGCGATGCGGATGTGCGAAGCCTTCGACGACAGCGCGGCGGCCTGCGCGGCCGACGCTGTCCGCTCGCGGGCGGCGTGATCCCAGATGGTCTATGACGCGCTGATCGGACCGTTCACCGAATTCGAGTTCATGCGGCGCGCGCTTGCCGCTGTGATCGCGCTGTCGCTCGCGGGTGCGCCAATCGGCGTGTTCCTGATGCTGCGACGGATGAGCCTCGTCGGCGATGCCATGGCGCATGCGATCCTGCCGGGCGCGGCCGTCGGCTTCATGCTCTCCGGCCTCAATCTGTTCGCGATGACGGCCGGCGGCCTCATTGCAGGCTTTGCGGTTGCGATCCTTGCCGGCGTGGTCGCGCGCTCGACCGGGTTGAAGGAGGACGCCTCGCTTGCGACCTTCTATCTGGCATCGCTGGCGCTTGGTGTGACCATCGTCTCGATCAAGGGCACCAACATCGACCTGCTCCACGTGCTGTTCGGCAACATCCTCGCGATGGACGACCAGACGCTGCTGGTTGTGGCCTTCAACGCCACCGTCACGCTGCTCGTGCTTGCTGTGATCTACCGCCCGCTGGTGATCGAGAGCGTCGATCCCTTATTCTTGCGCACCGTCAGCCGCGCCGGAGGACCTGCGCATCTCGCCTTCCTCGCGCTCGTCGTCATCAACCTCGTCAACGGCTTTCAGGCGCTCGGTACCCTGCTCGCGGTCGGCCTGATGATCCTGCCAGCCGGGATCGCGCGGTTCTGGTCGCGCGATCTGACGGCGATGATCTGCATCGCCGTGATTGCGGCTGCTGTCTCAGGCTATGCCGGCCTCGTGCTGTCGTTCCAGACACGCGTGCCCTCGGGCCCTGCGATCATCCTGGTGGCGACGGTGTTCTACATGGTCTCCGTGCTGTTCGGCCGTGTCGGCGGCATCGTCAGGCAGATGTTTCCCGGTCGGCATCTGGAAGCGTGACGGCCATGCGCTTCCTTCTGCTCCTTGCCTCGCTGATGATCGCCTCGCCGCTGCATGCTGCTGAACGGCTCAACGTCGTCGCGAGCTTCTCGATCCTTGCTGATTTCGTCCGCAACGTCGGCGGCGACCGCGTCAACCTGACGACGTTGGTTGGCGCTGATAGCGACGTGCACGTCTACACGCCCGCGCCGGGTGATGCGAAGCGGATCGCAGAAGCAAAGCTCGTCATCGTCAACGGGCTTGGGCTGGAGGGTTGGCTGCCGCGGCTGGTGCAGTCCTCCGGGGAGAGGGCGCAGGTGGTCACCGCGAGCGCCGGCATCACGCCTTTGAAGCTCGGTTCGGCCGCCGACCCGCATGCCTGGCAATCCGTCCCCAACGCCAGGATCTACGTGACCGACATCGCCGATGCGCTTGCCGCGGCGGATCCTGATGATGCGGATCTCTTCCGAGCCCAGGCAAGAGCCTATCTGGACAAGCTCGAAACGCTGGACCGCGAGGTCCGCGAGGCCGTGGCCAAGATCCCGCCGGAGCGGCGCAAGGTGATCTCCACCCACGACGCCTTCGGCTATTTTGCAGCCGAATACGGCGTCCAGTTCATTGCGCCCCTGGGCGTCTCCACGGAAACCGAGCCCAGTGCGCGGGACATCGCGGCCATCATCGGCCAGATCAAGGCCCAGAAAATCCCGGCTGTCTTCCTGGAGAATATCAGCGACGACCGGCTGATCCGGCGGATCGCGGCCGAGACGGGCGCAAAGGTCGGCGGGACCCTGATTTCGGACGGTTTGACCGGCGAAAAGGGGCCTGCACCCACTTACATTGACATGGTCAGGCACAATATAAAGGCCCTGACCAGCGCGCTTGACCACTAGGGC
>JAEWFG010000352.1 GCA_023388935.1 Pseudomonadota bacterium | reverse complement strand
GTGCGGATAGCGGCCAGTCCGTCGGAAGGATGATCGAGCAACATCGTCGTCTCCAGGTTGGATGGATTTTGCAACCTCAGTCTGGCCTCAGACTTGGTCGCTATCCACTCCCCATGGAATCTTCGCTACGCTCGCAATGCCGGGTTTGATGCAGTTGCGTGCCAAAACTATGGTCTCGTGCCCCGGACGCAGCGCAGCGCCACTTAGCGATGCGCTGCAGAGCCGGGGCCCATGCAGCAGCGAACTGCGTAGCCTTCTGGGTCCCGGCTCTGCACCGCAACGCTGACGCGTTGCAGCGCGTCCGGGACACGAGACCATAACGTGGAACCCGATGCGGCTGCTGGTCGCAGGCTTGTCGCCTTGATTCCAGCTGATCCGGCTTTATCTCTGACAACAACAAGAATCCGGGCCCCTCTGGCGAGGCCGTCGGCAATGCCGGCAAACCTCGTGATGTCGGATGACCTGTCCCGCGCGAATGCGATGGATCGGCTGGTCGTCGGGCCCTCTTTGTTTTCTCCGACGAATCGTCTCCATCGCAGCTCCGTGCGGCCATTTCGCAATGTTGAGGAGCATCGATGTCTGACGCCGCCTTTTCAAACCCGATCGAACTCGAGATCACCGAACCGTCCAGCCTGAACGAGCAGGCTGCGGTCGCGCTGGTCATTGCCGGCGCGCTCGTCGCCGTGGCTGATCGGCGCGTCTCGCCGGTCGAGCGCGACGAGGTGATCCGTTTCATCAGGGATCGCGGATTGGCGCCGCAGATCGGTGACGACAGGCTGTTTGCGATGTTCGACGAGCTGGCCAAGCGGCTCGAGGAGCCGGACTTTGCCAATGTGGTGATCAACACGCTGCGGCCGGTCTCGGATCTGCCGCTCTCAGCGCATCTGATGGAGCTGTCGGAGCGCGTTGCGGCCGCGGACGAGGACATTCACCCGCACGAGGTCCAGGCGATCAAGCTGTTGCGCCTGCTGACGCTGGCATTGCCGCGCGCAAAGCAGGTCGGCCCGAGCGCGACAAGCTGATCAATCATGACTGAATTCATCACCGCCGATGCGCTGTCCGCGCTGTTCCAGGTCGTCCTGATCGACCTTGTGCTTGCCGGCGACAACGCCGTCGTCATCGGCCTCGCTGCCGCCGGCCTGCCGGCCGAGCAGCGCCGGCGCGCCATTGTCGTCGGCATCGTCGCAGCGACGGCTCTGCGCATCGTCTTTGCCGGTGTGGCGACGCAGCTCCTGCAGGTGATCGGCCTGCTGCTCGCCGGCGGCGTGCTACTGCTGTGGGTGTGCTGGAAGATGTGGCGTGAGCTGCGCGAGCAGACCGCGCACTCCAGCCAGCTTGCGTTCAGCCATGGTGGCGGCGGAAACGCTGCTCCCGCGCCGTGCAAGACCTTCGGCCAGGCTGCGGCGCAGATCGTCGCTGCTGACGTCTCGATGTCGCTCGACAACGTGCTCGCGGTGGCGGGTGCCGCGCGCGAGCATCCCTACATCCTCGCCTTCGGCCTCTTGCTGTCGGTCGCACTGATGGGCGTTGCCGCGGACCTGCTCGGTCGCGTGCTGCAGAAGCAGCGCTGGATCGCCTATATCGGACTTGCCATCATCGTTTACGTCGCCTTCGAGATGATCTACCGCGGCTCGCTCGAGCTCGCGCCTGTGATCGCGGGTCTCTGAGGCGACAATTCCTGTCTGCAATCCGGAGTGATCAATGACGTCTGAACCGAAAGCACCTTCAGCCCGCCTTGCGTCGCCGCCGCGGATCGGGCTGTTTCCCCAACTGATCTTCGGCTCCCGCTGGCTGCAGCTGCCGCTCTATGTCGGCCTCATCGTGGCGCAGGCAGTCTATGTGCTGCTGTTCCTGAAAGAACTCTGGCATCTCGCCGTGCACTGGTCCGACGTCAACGAGCAGCAGATCATGCTCACCGTTCTCGGGCTGATCGACGTCGTCATGATCTCGAACCTGCTCGTGATGGTGATCGTCGGTGGCTACGAGACCTTCGTCTCCCGCCTGAACCTGCGTGGCCATCCGGACGAGCCGGAATGGCTGAGCCACGTCAACGCCAGCGTGCTCAAGATCAAGCTCGCCATGGCGATCATCGGCATCTCCTCGATATCGCTGCTCAGGACCTTCATCGAGGCGGGCAATCTCGGCACGACGCGGGGCAATTTCACCGAAAGCGGCGTGATGTGGCAGGTGCTGATCCACCTGACCTTCATCGTCTCGGCGATCGGCATCGCCTGGGTCGATCGCCTTGCCGAGCACGCGCACCGCAAGGAGGTCAGTCACGGCTGAGCGTGGATCGATCCTCTCAAGCGTCAACGGCGGCAATCAGGAGCCGCCGGCCCGCGCCAGTCAGGATTTGCGCGAACGCGCGATGTCGCTCCTGAGCGCCTCGAGTTCCTTGCGCACGGCGCGCGCGGCGTCGCGCTCGATCTTGCGATAGCGTGCGACCAGCCCCTCGCCAAAGGGCGTGAGCATCGCGCCGCCGCCATTCTTGCCGCCGGCCTGCGGTTCGACCGCGGCATGTCCGCAGATGCGGTTGATCTCGTCGACGAGGTCCCAGGCGCGCTTGTAGGACATGTCCATGGCTCGGCCGGCTGCGAGATCGAGCCGTGCTCGCGAATCTGCTCCAGAAGCGCGATCTTGCCGGGTCCGATCCGATCCTCGCTGTCGAGGTCGATCCGAAGACTCAGTTGAGGAAGCGATTTGACGCTCGCGCGCGACATGACTTGGGTCTCTGGGGCCACTCGTGCCGAACAATGCCACTTCTGCGCGGCATTTGCTATATTCGGGTTGATATAGCGGATGCCAGGCCACGTCGAGATTGTCCGCTGACGATTGCGACGCCCGCATGATCCCGTGCGACATCATCGCACGTGCCGCTCGCGACATAGGCTGCAATCGCGGCGTGGGTGAACTCGATCTGCTGCGACGTTGATCTTGCTCTCGTCGATGTCTCGCGCGGCGAGCAGCCGACAACCTCCCGAGCCGGTCAGGCGGGCTCTCTTTTTCTCAAGGTCGATAAAATTGTCCGCAATCCGCTCAGCGGCGGCAAACCCTGCGGACAAGAACCGCGCTGCCTTAAACCTCGGCTTTGGAACCGGCGTGCTTCCTTCCCGGCAAAAGGGTGGGGCATCAGCATGTCAGTTCTCAGGGAGATCGTCGCGGCGGTTGCGGGAGTCTACGCGCTCCTGTTCGTCTGTGACGCATTGTTCGGCGTCGGCGACGCGCGCTTCGACGACGCCTACTACAGCGCCAGCTTCTACGCGCCGCGGCCGAAGGAATTCCGCTTCGCCGGCGATACGCCGCCGGCGGTCCGCGTCAGCGACGCCTTTGCGCAGTTTGCGCCGAGCGAAGCCAGGCCGAACAAGCGCTATTCGTCGCTGACCATGATCATCCGCTAAGCGGCCGCTGCAACTTCTCAGGCTTGCTCCGCGATCTGACGGCCGCCAGGATGCTGTCCCGCGCGTTGCGGGATCAGCAGCAGGCACAGCACCATGAAGGCCGCGATCACGGCCGAGGCCAGCGGTCGGCTCAGGGCCAGCCCGCCATGATCGAGCGGCTTGTCGAGGAAGTCGCCGACGGTCGCACCGAGCGGACGGGTCAGGATGAACGCCGCCCAGAACAGGGTGACGCGTGAGACGCGGGTCCAGAAATAGAGCGCGGCGATGCCGGCGAGCCCGGCCGCGAAGATCAGCGCGCCGCCGCGGTAGCCCATGTCGCCGGTGTCGGCAATCCAGTCGCCAAGCGCCGTGCCAAGCGTTTGTGAAAACGTGATCGCGCCCCAATAGAAGGCCTCGACGCGGGGCGTGCTGACGCTGCTGACCGAGATCGTTCCCTCGGTGCGATACCAGAGGCCGAGCACCAGCACGAGGCACGTGAGCAGGAGCGTCGAGCCGCCCGTATAGCCGATGCCGAGCGAGCGGTCGGCGAAGTCAGCCATCGTCGTGCCGAAAGTGGTCGACGCCACGATGGTCGCCCAGTACAGCGCCGGGTGGAATTTGCGAGCGCGGATCTGCGCTGCCACCAGGACGATCATCGCCGCGAGGAACAGGCATGTCCCTGCGAGATAACCCCAGTTCAACGTCATCGTGACGGTATCGCCCCCGGTCTCGCCCAGCGTCGTGGCGGCGATCTTGATGATCCAGAAGCCGAGCGTGACTTCCGGCACCTTGCTTCCGCTGACGATGCCGCTCTTGGTGTCATCTTGCATGAAGTCCTCTTCTCTGCGTCAGCCGGGAACATTTGTCCGCGGCCGATGCATCAGACTGATGGGCCGCAGGAAGCGTCACGCTTTGGCGACGCTATCCACCCTGATCGAAGCGAGGCGGGACCGTCGCGCAGCCGACTTAGGCTCGGCTTAGGAAAGGGAATTTTCGGCGCAGAGCGATCTTCGCCGCAATTTGGGCCTGCTAGCGCTTCCTAACTCTGCGCTAAGTCGGAATAGCCAGCATTTGGTGGCCGAATGGCCCGGCGAAGCTAGAGGACGGACCTTTGCGGGTTTTGTTGATCGAAGACGACAGGATGGTTGGAGCCGCCGTCGAGCAGGCGCTGAAGGACGCTGCCTACGCCGTCGACTGGGTGAGGGACGGGGAGACGGCGCTGCTTGCCGCCGCCAGCGAGGCCTACGAGGTGCTGCTGCTCGATCTTGGCCTGCCGAACGTTGATGGTCGTGACATCCTGCGGCGGCTGCGTGCCGATGGTCGTAAACTTCCCGTTATCATCGTGACGGCGCGCGATGCCATCGAGGACAGGGTCGAGGGCCTCGATCTCGGCGCCGACGATTATCTCGTCAAGCCGTTCGAAATCCGGGAATTGCTGGCGCGGATGCGTGCGGTCACGCGCCGCGAGGCCAGCGGTTCGTCCGCGCAGCTCGGCAATGGCAAGCTCAGCCTCGATCCTGCGACTCGCGAGGCGTCCTATCTCACGAAATCCGCAATGCTCACTGCGCGCGAATTCGCTCTGCTGCAAGCGCTGCTAGCGCGTCCCGGCGTGATCCTGTCGCGCGGCGAGCTCGAGCGGCAGATCTATGGATGGAACGAGGAGGTCGCGAGCAACGCGATCGAGTTCCTGATCCATGCGGTGCGCAAGAAGCTCGGCACGGATGCGATCCGCAACGTGCGCGGCGTCGGCTGGATGGTGGATCGCCGCCCATGATCAGATCCTTGCGCGGCCGTCTCTTCGCCGGCCTCACCGCGATCATCCTGCTGACCGGAATTGTCGGCGGCCTGTTCGCCCATCATTGGGCGTTCAACGAGGCGATCGAGATGCAGGACTCGGTCCTGATCCAGATTGCGGGCCTGGTGCAGTCAGGCAGCCTCACCGGCGGACGCGAGCTGCACGGTGTGGACGAGGATGCCGAGGTGTGGCTGATCGACCAGGCCGCAGCGTCGCAGGCTTCCGACGACGAGGCCAGACTGTGGAGCCTGAAGGACGGTCTCGCGCTGGCGACACGAAAGGGGCAGCCGATCCGCGTGCTGCTGCGAACGCGGCCCGACGGTACAAGGTTCGCTGTGGCGCAGCGCACCTCCCTGCGTGACGAGATCGCGGGCGACATGGCGTTCCGCACCGTGCTGCCGATCGCCGCGCTCATTCCTTGTCTGCTCTTGGTCACCGCCATCGTCATCGCACGCTCGCTGCGGCCGATGGTACGCCTTGCCGACAATCTCGATGCCCGCCGCGCCGATGACTTGACGCCGCTTCCGGCGGCGCAAACGCCAAGCGAGCTGCATCCCTTCATCACCTCGATCAATGGATTGCTGAAGCGGGTGCGTCTGCTGATGGACCAGCAGCGGCGCTTTGTTGCGGACGCCGCGCATGAGCTGCGCACGCCGATCACGGCGCTGAGCTTGCAGGCGGAGAATCTCGATCCGGTCGATCTGCCGACGAGCGCGCGCGAGCGCGTTGCGGCGCTCCGGCAGGGCATCCGCCGGACCAGACATCTGCTGGAGCAACTGCTCGCGCTCGCGAGAAACGATGCGGGACAAGCTGAAGCCGCGACAATGCCTGTCGTGAAGCTGGACGATGTTGCGAAGGAAGTTGTCGCCGACCTGTTGCCAGAGGCCGCCAATCACGGAGTCGATCTCGGCTTTGCGCGCGTCGAATCCGCCGCGGTCCGTGGCGAAGCCGTGATGCTTGCGGCCGTGGTCCGCAATCTCCTCGACAATGCGCTCCGCTTCACGCCGCATGGCGGACGGATCGATGCATATGTCTATCAGGACGGCGATGCGGCGATCCTTCAAATTGAGGATAGCGGGCCCGGTGTTGCCCCTGAGGAGATCAGCCGGATCTTCGAGCCATTCTTCCGCGGACAGCGTCCAGAAGGCGATGGCGTCGGCCTTGGTCTCTCGATCGTCAAGCGGATCGTGGATGGGCTCGGCGGGTCGATCGAAGCCGTGAACGTTGCCGAAGGCGGACGAACCGGGCTGCGCGTCGTGGTCAAGCTGCCCGCAGCGGCCGCCTGACCGTCACTCCCCCTGGATCCATTCCGCCACGCCGCGCCACAGCGTGTCGCGGTGCTCGGGGCGGAAGAAGCCGAAATGGCCGATCGCCTTGGCGCTGACGTCGGATGGCTTCACGGTCAACACCTCCGGCTTGATCGCGGTGAAGCCGCTCGTGAGCAGTTCGACCGCGGGCCGCGTTGCCCACGGATCGTCGGAGAAGCAGAGCGCGCGCAGCTCGCCCTTGAATTTTGCGAAGTTGTCCAGGGCGGGCAGTCGTGAATCGAAGAGATAGCGGGGGCTGGAGACCCACTCGGCCCACTGCAGGAACACGCCCTTGGGGAGGTCCTCGCCGACGCCGGCCCAGCCCGGTGCGTAGCCGAGCATGTGGACCAGGGGCACGCCGACGAAATTCATGAAAGCGAAGACGCGGTATTTCTCGGGTGGGCTCATCAGCCGCCAGGTCGCGGCTTGCGAGGCGAGGAATACGGCGCGCGAAATGTCGGTGTTGTTCTCGATCAGCCCCAGCGCCTGGCCGCCGAAGGAGTGGCCGACATAGGCAAGGGGCAGCGTATTATACCGCTCGCGCATCCAGCGCACCGCAGCGGTGACGTCGAGCGCGGCCCAGTCCGACATCGA
Organism: Pseudomonadota bacterium; assembly: GCA_023388935.1. GTDB lineage: Bacteria > Pseudomonadota > Alphaproteobacteria > Rhizobiales > Xanthobacteraceae > Bradyrhizobium. Next base: position 27,896 of record JAEWFG010000352.1, on the reverse strand, counting down.
GGCCTCGAAGCCGACCAGCGATTTCGGCTGGTTGTCGCCAGCTCGCTGCCGAGAGTCGCCGATGCCGCGATAGTCGTAGGTCAGGACCGCGCAGCCGCGATGGGCGAGGTAGGAGGCAAAGCCGCGATAGATCTTGCGCGGAACGGCGGTCGCCGAATTGACCAGGACGGCATGGCGTTTGCTGCTGCGCGGCAGGAACAGGGTGCCGGTCAGCGCATACCCGTCGATCCGCCGGGAAGCTGATCTCGTCGGTGAAAACGTCGTCCGGTGCCGCGTCCATGGGCGGAAAGGGTCTTGCCAGTTTCTTTGCCGTCCCAAGCAAATGCGAATTCGGCTTTCCCCGCAAGGGTTTGCAATACGAAATGGATTTACAACTGGCGGCCGGGGATTAGCCTGTGTATAAGGCGGCCCTCGCAACCCACAGATCAGGTTGCACTTTTCGCTTCACGGAGAGATTGCGATGTCCGAGCGGTGGACGCCCGAGTCCTGGCGCAGCAAGCCGGTGCTACAGGTGCCCGAATATCCCGACGCCAAGGCCCTGGCCGACGTTGAGGCGCAGCTTGCGACCTTTCCGCCGCTGGTGTTTGCGGGCGAGGCGCGCAATCTGAAGAAGGCGCTGGCCCGCGTCGCGGCCGGCGAGGCTTTCCTGCTTCAGGGCGGCGACTGCGCCGAGAGCTTTGCCGAGCATGGCGCCAACAACATCCGCGATTTCTTCCGCGTGCTGCTCCAGATGGCGGTGGTGCTGACCTATGCCGGCGCCGTCCCCGTGGTGAAGGTCGGCCGCATCGCCGGCCAGTTTGCAAAACCGCGGTCATCGCCGACCGAGAAGGCCAACGGCGTCGAGCTGCCGAGCTATCGCGGCGACATCGTCAACGACATCGCCTTCACCAAAGAAGCGCGCGTGCCGGATCCGCAGCGCCAGCTGATGGCCTATCGTCAGTCGGCGGCGACGCTGAACCTGCTCCGCGCGTTTGCCACCGGCGGCTTCGCCAATCTCGGCAGCGTGCATCAGTGGATGCTCGGCTTCCTGAAGGATAGTCCGCAGTCCCGCCGCTACAAGGAGCTGGCCGACCGCATCTCGGACGCGCTTAATTTCATGCGCGCCTGCGGCCTCGACCTGGAGAGCCACCCCGAGCTGCGCGCCACCGACTTCTACACCAGCCACGAAGCGCTGCTGCTCGGCTACGAGCAGGCCATGACCCGCGTCGATTCCACGACGGGCGACTGGTATGCGACCTCCGGCCACATGATCTGGATCGGCGACCGCACCCGCCAGCTCGATCACGGCCATGTCGAATATTTCCGCGGCATCAAGAATCCGATCGGCCTCAAATGCGGCCCGTCGCTCAAGCCCGACGAGCTGCTGAAGCTGATCGACGTGCTCAACCCCGACAACGAGCCGGGCCGGCTGACGCTGATCAACCGCTTCGGCTCCGACAAGGTCGGCGAGCACCTGCCGAACCTGATCCGCGCCGTGAAGCGCGAGGGCCGGGTGGTTGTGTGGTCGTGCGATCCCATGCATGGCAACACCATCACCTCCACGTCGGGCTACAAGACGCGCCCGTTCGACCGCGTGCTGTCGGAGGTGAAGTCGTTCTTCGCGATCCACGCGGCCGAAGGGACGCACGCCGGTGGCGTGCATCTGGAGATGACCGGCCAGGACGTCACCGAATGTCTCGGCGGCGCCCGCGCGATCACGGACGAGGATCTCAACGACCGCTATCACACGGTCTGCGATCCCCGCCTCAACGCCGAGCAATCCATCGACATGGCTTTCCTGATCGCGGAGCTGCTCAAGCAGGATCGTGCCGGCAAGGTCAGGCCGATGCCGGTCGCAGCGGGGCTTTAGGACCTTGCTGCGAATCTGGAAGGCCACGGTCAATTCTCGTAACGGACTGGCCTTTGCGTTCCGCTCGGAGCAGGCCGTCCGCGAGGAGATTTTTGCGCTCCTCTTGTCGCTGCCGCTCGCCTGGTTCATCGGCGCGACCGCGATGCGCGCGGTCGAACTGGTGTGCGCTGTCGCGTTCGTGCTGGTGGTCGAGCTGCTCAACACCGCGATCGAGAAGCTTGCCGACCGGCTGACCATGGACCACGACAAGCAGATCGGCCGGGTCAAGGACATGGGCTCGGCCGCCGTCGGCGTCGCGCTCTTGATGGCTGGTGCGTTCTGGATCTTTGCCATCGTCGAGCGATTGGGTTTCGTCTAGCTACAGGATCGGACACAGGCGGCCATGACCGAACGTCTCAACGAATTCGCGGTCACGCTCGCCCAGCTCAATCCGACCATGGGCGATATCGAGGGCAATGCCGCGAAGGCGCGGGCTGCGCGCGCGCAGGCGATCGCCGACGGTGCCGATCTCGTGCTGCTTCCGGAATTGTTCATCGGCGGCTACCCGCCGGAAGACCTCGTGCAGAAGCCGGCCTTCCAGGCCGCTTGCCGCGCCGCGATCGAAAGCCTCGCGCGCGAGACCGCCGACGGCGGCCCGGCGATGCTGGTCGGCACGCCCTGGGTCGAGGATGACAGGCTCTATAATGCCTGCGCGCTGCTCGACGGCGGTCGCATCGCCGCGTTGCGCTTCAAGTGCAATCTGCCGAACTACGGCGTGTTCGACGAGAAGCGGCTGTTTTCGCGCGGCCCCGCCGCGGGGCCGGTCACCGTGCGTGGGGTGCGGATCGGCGTGCCGATCTGCGAGGACATCTGGCTGGAAGAGTCCGAGGACTACGAGAACGTGGTCGAGACGCTGGCCGAGACCGGCGCCGAGATCATTCTGGTGCCAAACGGCTCGCCCTATGCCCGCGACAAGAACGACGTGCGCCTGTCGGTCGCGGTCGCGCGCGTCACCGAGAGCGGATTGCCGCTGGTCTATCTCAACCAGGTCGGCGGGCAGGACGAACTGGTGTTCGACGGCGCCTCCTTCGCACTCAATGGCGATCTCTCGCTCGCGGCGCAATTGCCGGCGTTCGAGGAGAGCATCGTCACGCTGCGCTTCATCAGGACCGGCGATGATTGGCGCTGCACCGGTCCGATAGCCGAGCAGTTCGCGGGCGACCACGCCGACTACGCGGCCTGCGTGCTGGGCTTGCGCGACTATGTCGTCAAGAACGGGTTTCCCGGTGTGCTGCTCGGTATTTCCGGCGGCGTCGATTCCGCGTTGTGCGCGGCGATCGCGGTCGACGCGCTCGGCGTCGACCAGGTGCACGGCGTGATGCTGCCTTATCGCTACACGGCGCCCAGCTCGATCGCCGATGCCGGCGAACTCGCCGGCCATCTCGGCATCCGCTACGAGGTGCTGCCGATCGCCGAAGCCGTGACCGGATTCGAGACCATCCTCTCCGGCATCTTCAAGAATTTGCCGCCGGACATCACCGAGGAAAATCTCCAGGCCCGCACCCGCGGCACGCTGCTGATGGCGATCTCCAACAAGACCGGGCTGATGGTGGTGACCACCGGCAACAAGTCGGAAATGTCGGTTGGCTACGCCACGCTCTACGGCGACATGAACGGCGGCTTCAATCCGATCAAGGACATCTACAAGACGCAGGTGTTTCGGTTGGCGACGCTACGCAACGCGTGGAAGCCGGACGGGGCACTCGGCCCTGCGGGCGAGGTGATCCCGCCCGACATCATCACGCGTCCGCCGAGCGCGGAATTGCGCGAGAACCAGACCGACCAGGACTCGTTGCCGCCTTACGACGTGCTCGACGCGATCCTGGAGCGTCTGGTCGAACGCGAAGAACCGCTGGATCAGATCATTGCCGCCGGCTTCGACCGCGAGACGGTCACCCGCATCGACCATCTTCTCAATGTTGCCGAATACAAGCGCCGCCAGGCCGCGCCCGGCGTGAAGGTGACGCGCAGGAATTTTGGCCGCGACCGCCGCTATCCCATCACCAACCGTTTTCGCGATAACGGCGCGCCGCTGCCCGCCTCCGACGAGACGTTGATCTCGCGCGGCAGCCGCGCCTCGATCGACGCGTTCGAAGGATAGCACGAGAGGCGGCCGAGCTTTCCACGTACTCAAGTGTCATCATCCGCGAAGGCGGGGCATGACAGCGGAGCGAGGTGCCCGCTCGCGTACTGCTACGACGGTGTTGCGAAGAACAGCACCCTAAGGAAGTGCGTGTACTCGGATTCGAGCACCATGATCGTCACAAAGACCAACACCGCAATCGGCGGCGCCAGGATGGCATAGGCCAGGGCCAGCCGCTCCCAGGCCATGTGCATGAAGACGGCGACGATCAGGCCGGCCTTCAACACCATGAACAGCAGGATCAGCGACCACCTGAGATAGCCTTGCAGGCCGAAGTAGTCGACGAGGTAGGAGCACGTGCTGAGGACAAACAGCCAGCCCCAGACCACGAGGTAGAGCTTGATCGGGTGCTGTTGACCCTTGGCGTGAACGGCTCCCGTTGCGACTGCGCCATGCGCCGGAGCGTGGAGCTGGCCTTCCATGTGTACTGCCGCGTTTGTCATGCGCCGACCTCACCAAAGATAGAACAAGGCAAAGATGAACACCCACACGAGATCGACGAAGTGCCAGTACAGGCCCATGATCTCGACGATCTCGTAGTATCCCTTCCGGCTCGTGAAGAAGCCGCGTCTCCCGACGTCGAAGTCTCCGCGCGCGACCTTGCGTGCGATCGCGATCAGGAAGATCACGCCGATCGTCACATGAGTGCCGTGGAAGCCGGTGATCATGAAGAAGCTCGAGCCAAACTGCTCCGCGCCCCAAGGGTTGCCCCAGGGCCGGACGCCCTCCCTGATCAGCTTGGTCCATTCGAACGCCTGCATGCCGACGAAAGTTGCGCCGAACGCCGCGGTGACCAGCATCAAGGCTGCGGTCCTGACGCGATCGCGGCGGTAGCCGAAATTGACGGCCATCGCCATCGTCCCGCTGCTGCTGATCAGGATGAAGGTCATGATGGCGATCAGGATGAGCGGGATGTGCTTGCCGGCGAAGTTGAGGGCGAAGACCTCGCTCGGATTGGGCCACGGCACGGTCGTCGACATGCGTGCCGTCATGTAGGAGAGCAGGAAGCAACTGAAGATGAAGGTGTCGCTGAGGAGGAAGATCCACATCATGGCCTTGCCCCAGGACACATTCTTGAAGGCGCGCTGATCGGACGCCCAGTCGGCGGCGATGCCGCGCCAGCCCGGAAGCCGTTCGGGAGCTTCCGCTGTATGTGTCAGTGCAGTCTCAGCCATCTGGTCTCGCCTCCCTAACTCAGCAATTGGCGACAGATGTTGACGAAATCGTCGGTCCAGCCCGTGAGAAGCCCGAGCAGGACAAGCCAGACCAACAGCAGGAAGTGCCAGTAGATGGCACATAATTCCACGCTCAAGCGCATGTCGGCGATCTCCGAGCTGCGCCACACCTTGGCCGTGGTTCGACCCAGCGCCACCAGGCCGCCTGTCAGATGCAGCCCGTGCACCGCGGTCAACAGGTAGAAGAACGAATTGGCCGGATTGGACGCCACGAAATATCCGGCCGCGTTGAGCTGCTGCCAGGCCAGGAGCTGTCCGGCGAGGAAGATCACAGCAGCTGCTCCGCCCGCGAGCAGGCCGATCATGATGCCTTCAGCGTCGTCTCGGCGCGCAGCCACATACGACCATTGCAGCGCGACGCTGCTCAGGACCAGAACGCCCGTGTTGAACCACAAGAGCCTCGGCACGGGCAGGGTCCGCCAGTCCACCGCGGTCATGCGCATTGAGTAGGCGCTGATGAAGAGGACGAACAATGAGCTCGCGACGGCGAGAAACACGCCAAGTCCGATCTTCGCCGCCGGCCATGTCATGGCATCGCCGCCGGGGAATTGACCGACCGGGCCTTCCTCCAGCCACGGCTTGGCCGTCAGCCGTTGTTGCGACAGCCACCACCCGGCGATGACCGCGATCACGGCCAGGAACAGGATGATTGCGCTCACGAAGCGGCTCCCTGAACGACCTGCGTCGCGCGCGGCGGCTGGTTCTGCGGAATGAAGTCCTCCTCGGCGCCGGGTACACTGTAGTCATAGGCCCAGCGATAGACGACCGGGAGCTCCTTGCCCCAGTTGCCGTGCCCGGGGGGCGTCTCCGGCGTCTGCCACTCCAGCGTTGTCGCCCGCCACGGATTGCCACCTGAGGCCTCACCTTTGAACAGGCTCCAGGTAAGATTGAACAGGAACACCATTTGGCTGAAGCCGACAGTCAAGGCCACCACGGAGATGAAGGCATTCAGTGAATGGGCCGAAGGCGGGATGAATGCCGGGTCGCCGAGTTCGAAATACCGGCGCGGAACCCCGAGCAGTCCAAGATAGTGCATGGGGAAGAATATCAGGTAGGCGCCGAGGAAGGTGACCCAGAAGTGAAACTTGCCGAGGACGTCGTTCAGCATCCTCCCTGTGACCTTGGGGTACCAATGGTAGATTGCGCCGAGTACGACCATGATCGGCGCCACGCCCATCACCATGTGGAAATGCGCGACCACGAACATGGTATCCGAGAGGGGCACGTCCACGACGACGTTGCCGAGGAAGAGGCCGGTCAGCCCGCCGTTCACGAAAGTGATGATGAAGCCGAGGGCGAACAGCATCGGCACCCTGAGATGAATGTCGCCGCGCCATAGGGTCAGCACCCAGTTGTAGACCTTGATCGCGGTGGGAACGGCGATGATGAGCGTCGTGGTGGCGAAGAAGTACCCGAATCGCGGGAACATGCCGCTCACATACATGTGGTGCGCCCATACGATGAAGCTGAGCGCGCCGATGCCCACGATCGCCCAGACCATCATGCGGTAACCAAAGATGTTCTTGCGCGCATGCGTGCTGATCAGATCGGAGACGATGCCGAAGGCGGGCAGGGCTACGATGTAGACCTCGGGGTGGCCGAAGAACCAGAACAGGTGCTGGAAGAGCAGCGGGCTGCCGCCACCATATTTCGACAACTGGCCCATCTCGACGAGGGAGGGCATGAAGAAGCTGGTTCCCAGCAGACGGTCGAGCAGCAGCATGACCGAGGCAACGAAGAGTGCAGGGAATGCCAGCAACGCCATGACGGTCGCCGTGAAAATTCCCCACACCGTCAGGGGCAGGCGCATCAACGTCATGCCGCGGGTGCGCGCCTGAAGCACCGTCACCACGTAATTCAGCCCGCCCATGGTGAAGCCGATGATGAACAGGATCAGGGACGACATCATGAGAATGATGCCCCACTCCTGCCCGGGCGTTCCGGAAAGGATTGCTTGCGGTGGATACAGCGTCCAGCCGGCGCCTGTGGGGCCGCCGGGCACGAAGAATGTCGAGGCCAGCACCAGGACTGCGAGCAGGTAGACCCAGTAGCTCAGCATGTTCACATAGGGGAATACCATGTCCCGGGCGCCGACCATCAGCGGGATCAGGTAGTTGCCGAAGCCGCCCAGGAACAACGCGGTGAGCAGGTAGATCACCATGATCATGCCGTGCATGGTGATGAGTTGGAGGTACTGGTTGGGGTCGATGAAAGAGAACGTGCCGGGGAATCCCAGTTGCAGTCGCATCAGCCACGACAGCACCAGGGCCACCAGCCCGATAGCGGAGGCTGTCAGCGCGTACTGAATGGCAATCACCTTGGCGTCCTGTGAGAAGACATACCGTGTCCACCAGCTCCTCGGATGATAGAGCTCGACATCAGGTACTTCGGCAGGCGGGATGTCTGCGATCCTGTCATATGGAATATCGACCATAGAAACCTCCTCGGTCGTTTCCATCGGGACGACGAGTTGACCTCACGCACCCGATCTATCTTCGCGGCGGCACCGCTACTTCCCGCCGGATTGATATGTCGTCTTCACGATGGCGCTTCCGGACGACAACTCTGCAAACGTCTTCTGTTGCTCCAGCCAAGCGTGATATTCGCGCTCTTCGTCGATGACGACCTTGGCCCGCATCTGATAGTGAGCAGCGCCACAAAGCTCCGCACAGAGAACGTCGAACGTTCCGGTCCGGATCGGCGTTATCCAGAAATAGGTCACCATGCCGGGAACCATGTCCATCTTGGCCCGGAATTCGGGCACGTAGAAATCGTGCAGGACATCGACCGAGCGGAGGAGAACCTTGACCGGCTTTCCCACCTGAAGGTGCAGATCGCCGTTTTCGATCACGACGTCGTCCTGCCCAAGTGGATCGTCGCGATTGAGTCCCATCGGATTGTCGGAACCGATGTTGCGGACGTCGGTTGTGCCCAACCGGCCATCCTTGCCCGGAAGGCGGAAGCTCCATTGCCATTGCTGGCCCATGACCTCGGCCTCGGTGGCATCCGCGGGCACCGTCACGAACTGGTGCCAGACCACGAGGCCCGGCGCCAGCATCGCCGCGACGCCGACGCCGGTCCCGACGCTCAGCCACCATTCGAGCCTTTTGTTTTCCGGATTGTAGTCAGCCCGTCTTCCTTCTTTGTGGTGAAAGCGGAAGACGCAATAGGCCATGAAGGCGATGACCGCGACGAAGACAAAGCCCGTGATCCAGAACGTGATGTTGATGGTGTGGTCGATATAGGCCCAGTTCGTGGCGATCGGCGTCCACCACCACGGGCTGTAGATGTGAAACAGCACCGAGCCGATCGCAACCAGAAGCAGTATCAATGCGACAACCATCCTGATCCATCCTTGCCATCAAAGGCTACGGACACGAATCCAGGGCGAAGCTCACGGCTGTCGCGATGGCTGGCTTTTCTTGGTTGGCATCTATGCCATCGCGGCCTATTGCCTCGCCCATTCCGGCGGTCGCGAAGTCAAGAGAACGGTCGCGACTACCAATTTCATCGGAGCTGAGGGCGTCTGCTTTTAAAATGATACCAGCCGAACCCGGCGTCAATAGAGCATGTAGGCGTGCTGACGTAGTGGCGGCGTTGCTGTCGCCCGGCAAGAATAGCCTGTTGCGCGGCGGGGTCTCAGGTGATGCAACGCATAAAAGTTTGTGCAGATGCACAATTCACCTAACCGTGAGTGCAGTCGGGCCCGGTGCGCTATAGGCTCGCCAGGCAGGTCGCGACGGGTTTGGTCCGGCCAGGCTCGTTTCGCTGAACCTGGGTTGCCGTACTCGGCCCATCGCGTTTCGCGCTCGTGAAGCGGACACGCGTGGCTGGAAAGCGCGCGTGTTATCGCCACCGCGATTTTCAGCACGGGAGGGTGCGTTCATGGCCACTCTGTACTCCCACGACCTCATCAGGCGGCACGTATTCGGCGAAGCGGCCTCTTATCCCGTTCGCAAGATCGGTTTGTCCGACCTAACCGAGGCGCTACGCCTGGGTTGGGAGGATTTCCAGGCGATGCCAAGTCACGCGATCGTCGTGTGCGTGCTTTATCCCGTCCTCGGCCTCGTCCTGTTCAGGGCGGTCCTCGGCTATTCGGTGCTGCCGCTATTGTTTCCGCTGGCCGCCGGGTTTGCGTTGATCGGTCCCTTTGCCGCGATTGGTCTCTACGAACTCAGTCGCCGCCGCGAGCGCTGCGAGGAGGTCAATGCATGGGACGCGATCAAGGTGCTGCGCGCACCGTCGTTCGGCGCCATGCTCGAGCTCGGCGTGCTCCTGCTCGTCCTGTTCGGGGTCTGGATCGGTGTCGCGAACGAAATCTACGTCACGATCTTCGGCCACGCGCCGGCTGCCAGCATTCCCGACTTCGCAACGCGCGTGCTGACGACACGGGACGGCTGGTCGCTCATCATCGTCGGTTGTGGTGTCGGCTTCCTGTTTGCGGTCGTGGCCCTGAGCATGAGCGTCGTGTCGTTTCCGTTGATGCTCGACCGGCATGCGACTGCGATCGATGCGATCCGCACGTCGCTCCGAGTGGTGGCGGCGAATCCGGTCGCGATGGCCGGGTGGGGCCTCATCGTGGCGGCGCTCCTTGCGATCGGCTCGCTACCGTTCTTCGTCGGTCTCGCTGTCGTTCTGCCGGTGCTCGGCCATGCCACCTGGCACCTCTATCGGCGGGTGGTCGAGCCTAACCCAAATCCACCGGACCAACCGCCGCCGCCGCCGCCGGGAAAGCGCTACGCGGCGGACTTTCCGGCAAATCTCTTCCCGTGGAGCCGCGAGGGCGAGCAGTAACAGCGAAACGGCCGCGCGTGGCGACCGCCTTCGCGGGACATGGCAGAGAATAGCGAGCTACTTCTGCTGCTGCGGCAGGAAGGTCGGCCCGACCGAGCGGATCGGCTTGTTCTCCGACGTGGTGGCCGCGCTTGCATCCGCCGGCGGTGTCGGAGCCGGTGCGGCGGCGGTCGAGGGCGCCGGAGCTGCACCTTTCTTGGTCGTTGCGGCAGGCGCACCCTTCGTGAGCCGCTGCTGCATCTTCCTGGCGCTCTCCTCGGTGACGATGATGTCACCCTGCTGTTCGGCTGCAGCCTTGTCGTCGACCGATTTCAGTGCGTCGGCCCAGGTCTGGCCTGCGGCCTTGCAAGAGCAGGACGGATTGAACTCGCTGCGGAATTTGAACGCGGTCGGCAGCGCCGTATAGGGCTGGCCGCTGATGGAGACCGCGGAGTTCATGTCTTCGCCGGGATTGCGATGGCTGTAGAGCACGGCTTCTGCAGCCGGGCACAGCGCCTTGCAGGTCCTCTCGTCGTCGGCAAAGCGCGCCGGCACGGTGGCGAACGAGATCGGGAAATAGGCGCCGTCGCAGGTGCGCACGCACACGGTGCGGTAGGTGCCCGACTGCGGCCCGAGATCCGAGGGCGGCATGTCCTGCGGATTGTTGGGGTTGTGGCCGCCGCCGAACAGATTGCTCAGGAAGTTGCCGCCTTGCGGCGGTGCGGCGTTAGCATATTGCGGGCCGCAATTGTTCTGCGCCAGCGCGATCAGCACCGAGCGGCGCTGGCTGTCGCGCTCCGGGCTGGAGCCGCCGGGGCCGCCGCCGCGCAGGCGTTCGAGACTGCCGGTGATCTGGTCCAGATTGGCGCGCATCTGCTGAATCTGGGTGTTGACCGGACCGCATTGCGCCGACTGGCCGTTGAACAGCGAGAAGAAGCCGGAGGAATCGCAGCCCATGCGCTTGGCCTGCATGGTGGCGCGATCAAGCTCGGCCTGCTGACGGGCCTGGGAATCCTGGTAGCGGCGGATCTGCTCTTCGCGCGCGGGGTCGCCACCGCCAGTCCCGCGGTCAAGCGCGGCGAGCTGGCCTTCCAGGCGCGCGCACATCGGATTTGGCCCGAGCCCGTTCTGGGACGGTTGAGGCGGCGGTCCGAGCGGGCCGGCCTGCGCGAAAGCGTCGGTGGCGAGCACGACTGTGCTCAGAAGCACGGTGCAGGCAAGGATGGAGCGAGCACGGGAGAGAGATGAAATTCCAGGCATATCCGCCATTCTAGCGAGGTCACGGCCCAATGTGACGTTGGGTGGCCGAAGCGCGCCCTCCCATAGCCGCTTCCTGCGGCATCGTCACGTCGTTTCGGTACCAAAGATCGGGCCTAAGCTGCGCCAGTTCCGAGCGAATTCAGCGCTGGCAGGTGATTGCGACATATTCGTCGCAATGGCCGTGGGAGCAGTTTGCGCCGGTTTTGGGGACAGAGCCGGTAATTTCGTCGGGATCGACCCGGCGGTAGGCCGAGGCCTGGGCATAGTCCCGTGACTGGCAATACGTGCGTGCGACCTGCGCGCCACACTTGTCGCCCCTGGCCAGGCACTGGTCGACACCATAGCCGTCCGCCTGGTTGGCGATGATGAAGACGCGGGTCTCGGCGCAGGCGCTGGATGCCGCGACGATGGAGCCAAAGACGAGCGCGAACAGGGATCGCATGGGTAGCACCGGGGGCTGGGGGAACCGCCGGCATCCGAATAAACTCAAAAGGTTAAGGATGATGAACGATCAAGGCGGGGCGGCCGCGCCTTGCGGAGACAAGGCGGCTTTTTCGCGGCTCTCTTGACGCAAGGGGCCTTCGTGGCCCATATGTTCCCGCATGAACGGTCTCCTCGCCATTTGCACCATTTGCCGCGAGATTACGAGCTAGCGATTCGCTGGCTGGAGCCGTCTTTTCTCAAAAGCATTGAGAGCCTCGGACGCCCGGCCGCGCAACGGTCCGGTTCTCGCATTCGCATGTTCTCGCGGCGAATGGGTTTGCGAATGCGAGAACCGGACCGTTGCCAAGAAATAAAGGGTTTGTGCCGCCTGCGATTTGAAGTTCCTGATCGAGCTTGCTGCTATCGCTGCAGGAACTTCAAATCGCATTCGGCACCACGACGGGTATCCATATGGAATTGCGCCTTTACGATACGCTGATGAGGGACAAGCGGCGGTTTGAGCCGCTCGATGCGCGGAACGTCGGCATGTATGTCTGCGGACCGACCGTCTATGACTTCGCCCATATCGGAAATGCGCGGCCGGTGATCGTGTTCGACGTGCTGTTTCGCCTGCTCCGCCACCTTTATGGCGAGGCGCACGTCAAATATGTCCGCAACATCACCGACGTCGACGACAAGATCAACGACCGCGCCGCGCGGGATTTCCCGGGCTTGCCGCTGAACGAGGCGATCCGCAAGGTCACCGAGCAGACGGGAAAACAGTTTCACGCCGATGTCGATGCGCTCCGTGCGCTTCGGCCGAGCGTCGAGCCGCGTGCGACCGAGCACATTGGCGAGATGCGCGAGATCATCGAAAAGCTGGTCGCCGGCGGCTTTGCCTATGTCGCCGAGGACCACGTGCTGTTCTCGCCGCAGGCGATGAACGCGGCCAACTCCACGCTGCCGCGCTATGGCGCGCTGTCGAAGCGGTCGCTGGACGAGATGATCGCCGGCGCCCGTGTCGACGTCGCGCCCTACAAGCGCGACGCGACCGACTTCGTGCTGTGGAAGCCGTCCAAGCCGGGCGAGCCGTCATGGCCGTCGCCGGCCGGCATTGCCGCGCAAGGGCGCCCGGGCTGGCACATCGAGTGCTCCGCCATGGCCTGGAAGCATCTCGGCGAGCATTTCGACATCCATGGCGGCGGCATCGATCTCGTGTTTCCGCATCACGAGAACGAGGTCGCGCAGACCTGCTGCGCCTTCCACCAGCAGCGCATGGCGAACTACTGGATGCACAACGGCTTCCTGCAGGTCGAAAGCGAGAAGATGTCGAAGTCGCTCGGCAACTTCATCACCATCCACGAATTGCTCGCGGATTGGCCGGGTGAGGCGCTGCGCCTGAACATGCTCAAGACGCACTACCGCTCGCCGATCGACTGGACCATGAAGTCGCTGGAGGAGAGCGCCAGGACGCTCGACGACTGGTATCGCGTCGCGGCCGATGTCGAGCCCGGCCAGCCGGCCGCGTCCGTGGTCGAGCCGCTGCTTGACGACCTCAACACGTCCCTGGCGATTGCCGCGTTGCACGGTCTGCGTAACAGCGACGTGAGCGGCTTGGCGGGCTCATTGCGTCTGCTCGGCTTCCTCTCCGAGAGCGCCGCGCAATGGGAAGGTCGCAAGCAGCAGGCGAGCGGGGCCGATGCCAAGGAAGTCGAACGCCTGATCTTGGAGCGGACGGCCGCGCGTGCGCGCAAGGACTTTAGGGAGTCCGACCGGATCCGCGATCAGCTCGCTGCGATGGGGGTTGCGATCAAGGACTCCAAGGAAGGGACGACCTGGGAGTACTCGCGATGAAGCGGCCCGACACGCCTTTCCCGCGGCACTGGCTCTATTACATCGCGCTGAAGATCCTGCTGCTCTGCGCCGCCGTGGCGCTGGTGCTCAAGCTCTATGGGATGTGGTGACGACGATGGGACAGACTTTGCCAAAGCCCGGCTTGCGGCCGTTCCTGCCGGACGACGTGCCGGTGCTCGCCGCGATCTTCGCCGCCAGCATCGAGGAGTTGACCGGCGACGACTATAGCGAACAGCAGCAGCAGGCCTGGATGGAGGCGGCGGAAAGCGAAGAGTTCGGCAAGCGGCTCGCGTCCGACCTGACGCTGATCGCGACACTCGAAGGCTCGCCCGTGGGCTTCGCGTCGCTGCATGGCGCCGATCATATCCGCATGCTCTATGTGCATCCGGCAGTGGCTGGGCAAGGCATTGCGACCATGCTGGTCGACGCGCTGGAAAAGCTCGCCGGCGGCCGTGGCGCGACAGGCCTGACAGTCGATGCCAGCGATACCGCGCAGGGCTTCTTCGCCAGGCGCGGCTACATCGCCCAGCAGCGCAACAGCGTCACCATCAATGACGAGTGGCTCGCCAACACCACCATGAAGAAGACGCTCGGAGCAGCGCAATGAGCAAGCAGCGTCTCTATCTGTTCGACACCACGCTGCGCGACGGCGCGCAGACCAATGGCGTCGATTTCACGCTGACCGACAAGCAGGTCATCGCGGCGATGCTCGATGATCTCGGCATCGACTATGTCGAGGGCGGCTATCCCGGCGCCAATCCGCTCGACAGCGAATTTTTCGCGATCAAGCCCAAGCTCGCCCATGCGCGCTTCACCGCTTTCGGCATGACGCGCCGGGCAGGGCGCTCGGTTTCCAACGATCCCGGCGTCGCCGGGCTCCTGGAGGCGAAGGCCGATGCGATCTGCTTCGTGGCGAAGTCTTCGGCCTATCAGGTGCGCGTCGCGCTGGAGACGACGAAGGAGGAGAACCTCGCTTCGATCCGTGACAGCGTCGCGGCCGCAAAGGCCGCTGGTCGCGAAGTGATGCTCGACTGCGAGCATTTTTTCGATGGCTACAAGGAAGACGCCAGTTTTGCGCTCGCCTGCGCCAAGGCCGCCTACGAGGCCGGCGCGCGCTGGGTGGTGCTGTGCGACACCAATGGCGGTACAATGCCCCATGAGGTCGAGGCCATCGTCACCGAGGTGACAAAACACATCCCCGGCGATCACATCGGCATCCACGCCCATAACGACACCGAGCAGGCGGTGGCGAATTCGCTCGCTGCGGTGCGCGCCGGCGCGCGACAGATCCAGGGCACGCTGAACGGTCTTGGCGAGCGCTGCGGCAATGCCAATCTCTGCTCGCTGATCCCGACCTTGAAGCTGAAGGCCGAGTTTGCCGACGCCTTCGAGATCGGCGTCACTGCGGAGAAACTGGCGACGCTGGTCAAAGTCTCGCGCACGCTCGACGACATGCTCAACCGCGTGCCGAACCGGCATGCGGCTTACGTCGGCGAGAGCGCTTTCGTCACCAAGACCGGCATCCATGCCTCCGCGGTGCTGAAGGATCCGCACACCTATGAGCACGTGACGCCTGAGACGGTCGGCAATCACCGCAAGGTGCTGGTGTCGGACCAGGCCGGGCGCTCCAACGTCATCGCCGAGCTCGACCGAGCCGGCATCGCCTATGAGAAGAGCGATCCGAAGCTGACGCGGCTGGTGGAGGAATTGAAGGAGCGCGAGGCGGCCGGCTACGCCTACGAATCCGCCAACGCCTCGTTCGATCTCTTGGCGCGTCGCACGCTCGGCAAGGTGCCGCATTATTTCGAGGTCGAGCAGTTCGATGTCAATGTCGAGCAGCGCTACAATTCGCACGGCGAGCGCGTCACCGTGGCGCTCGCGGTCGTGAAGGTCGACGTTGCCGGCGAGCGTCTGATCTCGGCCGCCGAAGGCAACGGTCCCGTCAACGCGCT
The DNA here is from genome assembly GCA_023388935.1 of Pseudomonadota bacterium. Taxonomy (GTDB): domain Bacteria; phylum Pseudomonadota; class Alphaproteobacteria; order Rhizobiales; family Xanthobacteraceae; genus Bradyrhizobium. The sequence continues at coordinate 12,368 of JAEWFG010000352.1, read as the reverse complement.
CGACGTCGCCCTGCGCAAAGACCTCGGCAAGTACCAGAAGTACATCGAGGGGCTGAAGCTGATCGATTACCGCGTGCGTATCCTCAATGGTGGTACCGGCGCGGTCACGCGCGTGCTGATCGAGAGCGAGGACGAGAACGGCGACAGCTGGACCACGGTCGGCGTGTCCCCGAACATCATCGACGCCTCGTTCCAGGCGCTGATGGATTCGGTGATCTACAAGCTCGTGAAGTCCGGCGCCCCGGCGTAAGCAAGATGTAGCCCGGATGAGCGAAGCGATATCCGGGACAGTGTGCGCCGCGCGGATAGCTTTTCCCGGATGTCGCTTCGCTCATCCGGGCTACGAGGGGCAAAGACATGATCGACCACATCTCCGTCGGCGTGAGCAACCTCGAACGCGCCGCGACATTCTACGAAGCAACGCTCGCCGCCCTCGGGCTTTCCTGCCTCGTCACGCGGCCGCGGACGATCGGATTCGGCAAGGCTTATCCGGAGTTCTGGATCAATCTGCGCGAGGGCATGCCGCGCGTGCCGCCGGAAAGCGGCGTGCACATCTGCCTGCGGGCGAAGACGACGGCTGAGGTCGATGCGTTTCATGCTGCAGCACTTGCAGCCGGCGGTGTATCCGATGGTGCGCCGGGCATCCGCCCGCACGACCGCGTGCGCTACTACGCAGCCTTCATCGTCGATCCAGACGGTAACCGGATCGAGGCGGTGACGTTTCCGGCGGAGTAGGGCGCTACAGCTTGCGCGCCACTTCGGGCGCGAGGCTCTTGGCAGCCTCGTCGATCTGCGCCGCGGCTGCCTTCAGCTTCGGCAGAATCTCCTCGACGCGATCGGCCTTGAGGATATCGACCGAGAGGCCGGCGCGGATGAACTCCGTCTGGCGCATATGCGACAGCAGCGAGAACAGCGGCTCCCAGAAATTGTCGATGTTGGCGAGCAGCACCGGCTTGGCGTGGCGGCCGAGCTGCTTCCAGGTCAATTGCTCGACCAGCTCTTCCAGCGTGCCGAGTCCGCCCGGCAGCGCCACGAAGGCGTCGGAGCGTTCGAACATCAGCCGCTTGCGCTCGTGCATGTCGGGGGTCACGATCATCTCTTGCACGCGCGTCAGCGCGTTCTCGCGCATCCGCAAGAAGTCGGGGATGATGCCGGTAACAGTGCCGCCGTGGTCGAGGACCGAGGTCGCAACCGCGCCCATCAGGCCGAGCGAGCCGCCGCCATAGACCAAGCGGATGTTGTTCTCGGCGAGGACCTTGCCGAACGCCTGGGCGCCTTCGGTGAAGCGGTGATTGGTTCCGGGGCCGGAGCCGCAATAGACACAGACAGTTTTGATGGTGCTCATTGATGTCATGATGCATTGCAGCGAGGAAGCGTCAAGCCGAATCATTAATTTGGAACACCCGGAAATCTACCGGTAAATAGCGACAAACAATCGAAGATTCGCCATCTGGCGGGGTGCGCCGGCACCGGGAAGTCTCTATATGACGGACGAAAATCGTTAAAGGTAACTCAGCCCGCATCCGGCGGGCTTTCAGGTTTCTTGATGGACCAACCTCAATCGTTCGACGGCGCCAACGTTCCCGATCCTGGCGGCGGATCGCTGGAGCGGGCCACACTGATGGGCACGCTGGCGCATCTGTGGCCCTATATCTGGCCGGGCGACCGCTTCGACCTGAAGATGCGCGTGGTCTGGTCGATGGTGCTGCTGCTCGCGGCCAAGCTGATCACGCTGACAGTGCCGTTCAGCTTCAAATGGGCGACGGACGCGCTGACCGGCGCCAACACCGCCCCGGTACAGGCAGACAACTGGCACCTCTGGGTGATCGCCTCGCCATTGCTGCTGACCGCGAGCTACGGCGTGATGCGCATCCTGATGGCGGTGCTGACGCAGTGGCGGGACGGCATTTTTGCGCGCGTCGCAATGCATGCGGTGCGCAAGCTCGCCACCATCACCTTCGTCCACATGCACGAGCTGTCGCTGCGCTTTCACCTGGAGCGCAAGACCGGCGGCCTGACGCGCGTGCTCGAGCGCGGCCGCGAGGGCATCGAGGTCATCGTGCGCATGGTGATCCTCCAGCTGATCCCGACCATCGTCGAGGTCTCGCTGCTGATGGCGGTGCTGCTCTGGCAATTCGACTGGCGCTACGTGGTCGCGACCCTGATCACGGTGACGGTCTACATGTACTACACCTACATCGCAACCGAGTGGCGGATCGGTATCCGCCGCAAGATGAACGATTCCGACACCGAGGCGAACACAAAGGCAATCGACTCGCTGCTCAACTACGAGACCGTGAAGTATTTCAGCGCCGAGACGCGCGAGGCGCAGCGCTATGACAAGTCGGTCGCGCGCTACGAGGAGGCGAGCGTCCACACCTATACCTCGCTTGCCGTGCTCAACACCGGCCAGGCTGTGATCTTCACGCTGGGCCTGACCGCGACCATGTTGATGTGCGCGATCGGCGTGCGCAACGGGACCAACACGGTTGGCGATTTCGTACTGATCAACGCCATGATGATCCAGCTTTACCAGCCGCTGAATTTCATGGGCATGGTCTATCGCGAGATCAAGCAGGCGATCATCGACATCGAGAAGATGTTCAACGTGCTGGGCCGCGAGGCCGAGATCAAGGACGCGCCGGATGCGCAGCCGCTGGCCGTCTCTGCGGGCACCGTGCGTTTCGAGGACGTGCGCTTTGCCTATGAACCGACACGGCCGATCCTCAAGGGCATCAGCTTCGAGGTGCCGGCCGGCAAGACGGTCGCGATCGTCGGTCCCTCCGGCGCCGGCAAGTCGACCATCTCCCGCCTTTTGTTCCGCCTCTACGACGTCTCCGGCGGCAAGATCCTGATCGACGGCCAGGACATTCGCGACGTCACGCAGGCCTCGCTGCGCGCTTCGATCGGCATGGTGCCGCAGGACACCGTGCTGTTCAACGACACCATCCGCTACAACATCCGCTACGGCCGCTGGGACGCCAGCGATGCCGAGGTCGAGCAGGCCGCGCGCCTCGCGCAGATCGACCATTTCATCCGCATGTCGCCGAAGGGCTATGAGACGCAGGTCGGCGAACGCGGCCTGAAACTGTCAGGCGGCGAGAAGCAGCGCGTCGCGATCGCGCGCACCGTGTTGAAGGCGCCGCCGATCCTGGTGCTGGATGAGGCGACCTCGGCGCTCGACACTCACACCGAGCACGAGATCCAGGGCGCACTCGACCGCGTGGCCAAGAACCGCACCTCGCTCGTAATCGCGCACCGGCTCTCAACCATCGTCGGCGCCGACGAGATCATCGTGCTGGACCAGGGGCGCATCGCCGAGCGCGGCACCCACGCCAAGCTGCTTGCGCAGGGTGGCCTCTATGCCAGCATGTGGAATAGGCAGCGCGAGGCGGAGGCTGCGCGTGAAAAACTGGCCAAGATGGCCGACTCCAGCGAGGCGCCCAACCGGGAGCCGCCGCCGATCGACGATGTCCTGACGACGCCTGCGGCTGCGGAGTGACCTTGTCTCCGGTCCCAACTCTGGCCTAAACAACTCCACCGCGTGGGGTGACCTGCGCGCCATCAACTCCCAGGCGGCAGATAGCGATGTCCATTCTCGATTCGATCCAGCGTCAGATCCCGCCGATCCACAAGGAGGGCTATCCCTTCATCGGCGGTTTCGCGCTGGCCAGCCTCATCCTGTTCTGGCTGTGGTCGCCGCTCGGCTGGATCGGCACGATCCTGACCGTATGGTGCGCGCTGTTCTTCCGCGACCCCGTGCGGGTAACCCCCGTGCGCGAGGGGCTCGTGGTGTCGCCGGCCGACGGCCGGGTCTCGATGATCACCATGGCGCTGCCGCCGGCCGAACTCGGGCTCGGCGACCGGCCGCTGCCGCGCATTTCGGTGTTCATGAGCGTGTTCAACTGCCACGTGAACCGCAGCCCGATGGCGGGCAGGGTGGACCGCATCGCCTACCGGCCGGGCCTGTTCATCAACGCCGAGCTCGACAAGGCGAGCGAGGACAATGAGCGCAACTCGCTGGTCATCTCGACGCCCACAGCGCGGATCGGCGTGGTCCAGATTGCAGGCCTGGTCGCAAAGCGCATCGTCTGCTTCGTCAGGGAAGGCCAGGCGATCGGCGCCGGCGAGCGGTTCGGCCTGATCCGCTTCGGCTCGCGGCTCGACGTCTATCTGCCCGTCGGTACCAAGGCGCTGGTGTCGGAAGGCCAGACTGCGATCGCCGGCGAGACCATCCTGGCCGACCTTGCCGCCGACGACCCGAGCCGCGCCTATCGCGCCAGTTAACCAATACGTCGGTCTACGGGGGCCTTCCGCCGCAATGGCGGAGGGGGACGCGGCTTGCTATATCTCGCCTTGAGGTGAGGACTGCCATGACGCCCTATGACTACAAAGATCCCGACCGCCGCCGGCGGTTCCGCCCGATCCCGGTGCGGATGCTGGTGCCCAACGTCATCACGCTGCTCGCGATCTGCGCCGGCCTAACCGCGATCCGGCTGTCGATCGAGGGGCGGATGTCGCTCGCCGTCTACGCCATCGTGTTCGCGGCCGCGCTCGACGGCATCGACGGACGCATCGCGCGCATGATCAAGGGCCAGTCCAAGTTCGGCGCGGAGCTCGACAGTCTCGCCGACTTCGTCAATTTCGGCGTGGCGCCCGGCCTGATGCTGTATTTCTGGCAGTTGCATGAGCTCGGCAATGCCGGTTGGATCTCCGCCATGGTGTTCGCGATCTCCGGCGGCCTGCGGCTGGCGCGCTTCAACGCCACCATGGATGATCCGAACAAGCCGGCCTTCGCCGCCAATTTCTTCACCGGCGTGCCGGCGCCGGCCGGCGCGATCACGGTGCTACTGCCGATCTATGTCGCGTTCCTCGATCTCGGCCGCTGGCCCGCGGCGGTGACGGCGGCCTATACGCTGCTGATCGCCTTCCTGATGGTGTCGCGCCTGCCGGTGTTCTCCGGCAAGACCAAGCGCATGCGTGTGTCGCCCGAGCTGGTGCTGCCGGCGTTCGTTGCGGTCATCGTGTTCATCGCGCTTCTGATCGCCTATCCCTGGCACGTGCTTTCGGCTGGCACTGTGCTGTATTTGCTGAGCCTGCCGCTCGGCTACAAATCCTATCGCGATCAGGCGCACATGATGGAGGCTATTGCGCCGTCGGGAGGCGAGGTCTCGTCGGCGCCGACACTGGCGAATGTGTCGGAGCCGCCGCACGACGACGACCGGCCCGGACGGCTGCACTGAGCAGTTTTCGCGGATATCTGCCATGAGGGCGTCCGAGTTGGGTTGAAGCCCGATCTCGGCTATATCGCCCTTTGCCGGCGGCACCGCGCCAAACAGCGGCCGCCAATCTGGGAGAGAACGCCGTGACGAATTCCGCGACCGGGCCGCTGCCCGCTTCCGTCCTCGAAGCGCTGGGCCGCTACGACACACCGACGATCTGCAACGCCATGGAGATCGTGGCGCCGGAGCGTAGGCTGATCGGCTACACCACCAAGCAGCTCGTTTGTCCGTTCCCCGACCTGCCGCCGATCGTCGGCTATGCCCGTACGGTTGCGATCCGTTCGGTGCTGAAATCCTCGCTGCCTGCCGAAGAGCAGTCCAAGCGCCGCATCGAATATTACGAATATGTCGGCACCGGCCACGGTCCGCGCATCTCGGTGATCCAGGACATCGACGGTCGCGACGTCGGCTACGGTGCGTTCTGGGGCGAGGTGCAGAGCAATGTCCACAAGGCGCTCGGCTGCCTCGGCGTCATTACCGACGGCTCGATCCGCGACATCCCGCAGTGGGCCCCGGGCTTCCAGGCACTGGCCGGCTCGATCGGCCCGTCGCATGCCTGGGTGCATGCGGAGAGCTTTGGCGGCGAGGTGCGAGTTGCCGGTATGACCGTGAAGTCGGACGATCTGATCCATGCCGACCAGCACGGCGCCATCGTGATCCCGCTCGACGTTGCCGCAAAGCTGCCGGAAGCCGCCGAACTCTGCGGCCGCCGCGAGACGCCGATCCTCGAGATCGCCCGCAGCCCCGACTTCTCGCTGGAGAAGCTGAAGGCCGCGCTGAAGCGCTCGGCGGAGATCCACTGAGCTTACCGGCTGTGAGGCTGTCGCCGGCTCACAGGAGCCGGCGACACGGATGCGGTCGTGACACGTAAAGCAAATCGCTTGTTCAGGAACGTCTGACGGTTCAACGCAATCGCGCTTGCGGGGGCTTCGATCATCCCAAGGTCGACGTGAACTATGCGTCGCGGCGTTCATCGCCCGTCACGCAGCGAACATGGTTACCGAAATATTGAAAATCCAATCGGTAGGCGGCAGGACCGCCGCCGTTTCGGCGCGCTGCACCGGTCCGGCGCGCCGGCTCAACTTAACCTTTACGCGGCTTTAAGGGCGGCGCTCTAGGGTTTCCGACGCGGTTCGGGGTTGGGCCGCGCCAGCGGCCAGGACGGCCGTTGTTGCGTACGTGTTGGAGTATCCCATGGATATCATGACGGGCGTCGGGCTCACCGCGGGCATCATCGTCGTCGCGGCGATGATCTTCATGGGCGGCGATCTGCACATGTTCATCTCGGAACATGCGATGATCATCATCTTCGGCGGCTCGATCTCCGCCACGATGATCCGCTTTCCGCTCAGCGCGCTCCTGCACGGCCTTCCGCTCGGCGCCAAGTTCGCTTTCACCATGAGCCGGCTGTCGGCGCACGACCTCGTCGACGAGCTTGCCCGGATAGCCGAGATCGCCCGCAAGCAGGGCCCGGTCGGCCTGGAAAAGGTGGAGACCGACGAAGCCTTCCTCGCCAAGGGCATTCGCTACGTCGCCGACGGCTACGACCTCGACTTCATCCGCGACAATCTCGAGCGCGACCGCGACAACTTCCTGATGCACCTGGACGAGGGCAGCAAGATCTACCGCGCCATCGGCGACTGCGCCCCGGCCTTCGGCATGATCGGCACGCTGATCGGCATGGTGCAGATGTTCGCCAACATGACCGACCCTTCCAAGCTCGGCCCGTTCATGGCGACCGCGTTGCTCGCAACCCTGTACGGCGCGCTCGTCGCGAACCTGTTCTGCCTGCCGATCGCCGACAAGCTGCACGGCAAGTTGCTCGACGAGGAAACCAACCGCACCCTGATCATCGACGGCATCCTGATGATCCGCGACTCCAAGAGCCCGACGCTGGTGCGTGAGATGCTGCTGGCCTACCTGCCGGAGAAGCATCGTCACGCCGAGGGCGAGCCGGTGCCGGCGTAAGGCGCCCGCCGGGATTTTGACCGATGGCCAAGAAGAAACGCGGCGATGCGCACGGCGGCGGTCACGGCTGGTTCGTGACCTTCGCCGACCTGATGGGCCTGATGATGAGCTTCTTCGTGATGCTCGTCGCGTTCTCGACACAGGACGCCAACAAGCTGAAGATCGTCGCCGGCTCGATGCGCGACGCCTTCGGCGTGCAGAGCGAAGCGCGCTACGCCGGTATCGTCGAGTCCGATGGCCTGCCGACGCGCCCGCGGCTGAAGAACGTCGACCACATCCAGCCCGAGGATGCCTCCAACACGCCGACGCCGGACCAGGAGGACCGCGACCGCACATCGGGCGCGAAGATCAAGGTCGACCGCAATTTCGCGCTGGCCGCAGCCTCGCTGCGCCAAGCCTTGCAGGACATGCCGGAGCTGACCGAGATATCCAAGCACATCATGTTCGCGGAAACCAAGCAGGGCCTCAATCTCGAGATCGTCGACCAGGACGGCCGCTCGATGTTCGCCGACGGATCCAAGGTGCCCTATGACCGCACCCGCCGGCTGATCGAGAAGCTCGCGATTCCGCTCAAGGCGACGCCGCTTCGCGTCTCCATCGCCGGCCACACCGCGGCCGGATTCGTGCCAACCCGTAGCGACTACGGCGCCTTCGATCTGTCGGCGGACCGCGCCAACGCCGTGCGCCAGATCCTCGAACGCGAGGGCCTGCCGCCGTCGCACATCTTTGCCGTCTCCGGCAAGGCGGATACCCAGCCGCTGTTTCCGGACGATCCCTCGCTCGCGGCCAACCGGCGGGTGACCATCACCCTGATGCGCGAAGATCCGCCGCTGCCGCCGAATTTGAAGCCGTAGGGTACTTGCGCTACCATCTTACCTGAGGCATGTCGTCGCGCCGGCGCGGGCGTTGCTGCTGCGTCACAGCAGCTGCCTCGGTGCCTGATACGAATGGTGCTCCGATTGACAGGCGCGCCGGAAGCGTCAAAAGGCGCGGGATCAAATCCAGGGACGAAGCGTTCTCCACCCTCATGACGGCGAGCATCACATCGACCGAGACCCAGGAAGGGCCGGTCACTTCCGGCTTTTGGTCCCTCACGCTCGGGAGCATTGGCGTCGTCTTTGGCGACATCGGCACCTCGCCGCTCTACGCATTCCACGAGGCGGTCAGGGGCGCGGCCCATGGCGAGCCAGTCTCGCGGGTCATGGTGCTCGGCGTGCTATCGCTGATCCTGTGGGCTCTCTTTATCGTCGTCACCGCCAAATACGTGCTGCTGCTGCTGCGCGCCGACAACAACGGGGAGGGCGGCACGCTCTCGCTGATGGCGCTCGGACAGCGCGCGCACAAGCGACGAAGCTGGTTCCTGCTCGCGCTGGGTGTGGTCGGCGCCTCCATGTTCATCGGCGATTCCATGATCACGCCGGCGATTTCCGTGCTGTCGGCGGTCGAGGGCCTCAAGCTCGCAACGCCCGCGTTCGACCATTACGTCGTGCCGCTCACGGTGTTCATCCTTGCGCTGCTATTCGCGGTCCAGAGCAAGGGGACGGCGCGGGTGGCCTCGGCCTTCGGGCCGGTGATGATCGTCTGGTTCACCTGCCTCGCGTTGATGGGCATCGTCAACATCGCCAACGATCCGTCGGTGCTGGCTGCGATCAATCCCTATTACGCACTGCAATTCCTGCTGTCGCACGGCACGATCGGCCTGGTGACGCTGGGCGCCGTGTTCCTGGCAGTGACCGGCGGCGAAGCGCTTTACGCCGATCTCGGCCATTTCGGCCGCAAGCCGATCCAGTCGGCCTGGATGTTTTTCGTGCTGCCCTCGCTGCTGATCAACTATTTCGGGCAGGGCGCGCTGGTCCTGTCCGATCCGAGCGCGATCGAACATTCGTTCTATCGCATGGTGCCCGAGCATCTGGTGCTGCCGCTGGTCGGGCTTGCGACCGCCGCGACCGTGATCGCGAGCCAGGCGGTGATCACCGGCGCCTATTCGGTGATCTATCAGGCGGTGCAGCTCGGCCTGCTTCCGCGCTTCGAGGTGCGCTACACGTCCGAATCCCATGCCGGCCAGATCTATCTGCCGCGCGTGAACCGGCTGCTGCTGATCGGCGTGCTGCTGTTGGTCCTGCTGTTCCGCACACCGAGCGGCCTTGCCTCGGCCTATGGCATCGCGGTCTCCACCACCATGGTCGCCGACGGCATCATGGGCTTCATCGTCATCTGGAAATTGTGGAACTGGCGTGCCGCGACGGCCGCGGCGGTGATGATGCCCTTCGTCGTCGTCGACATGAGCTTCTTCAGCGCCAATCTGCTCAAGCTGCTCGAGGGCGCCTGGGTGCCGCTGTTGTTCGGAATTGCCATGGCGGGGACGATCTGGACTTGGCGCCGGGGCTCGGAAATCCTGATTCAGAAGACGCGCCGGATCGAGGTGCCGCTGGACGATCTGATCCGGAGCCTGGAGAAGCGGCCGCCGCACATCGTCAAGGGCACGGCGGTGTTCCTGACCAGCGATCCCGCGTTCGTGCCGACGGCGCTATTGCACAACCTCAAGCACAACAAGGTGCTGCACGAGCACAACGTGATCCTCACAATCGAGACCGCGCATACGCCGCGGGTCGATCTGTCCGAGCGATTCCGGATGGAGAAGATCAGCGACAAGTTTTCAAAAGTCCGCCTGCGCTTCGGCTTCATGGAGCAGCCGAACGTTCCCAAGGCGCTCGCGATCGCGCGCAAGCAGGGCTGGCAGTTCGACATCATGTCGACGTCGTTCTTCGTGTCGCGAAGGTCGCTCAAGGCCTCGGCGCAATCGGGCATGCCGCTCTGGCAGGATCACATCTTCATCGCGCTGAGCCGGTCCGCCAATGACGCGACAGACTATTTCCAGATTCCCACCGGGCGGGTGGTTGAAGTCGGAACCCAGGTGACTATTTGAACGCAATTGGCGGACCCATGCAAATTCCGCATGGCGCGGGTCCAAAATCGAGCTAGGCTATGCCATCAGCGCAGGACTATAAGCCGCGCGCTCTTCCGCCATTGTGCAGCGAAGCATTCTAGAGGCCATCGGGCTCTCCCATGACGAGTGACGTAGCAATTCCCGCCCCGGAAACGGCGGCGGCCCACGGGCATGGCGAGGCCCATACCACCGCTGGCTTCGGCGCGCTGACGCTCGGCAGTATCGGCGTCGTCTATGGCGATATCGGCACCAGCCCGCTGTACGCGTTTCGCGAGGCGGTGCTGGCGGCTTCGGGCGCGGAGGGAGTGCCGACATCGGCGGCCGTTCTCGGTGTGGTGTCGCTCATCCTTTGGGCGCTCATCATCGTGGTGACGCTCAAATACGTCGTGATCCTGCTACGCGCCGACAACAATGGCGAGGGCGGCACGCTCGCGCTGATGGCGCTGGCCCAGCGCGCGGTCGGCGTTGGCGGGGCGACCATCGTCCCGCTCGGCATCATCTCCGGCGCCTTGTTCTACGGCGATGCCGTGATCACGCCGGCGGTCTCGGTGCTCTCGGCGATCGAAGGCATGAAGGACGTCACGTTGCGGTTCGAGCCCTTTATCGTTCCGCTGACGGTGGTGATCCTGGTCTGCCTGTTCGCCGTGCAGTCACGCGGCACTGCCCGCGTCGCGGCGTTCTTCGGTCCCGTGATGTGCGTCTGGTTCGCGATCATTGCGGTGGCGGCGATCCACCCGATCATCGAGCAGCCGCAGGTGCTGTTCGCGCTGAACCCCTTCTATGCCGTGTCCTTCATGTTCCACCACGGCATCATCGGCTTCGTGACGCTGGGCGCGGTGTTCCTGGCGGTCACCGGCGCCGAGGCGCTCTATGCCGACCTCGGCCATTTCGGCAAGCGGCCGATCCAGACCGCCTGGCTGTTCATCGTGCTACCGTCGCTGGCGCTGAACTATCTGGGGCAGGGCGCTCTCGTCCTCAGCGATCCCGGCGCGATCGTGAGCCCGTTCTTCCAGCTCTTCCCGCAAGGCTTTATGCGCGGCAGCATGGTCGTGCTCGCCACCGCGGCCACCGTCATCGCCAGCCAGGCCGTCATCACCGGCGCCTATTCGTTGACGCGCCAGGCGATCCAGCTCGGGTTGCTGCCGCGCTTTGAAATTCGCCATACATCGGAAGCCCATTCCGGCCAGATCTTCATCCCGCGCATCAACCAGCTGCTGCTGGTCGCGGTGATCATGATGGTGCTGGTGTTTCGCTCCTCCGGTGCGCTGGCCTCCGCCTACGGTATCGCCGTCACCGGCACCATGGTGGTCACCGGAATAATGGGCTTTATCGTGATCTGGAAAGCCTGGAGGTGGTCGCCGGTTGCTGCCGCTGCGCTGATGGCGCCGTTCCTTTGCCTCGACCTGACCTTCCTGGCCGCCAACCTGCTCAAGGTGTTTGAGGGCGGCTGGGTGCCGCTCGCGCTCGGCTCCCTCATGATCATCCTGATGTACACGTGGCGGCGCGGCAGCCGCCTCCTGTTCGAGAAGTCGCGCAAGCTCGAATTCCCGCTCGCCGACCTCGTGGCAATGCTGGAGAAGCGGCCGCCGCAGCGTGTGCCCGGTACCGCCGTGTTCCTGACCAGCGATCCCCTGAGCGCGCCGACCGCGCTGATGCATAGTCTGAAGCACTACAGAGTGCTTCACGAGAAGAACGTTATTCTCACCATCGAGACCGCGCAGACCCCGCGCATTGATCCGGCCGAGCGCGTGAGGCTGGAGCAGATCAGCCCGACCTTCTCCAAGGTGACGCTGAAGTTCGGTTTCATGGAATCGCCCAACGTACCGAAGGCGCTGGCGATCGCCCGCAAGCTCGGCTGGCAGTTCGACATCATGTCGACCTCGTTCTTCCTGTCGCGCCGCGCGCTCAAGCCCGCCGCCCATTCCGGCATGCCGCGCTGGCAGGACCGGCTGTTCATTTCGCTCAGCCGCTCCGCCAACGACGCCACCGACTATTTCCAGATCCCCAGCGGCCGCGTGGTCGAGGTTGGCACCCAGGTGACGATCTAGAGCATTTGGCGGCTGAGTTGAATCGATTGTGATGGCCGGGGGGATTCCCGAACGGCTGCGAATATGAGTCGCTGGGCTCCATCAGCTTTGGGGGGCTCAGATGAAGGGAAAGGCCTATTCGAA
>JAEWFG010000293.1 GCA_023388935.1 Pseudomonadota bacterium | reverse complement strand
AGTCCGTCGGAAGGATGATCGAGCAACATCGTCGTCTCCAGGTTGGATGGATTTTGCAACCTCAGTCTGGCCTCAGACTTGGTCGCTATCCACTCCCCATGGAATCTTCGCTCCGCTCGCAATGACGGGGGAGAGAGCGGTTTGCCTTCGGACGTCAGATCTCCTTCTTCTGCATCGCGCCGGCGATGTAGTCCGCCTGCCGGATCGCAAGCGCGACGATGGTCAGCGTCGGGTTGCACGCCGCACCGCTGGTGAACTGGCTGCCGTCAGAGACAAACAGATTCTTGACGTCGTGGCTCTGTCCGAACTTGTTGACCACGCCGTCCCGCGGCTTCTCGCTCATCCGGTTGGTGCCGAGATTGTGGGTGCTCGGATAGGGCGGCGTCGGATAGGTCACGGTGGCGCCGACGGCGTCATAGACCGCCGCTCCCTGCTTGTAGGCGTGAGCGCGCATGGCGACGTCATTGGGATGATCGTCGAAGTGGACGCTCGCGACCGCCTGTCCGAACTTGTCCTTCACGACAGGATCGAGCGTGATGCGGTTGGTCTCCTGCGGCATGTCCTCGCCAACTAGCCACATGCCGGCCATCCGCGGATAGCCGTCGAGCGCGCTCGTGAACGGACGTCCCCAGGCGCCGGGGTTGAGGAATGCCGCCATGAACGGCAGTCCGATCGACAGCGTCTCCATCTCGTAGCCGCCGACGAAGCCGCGCTTCGGATTGTTGGCGGCCTCGTCGCGGATGATGCCGGCCATGGTGGTACCGCGATACATGTGCACCGACTTCTCGAACACGGCATAGACGCTGCCGGTCATGTGGCGCATGTAGTTGCGGCCGACCTGGCCCGATGAATTGCCAAGGCCGTCGGGGAACATGGTCGAAGCGCTGTTGAGCAGCAGCCTCGGACTTTCGATCGAATTGCCGGCCACCGCGACGATGCGCGCCTTCTGGCGCTGCATTGCGCCGGCCTCGTCGGCGTAAACGACGCCGGTTACCTTGCCGCTGGCATCGTGCTCGACCTTGACCACCATGCTGCTGGGCCGGACCTCCAGATTGCCGGTGGCTTCGCCCTTGGGGATCTCGGTGTAGAGCGTCGACCATTTCGCGCCGGATTTGCAGCCCTGGAAGCAGAAGCCGATCTGCTGGCAGGAGCCGCGTCCGTCGCGCGGCTGGCTGTTGATCGCCATGTTGCCGGTGTGCACGGTCTTGTAGCCGATCTTCTTCGCGCCGGCTTCCAGCACCTTGAAATTGTTGTTGCCGGGAAGGCCCGGGATGCCGTTGGTGCGGGTCACGCCCATCTTGTTCTCGGCCTTGGCGTACCACGGCTCCATCTCGGCGAGCGTGACCGGCCAGTCCAAAAGGTTGGCGCCTGGAATGTTGCCATAGGTGCTCTTGACCCTGAATTCATGCTCGTCGAAACGCAGCGACGCGCCGGCCCAATGGACCGTGGAGCCGCCGACCGCCTTGACGATCCAGGCAGGAAGATTTGGAAAGTCCTTGGCGACGCGCCATGTCCCCGACGTGGTACGCGCGTCAGACCAAGCGAGCTGGGAAAAGCTCTCCCACTCGTCATTGATGAAGTCCTGGTTCTCGATGCGCGGGCCGGCTTCGAGAATGACCACCTTGACGCCCTTCTGGGCGAGCTCGTTGCCCAGCGTTCCGCCGCCGGCGCCGGAGCCGACGATCACCACAACGCTGCTGTCGTTCAGATCGAATTTTGCCATATGCGTTCTCCTGAACCGTTGGGGTGCGACTTAGGCTTTCGGCAGCCAGTCGATGTCGGCGAAGCCGCGGTTGATGTAACCGCCATGCTCGGCGGAGGAGCCCTCGTAGCCGAACCGCGGCCAGACCTCTTTCTGGTTGTAGAGCGAGACGATGAGGTCGCCGCGCACTTTCTGGAAGAAGTCGCTCTGCTCGATCTCCTTCAGGAGCACGACGCGATCGGCTTCCCAGGGCACTTCGGCATAGGGCACCTTGTGGCGATCTCGTGCATTCTGATCGAGCCGCGTGATGCCGTCGCTGATCAGCGACTTGACGGACGCGTCCTTGGCCGCCTTGCCGTCCCACGGCTTGATCGCGATGATGTAGTAGCTGTCGCCGAGGGCATCGTGGGGATAGATGTCACGCGCGACCTTTAGCAGCGTCTTCATTGTCTCGGGAGAGAGTGCGCTGGAATCATCCGCCCAGGCGCCCTCGATGCTGACGGCGATACTGGTCGCCACGGCCGCAACCGGCACGGCCGTTGCCGCGCCCTTGAGAAAGACGCGGCGGCTGTGCTTGCTTCGACGGTCGACTTCTCTCATGGGTTCCTCCGTAGATTTTGATTTGGTTAGTTGAAACGTCCGCCCCGCTGGATCACCTCGATCTTGTAGCCATCGGGATCGCTGACGAAGAAGAAGCGCGCCATTGTTTTGCCGTCGTGCTTGAAATCGCGCAGCGGCCCCGGTGCGAGCTTCTCGCGCTCGAAGCGGGCATGTTCGGCATCGAGATCTTCGACCACAACGGCGAGATGTCCATAGCCATCGCCGAGCTGGTAGGGTTCCTTGCGATCGAAATTCACCGTCAGCTCCACCTCGAAAGGTGAGGAGGGGTGACGCAAATAGATCAGGGCAAAATCCGAAAACTTCAGATGGTCGGCGACTTCGAGGCCGAAAGCGCGCCTGTAGAAGTCGAGCGATCGTGCTTCATCCAGCACGCGGATCATGGAATGGACCGGCTTTGCCATTCAGTTCTGCTCCTTGAGAAAGGCGATGATAGCGGCGCGCGTCTCCGGCTTCGCCTGCCGATAGGCCATGACCACGCCGGGAATGACGGCTTGAGGATTGGTCAGCCAAGCATCGAGCCTCACCTCGTCCCAGACGAAGTCAGCTTTCGCCAAGCCCTCTGAATAGTGAAACCCTTCAACCTTGCCGGCGGCGCGACCCACGATCTTGACCAGAGGCGGACCTTGCCGCATCGGTTCCGATAGGCTCACGGTATGACACACCGCGCATTGCTGCTTGAACAGCGTGGCGCCATCCGGCGGCTTTGTGGCCGGCAAGGGCATTTGTGCGTCGGCGACTCTCACCACCAGCACCACTGCGGTGCACAATCCCACCACGACTGCGCGCATCGCCAAGAGCCCGCCCATCCACATCAACGTCAGGTGCGCAAACTCTAGGCGCGGCAAAACATGCGGTGGTAGTAGCGGGCTGTTTCGCTGCGAATGGAGATGCTTATAGGCTGCACGTGTTCCGCGCTGCCGCATATGAGGAGCACAATTCCGCGAAACCGCCGCCAAATCCCTAAACGATCACCACACGATGCGGATTGCATGCCGATTGCGTCGCTCGAACTCTCTACGCGATGCAATGGCCCGGTGCAGACGAGCGGCGTAGAGAGCGGCCGAGCCATTCATAGCGAAAAAATCCAGGAGAAATGGATGAAGTTGGTGAAGACCTCGATGATCGCATGCGCTCTCTCGGCTCTCATTGCGACGCCCGTTCTTGCGCAAGGTGCGCCAACCGATGCCAAGACGCGCGGCGCTGTGCAAAGCAAACCCATGCAAGGCGGCACGTTGGGCAGCGGAGATGAGGAGCTCAGCGCGCAGCCGGGAGCTGCGGGCGAGAAGACGGGCATGAAGTCGACCAAAGGCACGAGGGGCACGGCCGGCACCACGGGCAGCGCCGCGCATAAGGGAACCGTCGACGATTCCGCGACGGGCGGCGCAGCCGCCGGCAAGCGTTACTAGTCTCGCCGCGTGCGACGGCATAACTCCGGTCGCACTGCGGCCGGAGTTATTTTGGTTGGGTCCGTTTCGCTAATCGTCGAAGCGTCCCCCGCGTCCGGCCTTGACGTCACTGCGGCGTTTCTTGCCGTCGAGCCGGCGCTGCTTGGAGGCGAAAGTCGGCCGCGTCGCGCGCCGCGGCGTCGGCCGTATCATCGCCTCGCGCAGCATCTCCGTGAGGCGGTCGATGGCGTCCTGTCGGTTGCGCTCCTGGGTGCGGAAGCGCTGCGCCTGGATCACGATGACGCCGTCCTTGGTCATGCGCTGCCCGGCGAGACGGGCAAGGCGCAACGCCGCATCCTCCGGCAAGGTCAGCTTGGTCGTATCGAAGCGCAATTGTGCCGAGGTGGCGACCTTGTTGACGTTCTGCCCGCCCGGGCCGGACGCCCGGACAAAGCCGATCTCGATGTCGTCCTCGTCGATGACGAGATCGCGGGATATCCGCAGCATGATGGCACCATTCGTGATGGTCCGGACATATCGCGGACGTTTACGTTCGGCAATGGTGCACCTGGAAACGCAAATGGCCGGGACGAACCCGGCCATTTCAGGAAACGTAAGGGAAGTCAGTTCGACTTGGTCACTGGTGCTGCCGCCGGTTGCGCTGCGGCCTGCGGGGCGCGGCCGACGACGACGGTCAGGAGGCCCTGGCCCCAGAGCCGCTTGGCGGCCGCCTTGGCGTCGTCCAGCGTCACCGCATCGACGATGGCGTTCCGCTTCTCGATATAGTCGATCGGCAGCTTGTCCTGCTGATATTGCAGCAGCGCCTGCGCGAGTTTCGATGAGGTGTCGAGCGCCAGCATCTGCGAGCCCTTGAGGTACGACTTGGCCTCGTCGAGCTCCTTCTGCGTCGGTCCCTCCTCGGCGATGCGGCGTACTTCCTTCTCGATGGCATCGATGGTGTCGCCGGCGCGGTCGGCGCGGGTGCCGGTGTTGCCGATGAAGAGCGCCGAATGCTCCATCCAGAGCAGCGATTCAAAGACCGAATAGGCGAGTCCGCGCTTCTCGCGAACCTCGCGGTAGAGCCGCGAGGACAATCCGCCGCCGCCGAGGATGTGGTTGACGACATAGGCCGCCATGAAGTTCGGATCGTTGCGCTTCACGCCGGGGCCGCCGAAGGTGATCACGGTTTGCGGCACGTCGAGCGGCACGAAGGCGCGCTGCGGCGGCTTTGCAGCCTCGACGTCGGGGACCGGCACGAGCTTGGCCTTGGCGGGCAGGGCGCCGAAGGTGTGGTCGAGCAGCTTGCCGAGCGTGGCCGGATCGACATCGCCGACGACCGCGACCTTCAACGTGTCCTTGGCGAGCACGCGGCCGACATAATCCTTCATGTCGGCGACCGTGATGGTCGGTACGCTGTCCAGCGTGCCGTTGGCCTGCCGGCCGTAGGGATGATCGCCGAAGGCGACCTCAAGGAATTTGCGGCTCGCCAGCGAGGTCGGGCTGGTGGTCTCCCGGCGCAGGCCCGAGATGACCTGCGAGCGGATACGTTCGACATCGACGGTGTCGAAATGCGGCGAGGTCAGAGCCATCCGCAACAGATCGAACGCCTCGTCCTTGTTGTCGCGCAGCATGCGCAGGCTGCCGCGGAAAGTATCGCGGGTGGCGCTGAAGGAGAGCTCGATGGCGCGGCGGTCGAGCCGTTCATGGAACGTCTTGGAGTCGAGATCGCCGGAGCCCTCGTCGAGGAGGTCGCCGACCAGATTGGCGACGCCGGACTTGTCCTTGGGATCCTGGGCCGAGCCGCCGGCGAAGGAATATTCCATGGCGATCAGCGGCACCGTTGCGTCCTGGACGAACCAGGCTTCGATGCCGCCCGGCGATACCAGGTGCTGGATTTTTGCTGCCGCCTGCGACGGCGAAACCGTAGCGAGCGCGAGCGCAGCGCCAGTGACGACAGACAGCGCGAAGTGACGCGCGCGAAGGAAGGGATAGGTCACGAACGCTTCTCCTCGCGCTTGGTGGTAGCAGTGTCCTTGATCAGATAGCCCGTCACCGAGCGCTTCTTCTCGAGCCATTTCTGCGCGGCGGCGCGAACCTGGTCGGCCGTGACCGCGCGAATGCGGTCGGGCCAGCTTCTTATGTCCTCGATCGAGAGGCCCGTGGTCAGCGCACCGCCATACCAGCGTGCAAGCACTGCCTGGTTGTCCTGGGCATAAATCGCCTCCGCGATGAGCTGGGTCTTGACCCGCTCGAGATCTTCGGCGCGGATCGGGTTCTGCGCGATGTCGGCGATCACGCCGTCGATCACCTGGTCGACCTCGGTAAAGCTGACGCCGGATTTGGGCGCGGCGGAGATCGCGAACTGGGTCGGATCGAGCGAGATGCTCGAATAGCTGGCGCTGGCGGACACCGCGAGCGGCTTGTCGACGACGAGGGCGCGGTAGAGATAGGAATTGTTGCCACTGCCCATCAGTTGCGCGAGCACGTCGAGGGCCGCGCTTTCGCCAGCTGCGGCCGTCGTCGCCGAGGGCACGAGATAATAGCGGCGCAGGCCGGGCTGCTCGACGCGCGGGTCGGACAGCGTGACAGTGCGCGGGGCGGCAGGGTCCGGCTCCTGCGGGCGGACGCGCCGCGCCGGGATCGCGGGCTGCGCCGGAATGGAGCCGAAATTGCGCTCGACCAGCGGACGGACGTCGGCGGCTTCGACGTCGCCGGCGATCACCAGGATCGCGTTGTTCGGCGCGTAGAAGCGACGGTAGAAGGCGAGCGCATCCTCGCGATCGAGCTTCTCGATCTCCTGGTGCCAGCCGATCACCGGCCGGCCGTAGGGATGGTTGAGATAGAGCGCGGCCATGATCTGCTCGTTCAGCCGGGCGTCCGGATTGTTGGCGACGCGCATGTTGTACTCTTCGAGCACGACGTCGCGCTCGGGCAGCACGTTCTCGTCCTTGAGGATCAGGCCGGTCATGCGGTCGGCCTCGAACTCCATCATGGTCGGCAACTGCTCGCGCGGCACGCGCTGGTAGTAGTTGGTGTAGTCGACCGAGGTCGAGGCGTTCTCGTTGCCGCCGACGCGAAGCACGGTCTGGGAGAACTCGCCGACCGGATGCTTCTCGGTGCCCTTGAACATCAGGTGTTCGAGGAAGTGCGCGAGCCCGGATTTGCCCGGCGTCTCGTCGGCCGAGCCAACCTTGTACCAAATCATCTCCGTGACCACGGGGGTGCGGTGGTCCGGAATCACCACGACCTGAAGGCCGTTGCCGAGCGTGAAGCTGGCCGGCGGGGCCGATGTCACCGTGGTCTGGGCGAGAGCGGTGCCGGCCGAGAGGACACTCGTCGAAAGCAGCGCAGCAAGGAGGCAGGCAGCCGATCGGTAAGAGGACATCATGATCCTTATGAAAGGCCGAGCACGGATGTCCGGCTCGGAAGCACGGGATGGTATACCGTGCGGCTGAGGCTTCGCGTCACGAAGCAGAGAACTCAACGCGTACGCAAGTTAATGATCAGCAATTTATAGGCCGCGTCCGGCGTGCATGAGCCGCCGGCCGCATCTGCCAGGATGTCGCGGCGCGACAGGAACGCTACTATTCCTTATCCTTGCCCGACATGATGTCGAAATAGGTCCGCCGCGACTTGTCCGGCCCGGCGCCATAGGCGTAGTTCGGCGACGGTGTCTGATATCCCGGCGGCGGTTCGACCAGCGACTGGCGCGGAGGCTCGCTCGTGAATTTCTTTTCTTCGGAGCTGTTGCCGCCCTTCATCATGTTCCACAGGCCGCCTGTGTAACCGAGTTCGGCGGGGCTGAGGGACGGGTTGCCGTTGGTGCCCGGCTGAATGGGATCGTTGCTCGTGCGCTCGGGTGCTGCGGTCCTGCCGACGTTCATCTCGGCGGGCGTCAGCGGCCGGGCGGCCTGCCAGCTCTCCGTCGCCTTGACCGCCTTCTTCCGTGCGGCGATCGCTTCCTTGCGACGCTTCTCGTCGGGGTCCTTCGGCCAGTTCGGCGCAGCCTTGGCCTGGGTGTCTGTGGGCGGCGGCAGGTCGAGCTTCGGCGGCACGACGAGCGGCGAGCGCTCGCGGTACTCGATGCCGGGCTTCTCCATGCTCTTGGCGCCGATGCCGGACATCAGGTTGTCGATGAGCCGCTCTTCGAAGGTCATGTCGTCATCATCGTCGCCGTCACCGGCGCGGGCGGCGCCTGCCGACATGACGAGACCGATGCCGAGCGCGACGGCGGACAATTTCAACGCCCGCCAGAACCCCTGCCGGGGGTCTCGAACCATCGAACCGCTGGTCTCGGAGCTGCGCATCACTGTACCCGTTCCATATTGTGGCAGATTGCCGCTCGCACACGGCCGACCCTCGCAAAAACGGGGTTCCACCCTCCGGTCCGTATTCGGCCGGGATCAGGGCGCTTTTGCGGCGGGTCCCCCCAGGAAGGAGTCATACAACAGGGCCGCCACCCCAGCAACGATGGCCACGTCCGCGAGGTTAAACACGTACCAATTATAGGTATTTCCGCCGATCTCGACATGAAACAGGGCGAAATCGACCACCGCGCCGTAGGCCAGGCGGTCGATGCCATTGCCGATGGCGCCCCCGATGATCAGGCCCAGCGCGATCGTCGCAAGCAGGGTGTGCGAGCGGGCCATCCAGATCGCCAGCGCGACCACCGCAATGGCCTTGACCGCCATCAGCGCGATCTGCGCCGACTGGCTGTCGTTTTGCAGCCAGCCGAAGCTGATGCCAATGTTCCAGGCCAGCACCAGGTCGAAGAATGGCGTCACCCTCACCGCGCCGCGATGGGCGAGGTCGAACACGTTCAGCAGCCAGAGTTTTGAGGCCTGGTCGAGGATGACCGTGACGATGGCGGTGAGGATGCCGGCGCGGACGGGAGTCATGAGGAATCGCCCGATGCGGCCACAACAAATTCCGCCTTCGCCGGGACGACGAGCATCTAAACTCCCACCCCCAGCGCCTTCCATTCGCGCAGTGCCTTGGCATCGCGCGGGGTGACGTCGGGGTATTCAGAATCCTCGCCGACCGTCGGCGAGATCTTCCAGGAGCGGGCGCATTTGATGCCGACCGCCTTCTCGACCACCACGGCGACGCCAGGTACGGCATCGAGACGGAATGCCGCCGCCGGCGCCTCGCCCTCGCGCACCTCGTAATTCGAGGTGATGCAGATTTCTGCGAGGTCAACGTCGAACAGTGTCGCCAGCATGCTGCGGTCGGCGACATAGATGACCGGCGAGGCCTCCAGCGACGAGCCGATGTTCTTGGCGGCGCGCTCGAGCTCCAGCGCGCCGGTGACGACGCGGCGGACGTTGCGGATCGCCTCCCACTTCGCGGCGAGCTTGTCGTCGCGCAAGCTTTCGAGATCGCTCGGGAACTGCGTCAGATGCACGGAGGGCTCGGCGTCGGGCCTGTACATGCGCCAAGCCTCCTCCGCGGTGAAGCTGAGGATCGGCGCCAGCCATTTCAGAATCGAGGTGCACAGCAGGTCGATCGTGGTCAGTGCCGCCTTGCGCGTCAGCGACGACGGTGGATCGCAATAAAGCGTGTCCTTGCGGATGTCGAAATAGAACGCGGAGAGCTCGCTGTTCAGGAAGGCAGACAGGGTTGCGACCACGGTCTTGAAGTCGAACTCCCGATAGGCCTTGCCGATCACGGCGGCACGCACTGCGAGTTCGTGCAGCATCAGCCGCTCGAGCTCGGGCATGTCGCCGGATGCGACCGCATCGGCCGGTTTGTAGTGATGCAGCGTGCCGAGCATCCAGCGGACGGTATTGCGCAGCTTGCGGTAGGTCTCGACCGTGTTCTTCAGGATCTCGGGGCCGATGCGTTGGTCGTCGGTGTAGTCGCAGGCGGCGACCCAGAGCCTCAAGATGTCGGCGCCGGATTCCTTTATGACGGCCTGCGGCTCGATGGTGTTGCCGAGCGACTTCGACATCTTGCGGCCATGCTCGTCCTGGGTGAAGCCGTGGGTCAGCACGATGTCGTAGGGTGCGCGACCCCGCGTGCCGCAGCTTTCCAGCAGCGAGGAGTGGAACCAGCCGCGATGCTGGTCCGAGCCTTCAAGGTACATCACCGTGTCCTTGCCGCCATCGACCTTGCGCTTGATGCCGGCGAGGCCGGGGAAATGCACGGGGTCTTCGAGCACGAAGGCATGCGTCGAACCGGAGTCGAACCAGACGTCGAGGATGTCGTCGACCTTCTGCCAGTCCTCATTGGCACGCGGGCCGAGGAAGCGCTCGCGCGCGCCCTGCGCGTACCAGGCGTCGGCGCCTTCCTTCTCGAAAGCTTCGCCGATGCGGGTGTTGACGGCTTCGTCCTGGAGGATCTCGGCGGAGCCGTCGCCTTTCTCACGCACGAACACGGCGATCGGCACGCCCCAGGCGCGCTGGCGCGAGATCACCCAGTCGGGCCGCGCCTCGATCATGCCGTTGATGCGGTTCTCGCCGGACGGCGGCACCCATTGCGTCACCGAGATCGCGTGCAGCGCGCGGGCGCGCAGCGTGTCGCCGGACCTGGTCTTGCCGCCAGCCGCAATGTCCTTGTCCATCGCGATGAACCATTGCGGCGTGTTGCGGAAGATCACCGGCTTCTTGGAGCGCCAGGAATGCGGATATTGATGCTTCAACCGCCCGCGCGCGAGCAGCATGCCCTTTTCGACGAGCGCCTTGATCACGGCCTCGTTGGCATCGCCCTTCTCGCCCTTGTCGTTGATGACGCGTTTGCCGGCAAAGCCCGGAGCCTGATCTGTAAAGGCGCCGTTCTCGTCGACAGTGTAGGGGATCGCGGTCGGGATGCTGCGCCCGTCGAGCTCTCGGGTGTTTGCCGTCCAGACGTCGAAGTCCTCGCGGCCGTGGCTCGGCGCCGTGTGCACGAAGCCGGTGCCGGTGTCGTCGGTGACGTGGTCGCCGGCGAGGAGCGGCACGGTAAACCCATAGCCGCCGCCGAAACCACGCAGCGGATGGGCGCATTCAACGGCGTCCAGCGTGTCGCCGGGAATGTCGCGCACTTTCTCATAGGCCGCCACGCGCGCCTGTTTGAACACCTCTGCGGCCAGCGCATCGGCGAGGATCAGGAGATCGCCGGTCTTGGCCCAATTGTCCGCGGGCGCGTCCGTCACTTTGTAGAGGCCGTAGGTGATCTTCGGCGAGAACGAGATGGCGCGGTTGCCCGGCAGCGTCCAGGGCGTGGTGGTCCAGATCACGACGCTTGCGGAGGCGAGCGCGCCATGTGCGGGCGAGGTGACCGGGAATTTCACCCAGACCATGTCACTCGTGTAGTCCTCGTACTCGACCTCGGCTTCGGCGAGCGCGGTCTTCTCGACCACGCTCCACATCACCGGCTTGGAGCCGCGGTAGAGTGTGCCGTTGGCGGCGAACTTCATCAGCTCGCGCGCGATCTGGGCTTCGGCCGGATAGCTCATGGTGGCGTAGGGATGGTCCCAATCGCCGATCACGCCGAGACGCTTGAACTCCTCGCGCTGCACACCGAGCCAGTGCGTCGCATAGGCACGGCATTCCCGGCGGAAGTCGATCATCGCGGCACTGTCGCGGAAGTCCGGCTTCTGCTTGCCCTTCTTGCGATAGTGCTCCTCCTCGACCTTCCACTCGATCGGCAGACCGTGGCAGTCCCAGCCCGGCACGTAGTTGGAATCGAAGCCAAGCATCTGCTGGCTCTTGGTGACGAGATCCTTCAGGATCTTGTTCAGCGACGTCCCGATATGGATGTTGCCGTTGGCATAGGGCGGACCGTCATGCAGCACGAACTTGTCGCGGCCGCGGGCCGCCTCGCGTAGCTTCTCGTAGAGGCCGATCTCGTACCAGCGCTTGAGGATCTCGGGCTCACGCTGCGGCAGGCCGGCGCGCATCGGGAATTCCGTCTGCGGCAGGAACAGGGTTTTCGAATAGTCTTTGGCGTCGGACTTTTGCGGCTTTTCGGACATGTGGCTGACTGGCTCGGAAGGGCGCGGAAACGGATTGCGACTGGAATCGCGGGGTGAAACGACAAAATCCCGGTCTTGCGCCGAGCCGAAGGCTCAGGCGGAAGCCGGGCCGCTAATCCCTATGATGCGCCGCGCAAACATGGGCTCTCCATAGCAGGGGGGCGGGGGAAGCGCAAAGGTCCGGCAGGCCGGTTTTCGGCCTCAATCGATCACGCCAAGCCTCGGAAATGCGTCCGGTGCGGCGGCCAGCATGGCGCGGGCGCGGGCGGAATCGTCGTCCATCTGGCGGATCAGGGCCTCCAGGCTGTCGAACTTCAACTCCTCGCGGATGAAGCCGACGAAGGCGCAGTCGAGCGCCTGCCCGTAGAGGTCGCCCTTGAAGTCGAACAGGAAGATTTCCAGAAGCGGCGCGCCATTATCGAAAGTCGGGCGGCGGCCGAAGCTTGCAACCCCGTCCAGCCGCTCGGCGCCGCGGCCGACCCGCACCGCGTAGATGCCATGCTTCAGGCCGCAATTGCCGTCGAGGCGGATGTTGGCGGTGGGGTAGCCGAGATCGCGGCCGCGCTTCTCGCCATGGATGACCTCCCCGGTAATGAACCAGGGGGCGCCCAGCATGGTGGTGGCTTCGTCGAGGAGGCCTTCGGCCAGCGCGATCCGGATGGCGCTGGAGGAGACCGGCCGCTCGTCGATATCGACATGCGGCTGCACATCCACCTCGATGCCGAGCCGGGGCGCTTCGTTGACGAGGAGGCCCGGCGAGCCGACCCGCCCCTTGCCGAAATGGAAGTCGTAGCCGACCGCGATTCCGCTGACGCCGAGGCGTCCGATCAGGTCATGGTGAATGAAGTCTTGCGCGCTGGTCCCGGCCCTGGCCTTGTCGAAGGTCATCACCACGGCGCCGGCAAGCCCGGTGCCGGCCAAGAGCCGCAGCTTGGCCCGCTCGTCCGTCAGGCGGAATTGCGGAGTGTTCGGGCTGAAAAACCGGCGCGGATGCGGCTCGAAGGTCAACGCCAGCGCAGGGCGGCCATGCGCCCGGCCCATTTCC
The DNA here is from genome assembly GCA_023388935.1 of Pseudomonadota bacterium. Taxonomy (GTDB): domain Bacteria; phylum Pseudomonadota; class Alphaproteobacteria; order Rhizobiales; family Xanthobacteraceae; genus Bradyrhizobium. The sequence goes on along the minus strand of JAEWFG010000293.1, from coordinate 10,667 downwards.
AGGGCGGCCGCGATCACAGCCCGATGGCCGAGATGAACGCCGTCAAAATTGCCCATGGCGACGACGGCGCCCTTCAATATCGCGGAATCCGGTGTGGTGTCGCGGATAACGGTAAAATGCGAAGCCATCAGGAGAATTCTCGCGTCGGGCAGGACGGGTCGGGACCGTGGCTTGACCGGCCGGATGAAGTCAAGCGGGGGTGTGACCGCATTGAACATGATTTCAATCCTTCAGGGGCTCCCGCAGTTAACGCGCTGTTTAACGCCTCGGTGCTAGTCCTTGAATTGTGGAACTGCGGGGCTGCCCGGCGGGTCCGATTGTAACATTCCTAGGTTTGCGTTGGGGGAGTCGAGATGGCGGTTGATTTGTCGATGTCGGTTCTGGTGGTTGATGACTACAGCACCATGATCCGTATCATCAGGAATCTGCTGAAGCAGCTTGGCTTCGAGAATATCGATGATGCCAGCGACGGTTCGGCGGCGCTGAACAAGATGCGCGGCAAGAAGTACGGCCTTGTGATCTCCGACTGGAACATGGAGCCGATGACGGGTTACGACCTGCTGCGCGAAGTGCGCGCGGATCCGAACCTTGCCACCACGCCGTTCATCATGATCACGGCGGAATCCAAGACCGAGAACGTGATCGCGGCCAAGAAGGCCGGCGTGAACAACTACATCGTCAAGCCGTTCAACGCGGCGACGCTGAAGACCAAGATCGAGGCGGTCTTCCCGGACATGGCGAGCGCGTAAGGCGCGCCTGGTCCGAAAACAGCTATCCATAGAGATCGCCATGCCCGGGCTTGTCCCGGGCATGGACGTTCTTGGATCTCAAGGCGTGAATGGCCAAAGCGGAAGCGATGCCATCCTCCGGACGGCTATGCCCTGCCATGGCAGCTTTTAGCTCTCAGCAACTGGTCTAAGCCCGCAGCGCCTGCGCGGGCCGCAACATCACCACTTCAATTCGCGCATCAGCGCCTTCGGCGGGTGGCCGAACAATTCCATCACCGACGTCGGGTCGAGCTGGTCGAGGCCCTCGAACTCCTCGGAATGGATGCCGCGGGTGACGAACAGGCAGTCGATGCCGAATTCGCGCGCGCCGGTCAGGTCGGTGCGGACGGAATCGCCGATCGCCAGCACCTTCCGCCGGTCGATCATGTGGCCCTGGCGTTCGCCGGCAAGCGCCATCGCGCGCTCGTAGATCGGACGGTGCGGCTTGCCATAGAAGATCACCTCGCCGCCGAGCTCGCGATAGAGCTCCGCAATCGCGCCGGCGCAATAAATCAGCCGGTCGCCGCGTTCCACCACGATGTCGGGATTGGCGCAGACCAGCGTCAGCTTGCGCTCGCGCGCCTTCAGCATCATGCCGCGATAATCTTCCGCCGTCTCGGTCTCGTCGTCATAGAGACCTGTGCAGACGATATAGTCGGCCTCTTCCAGCGGCGCGGTCACCGCGTCGAGGCCGCGGTAGATCGAATTGTCGCGCTCGGGGCCGAGCCAGAACAGCTTGCGACCGGGATGTTCGGCGACATAGAGCCGCGTCAGATCTCCCGAGGAGACGATTGCGTCATAGGTCTCGTCGGCGACGCCGAGCTTGCGCAATTGCCGCTGCACGGAGTCGGCCGGGCGCGGCGCATTGGTGATCAGGATCACCGTACCGCCGCGGCTCCGATAAGTGTGCAGCGCCTCGCAGGCCTCGGGGAAGGATTCGAGGCCGTTATGGACCACGCCCCAGATGTCGCTGAGCACGACGTCCACGCCGGCCACGAGCTCGCGCAGGCTTTCGGCGAAATGCAGCGTGGTCATGATGTGTGCGGTCGATCAGATGCGGCGCGCGAGCGCGGCGTTGCCGGTGGTAACGCGCTGTGCGGCAGGCGCTGCAGATGTCGCGCCTGGGTTGGGGGAAGCGGAGCCATTGGATCCCTGAATGTCCTGCGCCTGGTTCGGCGAGGCCCCGCCGGTAGCAGATGCCCCCTCCGGCCGCAATGGCCGGGGCGGCGCGAACAGGAACCCCTGGCCGAACCGCACGTCGTAGTCGAGCAGGTCGACCACGGCGCGCTCGCCCTCGATCCGCTCGGCGATCAGGTCGATGCCGAAGCGGCCGAGCAGGTCCGACAGGTCGGACGGGTGAATGTCCGACGCCGACGCCTGCTTCGGATCGAGCAGCAGCGTGGCCGGCACCTTGATGAAGCGCACGCCGCGGTCGGCGAGCTCGCGTGGCTCGATGCGCAGGTCCGTGACATGGTCGATCGAGAAGCGGAAGCCGCGCTGGGCAAGCGCTGCGAGATTCTCGGTCTCGGCCGGGCCGAGATTGCGGAAGGTCGACTGCTTGAACTCCAGCACCAGCGAGGGCGCCAGCGCCCGGTTGGCTTCGAGGAAGTCGAGGCACTGCGCGAAGCTGGTGGAATTGCCGAGCGTCGAGGCCGCGACGTTGCAGAACACGCCGACATCCTTGTTGCGTACCATCAGGCGACGCAGCACCTGCACACAGCGCAGCATCACCATGTTGTCGATGCGCCCGATCAGACCCGAGGCTTCGGCGATGCTGATGAACTGCTCGGCGGCGATCAGCTGGTTGCGCTCGTCACGCACCCGCGTCACCGCCTCGTAGAACCGCACCTTGCGCTGCGGCAGCGTTACCATCGGCTGCAGGAAGATGTCGATGCGATTCGCGTCGATGGCGCCGCGCAGCGTCGCCAGCAACTGGGTCTGGTTACGCCCGTTGGCGGTCATCTGGGGCTGGGCCGCCGGTGCGCGCCGCGGCTGCAATACAGGAGGCGGGGGCGGCGCGACGGGCCGCTCCTCGACCGTCGCGACCAGGTCGGGCGGCGCCACCGGCTCGGGCTTCCCGACCGGGCTTGCGGCTGATGCCGGCGTGGCGTCAGCCAGCAGGTCTTCATGGGCCGATACGGTGACGGCGAGCTGCCGGACCAAACCGCCGAGCTCATGGATCTCGCCGACCACCGATTGGATGCGGTCGGAATTGGTCGAGTTTGCCGAGGCGATGCGCCCTTCGATCGCGGCGAGCCGGCGGCCGTATTCGGTCACCTGGCGGGCGAGGTCGGCGGTGCCGCGCGACAGGTCGGCGATCCGGTCGCCGACGTCGCTGCGGTCGCGCAGCCGCATCGAGACCGCGTTATAGAGGATCAGGAAGGTCAGCGCGGTCAGCGCCACGATCGCGGATTGGTTTCCGCTGATGCCGGCGACCGAGTAGAGAACCAGTCCGAGCGAGGCCGCGACCAGAACCATGCAGATGGCAATGAAGATCGTCGAAATGCGAATCATGCCGCGCGTTACGCCTCAAGAGCTGACTGCCTTACCCGGGAAAACACGGGTCGCCGTCCGAACCCGTCGCGCCTCATGCTCCCCCAAGCGGCATGACCTTAACATCATTGTTGATTCGAGGGGATAGCGGCCTCTTTCGCGGCTCAAGTCAGGCCGGCCCGGCGAAAGCCTTCGAGATAGTGGTCGTGGTCGCGAGCAAGCTTGATCGGCATGAACTCGGCGATCCAGGCCAGCGATACGTTCGGCTGGGCCCGGCGGAGCTCCTCCAACGCGGCGCGGGCGATCCCGGTCTGCCCGGCCATGCCAGCGGCCGCGGTCAGCACCCGGTGCCCGCCGACGAAGTCGCTGCGCTGGCGCAAGGACTCCTGGGCAAGCCGGATGGCTTCCTCGTAGTCGCGGCCCAGGAAGCGGGCATAGGCCGCGATGCCGAAATAGACCGGCGCGTAAGGGTCGCGCGGGCTGAGGCGGATCGCCCGCCGCGCGGCCTCGTCGGCGTCCTGCCAGCGGCCGCAATAGCCGAGCGTCAGCCCGTAATAGCCCTGCGCGAGCGCGAAGTTGGGATTGAGCCGCAGCGCGGTCTCGAACTCCGCCAGCGAATCCCCGAACCGCCGTGCGAACAGATGGACGTGGCCGAGCGCATTGTGCGCCCAGGCATCCTCGTTGTCGGCACGGATCGCGGCACGCGCGGCGCGCTCGGCGGCGGGTATTGCGGCGGCCATCTCCATCCAGCCCATATGCGCGGTGAACATGTAGCTGGTGCCGAGCAGCCCGAGCGCCTTGCCGTAGTTCTGATCGAGCGCAATGGCCTTTTCGAGCAGGGCCTGCGCCACGACGTGATCCTGCCGGGTCACGCGCCAGTAGTGGGAGAGGGCGCGCATCAGGAGATCCCAGGCATCCATGCTGTCGGGCGGCTTGCGCTGGGCGCGAAAGCTCTCGGCGGCGTAGAGCTGCGGCTCGATCGCGGCGACGATCGCTTCGGTGATCTCGTCCTGCACGGCGAAGACGTCGGCGAGCTCGCGGTCGTAGCGTTCAGCCCAGAGATGGCTGCCGGTAGCGACGTCGTTGAGCTGCGCGGTGATGCGGACGCGGTCGCCGCCCTTGCGAACACTACCCTCGACGACATAGCGCACGCCGAGCTCCTCGGCGATCTGGCGCAGGTGAACCGTGCGGCCCTTGTAGATGAAGGAGGAGTTGCGCGCGATGACGAAGAACCAGCGCAGCTTAGACAACGCGGTGATGATGTCCTCGCTGATGCCGTCCGAGAAATAATCCTGCTCGGCTTCGCCGCTCATATTGGTGAAGGGCAGGACCGCGATCGCCGGACGATCGGGCAGCGGCAATGCCGCCGGCGCCGGACCGGTCGGCTTGCCCGCCGCAGCCGGCTGCGCGGCGTCGGAGAGCTCGGTCACCTCGCCGACGAACCGCACCCCCTTGCGCGCGATGGTGCGGATCAGCCGCTGCTCCTCGCCGTTGTCGTTGACCGCGCGCCGCGCCGCATTGATCCGGCTGGTCAGCGTCGATTCCGACACGACGCGGCCGTTCCAGATCGCGTCGAGCAGATTGTCCCGCGTCACCACGCGCGCACGGTTGCCGACGAGATAGGTCAGGAGATCGAACACCTGGGGCTCGAGCGCGACGAGCGTATCCGCCCGCCGCAATTCGCGACGGTCAGGATCGAGCAAGAAATCCTCAAACTGGAACGCCACGCTGCCCCCTCGGCTCCCGCTCGGAAATCAAGGTCCTCTCAGCGTAAAATAATGCTGCTCTCAAGGCCAGCGAACCGCATGCGCCCTATCGTCCCGCGGCTTTCAACCGCAGGAGATTGCCATGTCGACATCCGCAGCGCTCAAGCCAGCCGCAGCCCAACCCGATCTCGCCGCCGTCAAGCAGCGCCAGCACGGCGCCTGGTCGTCCGGCGACTATGCCATCGTCGGTACCACCTTGCAGATCGTCGGCGAACAGCTCTGTGAGGCGCTGGACCTTCGTGCCGGCAGCAAAGTGCTGGACGTTGCCGCCGGCAATGGCAATGCGACGCTGGCCGCGGCACGGCGCTGGTGCGATGTCACATCCACCGACTACGTGCCGGCACTGCTCAAGCGTGGACGCGAGCGCGCCGCAGCCGAACGTCTGATGATCGAATTCCGCGAGGCAGACGCCGAAGCGCTGCCGTTTGCCGATGCGAGCTACGACGTCGTTGTCTCGACTTTCGGCGTCATGTTCACGCCCGACCAGGACAAGGCGGCTGCCGAGCTCGCACGCGTCTGCAAGTCCGGCGGCAAGATCGGCCTCGCCAACTGGACGCCGCAAGGTTTCATCGGCCAGCTCTTCAAGGTCATCGGCAAGCATGTCGCGCCGCCCGCGGGCGTGAAGTCGCCCGCGCTCTGGGGTACGCCGGCTCAGCTCACAGAGATGTTCGGAAGCCAGGCTTCGGAGATCGCGGCCGAGCCGCGCATGTTCGTGTTCCGCTATCGTTCACCCGATCATTGGCTCGACGTCTTCAAGTCGTATTACGGACCGATGCTGAAAGCCTTTGCCACGCTCGACGAGACCGGCCAGGCCGCACTGCGGCACGATCTCGTGACGCTGCTCGGCGAATTCAATCATGCCGATGACGGCACGGTCGTGGTGCATAGCGAATATCTGGAGGTGGTGATCAGCAAACGCTGATTTCGCTAGGGATATGGTCAGGCCGGCACTCGGCCTGACCATCGCGATCAGAACGGCGCGGCGGCGCCGACCGTGTCAGCCGAGACGGCCTCGCGGCTGCCGAGCGGCTTCGGCAGGCCGATGGTCGTGTCGCGCAGAGTCTGCCGCTCGATCTCCGAGTTCAGCTCAGCGCCGAACATGATCACGATCGCCGACATCCACATCCACGTCATCAAGCCGATCGCCGCGCCCAGCGAGCCGTAGGTCGCGCTGTAATTGGCGAATGCCGAGAGATACCACGACAGCAGCGCCGAGCCGGCGATCCAGAGGATCGCGGCCGTCACCGCGCCGATGCTCAGCCATTGCCAGCGCGGTGCGTCGCGGCTGGGCGCGAAGCGGTACAGGACGGCGAGCGCCCCGAGCAGGATGACGAGCAGCAGCGGCCATCGCGCGAGCGCGACGATCAGCTTGCGTTCGGGCGCAATGCCGAGATGATCGAGCGCGAGCGGGAAGACGACCACGGCGCCGACCATCAGCAGCAGCGCGGCGATGGCGCCGATCGTGAAGGCCAGCGACACCAGGTTCAGCTTGATGAAGCCGCGCTTCTCGCGTTCCTCATAGGCGACATTGAGGGCGTCGAAGATGGATTTGACACCGGCATTGGCGCTCCAGACCGCGAGCACGAGGCCAAACAGGAAGGCGGCGCCAAGCGCGGTGTTGCCCTTCGAGACCACGCGCGCGACCTGGTCCTCGACGATCTGGAATGTGCCCGCGGGCAGCATCATCGCCAGCGTCTGCAAATTGTTGCTGATCGTCGAGGGATCGGCGAACAGTCCGTAGGACGAGACGAGCGCGGTGACGGCCGGAAAGATCGCGAGCAGCCCGAAGAAGACGACGCCGCCGGCGGTTGCGAGCAGACGATCGTCGTCGATCCGTTGATAGGTGCGCCAGAAGATATCCTTCCAGCCGGCCCAGGGGATCGCGAACGGGCTTTTCGAGCGGCGGCCGTGGCCGGGCTGTGTCGTCGCACGCGCGACGCTCGTTTCCGGCGAATTTCCTTCGCGGTTGCGGCGGTTTTGCAAGGAGCCGGATCCAGTGAGGCCGGACTCCTGGAAATAGCGCTCCGCGGTCAGCACGAAGACGGCCGTGGCGGCGACCAGCAGCCAGCTGTCGAACTGCTCCGAGCGCTGCATGCGCATTTCAAGCATCCAATCGGTGACCGCGGCGCCTTCGGCGCGCCGCCGTGATGCCCAGCAGCCCGATCGCGGCGAGCATCAGCCCAAGTTGCACGGGGCGGTTGGCGCGAGCCGGCGAGGCCTTGCCGTCATGACTGCGTTCGCCCGGTGCGAGGGGCACCAGGGGAATCGTCGTCGCGACCTCCTTCACGGCCTGCTTGACCGTTCCGCGCGGGATACGCGGGGTGGTGATCGCCACGCGCATGCGGCTGGCAAGCGGCACGATCGGCTTGGTCCGGCGATGCATCTGAGCCGTAGCCACCCCGGCGCAGGCTGCGGCCAGCACGAGGAGCACGGCCGCGACGGCACCGAAGCCCCAGAATTGCCCGTAGGTGATTGCGATCCAGCGGTACAGGGCGATCAGGCCGACGAAGAGGGTAGCGATCAGGAACAGCCCCGCCACTGCGAACAGTCCCGCCGCGACTGCATAGGACGTGGCGCGTCCCGTGGCCTGACTGGTGCGGTCACGCAGATAAGATCGGGCGGCGCGGTTGAGATGGTTGAGTTTCAGCGCCACGCCAGCGCGCAGCAGTTCGCTTGATGGCGCGAGCATGCGGACATCCTCCGGAAGCGAGATTCGTCGAGGGATGAACGTGGCGGTATTTGACTTGTTCCGCCGGAGCGCGGTCGCGCGTTACGGATCAGCCGAGATCGGCGGCCGCAATCCAGAACACCTCGCCCTCGGAGTCTTCGGTGTCCAGCCAAAGCAGCGGCAGCTCCGGAAAGGCCTCATCGACCAGGTCGCGGCCGCGGCCGATCTCGCAGAGCAGCCCGCCGTCCGGCGTCAGGTGATCGGGCGCGTCGCGCAGGATCCGGCGCACCACGTCGAGACCGTCATCGCCGCCGTCGAAGGCGAGCTTCGGCTCGGCCCGGCATTCCGGCGGCAGCGCGGCCATGCCTTCCGCGTCGACGTAGGGCGGGTTGGTGATGATCAGGTCGTAGCGCGCATCGCCAAGCGGGGCGAACAGATCGCCGCGATTGAGGCTGATCCGGTCATCGAGCCCGTATTCGCCGACATTGCGCGTGGCGACTTCGAGCGCGCCCTTGGAGATGTCGACGGCATCGACCGTGGCATTCGGGAAATGATGCGCTGCGAGGATCGCCAGGCATCCCGAGCCGGTGCAGAGATCGAGCACGCGTTCGACCGCCGTGGGGTCGTCGATCAGCGAGCCGGCCTCGCCGGCGCCGCCGAAATGCGAATCCAGGAGCTCGCCGATGAAGGAGCGCGGAACGATGACGCGCTCGTCGACATAGAAGGGCAGGCCGCGCATGTAGATCTTGTTGACGAGATAGGCCGCCGGTTTGCGCGTGGTCACGCGCTGATGGATCAGGTCGAGGAGGGCCTTGCTCTCCGCGGCCGTGACGCGCGCGTTGGCAAAGATCTCGAACTGGTCGGGATGCAGATGCAAGGCCTCGCAGATCAGGAAGGCGGCTTCCGCGACCGGATCGGTCGTGCCATGGGCGAAGGCGAGCTTGGCCTCGACGAAGCGGCTCGCCGCATAGCGGACGAAGTCGAGCAGCGTGAGAAGCTCGCCGCGGCCCACTTTCGCAAGCTTTGGTGCGGCGCGGCCGCGCGCGGTCTTCTTCGAAACTCTTGCCATCAGGATCGGGTCCAGCGTGCGGCGGCCTCGTCGTCGCGGGCATGGGCCTCGACCCAGCCGGCGCCGGTGGCGCTCTTTTCCTTCTTCCAGAACGGCGCGCTGGTCTTGAGGTAATCCATCAGGAACTCGGCCGCCTGGAATGCTGCCTGGCGGTGTTGCGAGGCGGTCAGCACCAGCACGATGTTCTGGCCGGGCACGAACCTCCCGACGCGGTGGATCACCGTGACGCCGTTCAGCGGCCAGCGCGACACCGCTTCGTCGACATGGCGCCCGATCTCTTCCTCCGCCATGCCAGGATAATGTTCGAGCGTGAGCGCGGCGATGTTCGCGCTGTCCTCGTCGCCGCGGCAGATGCCGGAAAAGCTCACGACGGCACCGATATCGGTGCGGCTCTTGGTCAGGATCGCGATCTCGCGCGCGATGTCGAAATCGTCTTGCTGGATGCGGATGGTGACGGGGCAGGTCATGGCCTAGCCGCCGGTCATCGGCGGGAAGAACGCGATCTCGCGGGCACCCGCGATGGCGGCGTCCGACTTGACGTGGGCATGATCGATCGCGGTACGGATCACCTTCGGCTTTTCGAACGCATAGGCATAGGCCTCGCTGCGGCCGGACAGCCAGGCGATCAGCTCCTCCACGGTGCGCACGGTCGCAGGCGGCTCGATCGTCTCCTCCGCCTTGCCGACGCGCTCGCGCACCCAGGCGAAGTACTTCACCTTCATCCCTCATCCTCCTTGATGAGATGGTGGATGCCGGCGCGGAAATAGTCGTAGCCGGTGTAGATCGTGAGGATCGCCGAGGCCCAAAGCAGGAGGAGGCCGATCTGGGTCACCACCGGCACGACCTGGTCGCCGGCCTCGCCCGCAAGCAGGAAGCCGATGGCGACCAGCTGGACCGTGGTCTTCCACTTGGCGAGCTTGGTCACGGGCACGCTGACGCGGAGTGCGGCGAGGTATTCGCGCAGGCCCGAGACCAGGATCTCGCGGCACAGGATCACGATGGCGGCCCATAGCGACCAGCCGTGGATGATGCCGTCGGCGGCCAGCATCAAGAGGCACGATGCGACCAGAAGCTTGTCGGCGATCGGATCGAGCATCCGGCCGAACGCCGATTGCTGATTCCAGATCCGCGCATAATAGCCGTCGAGGTAATCGGTCACCCCGGCACCGATGAAGATGGCGACCGCCACCCAGCGCAGCCACAGCGGCCCGTCCATGATCGACTGGGCGTAGATGCACCCGACCACGACCGGGATCGCGGCGATCCGGCCATAAGTCAGGATGTTCGGGAGGGACATCGCGCGGCTGGTGGTCCCTCGTGTCGTGGCGATGTTCATCCGTCCTACCAATACCGCCGTGGCCTGAAGGTCAACCGTCCCGCCCCCAAATGGGGTGCGGGATGCGACGACCATATGACCGCAGCCCCCTTTTGTTTATCCCGGCTGGGGATGGAAGTACTCGAAAATCCTGCGGGCGCTTTCGGCGCTCACCCCCGGAACCTTGCCGAGATCGGCGATCGAGGCCCGTTCGATCTCCTTCAGGGTTCCGAAATGATGCAGCAAGGCACGTTTGCGTGACGGGCCGATGCCCGGAATCTCCTGCAAACCGGCCTCGCGGATGTCCTTCTTGCGCAGCTTGCGGTGCGAGCCGATGACGAAGCGGTGGGCCTCGTCCCGCAGGCGCTGGATGAAATAGAGCACGGGATCGCGCGGCTCCAGCTTGATCGCCTCGCGCTCCGGCATGAACAGGGTCTCGCGGCCGGCGTCCCGGTCCGGTCCCTTGGCGACCGACATCAGCGACACCTGGGTCAGCCCGAAATTTGTGAAGATTTCCCGGACGGCGTTGAGCTGGCCGCGGCCGCCGTCGATGATCACGAGGTCGGGCCATTGCGGGAAATCGTCGTCC
>JAEWFG010000280.1 GCA_023388935.1 Pseudomonadota bacterium | reverse complement strand
AGTCCGTCGGAAGGATGATCGAGCAACATCGTCGTCTCCAGGTTGGATGGATTTTGCAACCTCAGTCTGGCCTCAGACTTGGTCGCTATCCACTCCCCATGGAATCTTCGCTGCGCTCGCAATGACGATGTGGAGGCTTCTGCGTATCTTCTGAAGCGGCTACACTCCCGGCGATCAACAAAAAGGAGCCAAACAATGGATCTCGGTCTCAAAGGAAAAAACGCCATCATCCTCGGCGGCACGCGCGGCATCGGGCGGGCGATTGCGGCGACGCTGGCCGGCGAAGGCGCCAATGTCGCGGTCTGCGCGCGCAACGCGGATCAGGTTGCCGCCACCGTTGCTGAACTGAAGGCGGGCGGCGTTCGCGCCACCGGCGGCCCGGTCGACGTCACCGACGGCGCGGCACTGAAATCCTGGATCGAGGGTGCCGCAAAAGAGTTCGGCGGCGTCGACATGCTGTTCTCCAATGCCGGCGCCATGGCGCAAGGCGGCGACGCCGCCTCCTGGGAGCAGAATTTCAAGCTCGACGTGCTGGGCGCCGTGCATGCGTTCGAAGCCGCGCGCCCTTTCCTCGAGGCCAGCGGCGAGAAGACGGGTGACGCAGCCTTTGTCATCATCTCCTCGATTTCCGCGGCGCAGGCCGACGGGGCCAGCTCCTACGGTCCGATCAAGGCGGCACTGATCCACATGGCCAAGGGACTGGCGCGGCAATATGCAGGCAAGAAAATCCGCGTCAACGTGGTGTCGCCGGGCACCGTCTATTTCAAGGGCGGCGTCTGGAACATGATCGAGCAGAACATGCCGAAGCGATACGAGGATGCGATGCGCCGCAATCCGACCGGCCGCATGGCCACGCCCCAGGAGATAGCGAACGCGGCGGTGTTTCTGGCAAGCCCGGTGTCGTCGTTCACCACGGGCTCCAATCTGGTCGTCGATGGCGCGATCTCGAACCGGGTGAATTTTTGAGGGGGCACACTGTCATCATCCGCGACGGCGGATGATCCAGTATTCCAGAGACGGTTGTGATTAAACCGAGAGGCCGCGGCGTACTGGATACCCCTTTCGCGGGGTATGACGGCTGAGGGTGAAGCGCGCGATCGATTCAACAAACTCGTCATTGCGAGCGCAGCCTCAATGGAAATCACGCGACGGCGGCAGGATGCGGACGTTGCGGGGGTGGCGGAGCTTTTGCGCCGGCATATCCGCGTGATCGCGACGGTCGTCATTGAGGGGCTCGATCAGGGCGGCGCCTGATGGCACCGGATGCTTGCGGCTCAGGGCATCGTTGGCAAGACCGATCAGATCGTACGAGCGGTCGATCATGCGTTGCGCGATGAGATGCGTCACCTTCTCGGGGCTGCTCTGGATATAGCCCTCGACCAGGATGAGGCGCGCGCCCATCACCTCTTTCCGGTACTGCTCCATGATCTTGGGCCACACCACGACATTGGCGATGCCGGTTTCATCCTCCAGCGTCATGAACACGACGCCGCTGGCACTGCCCGGCCGCTGCCGCACCAGCACCACGCCGGCGCAGCGGACGCGGCGCCGCTCGTTCTCATGGCTGACCTCCTTGCAGGACACGACGCGCTCGCGCGAAAACATCTCGCGCAGGAATTCCATCGGATGGCCTTTGAGTGAAAGGCGGATGGTCTGGTAGTCCGCGACCACTTGCTCCGCGCGCGGCATCACCGGCAACGGCTTTGCGTGTTCGTCCGGCTGCTCGCGCGCGGTCGCCGCCTCGAACAGCGGCAGCGGCACATCGTCCGGCAGCCGCCGCACCTGCCACAGCGCTTCGCGGCGGTCGAGCCCGAGCGAGCGGAACGCATCGGCATCCGCCAGCAGGATCAGCGCTCGCTTGGGCAGGCCGGTGTCGCGGGCGAAGTCTTCAAGCGAGATGAAGGGCCGGCGGCTGCGGGCGGCGATGATGCGGTCGGCCCAGTCTTCTTTCTTGTCATTCCGGGGCGCGCCACTTGGCGCGAACCCGGAATCCATCGAGCCGCATACACGTGGAGAAATGGATTCCGGGCTCGCGCCTTTCGGCGCGCCCCGGAATGACGACTGGAGACATTTCAGCCGCTCCTCATCTTCATCCAGCCAGTGGAAGCCGTCGATCTGGCGGAAGCCGAGGCGCACGGCGCAGTATTTGCCGTCGGTGTTCTCCAGCGTGTTCTGAGCGAAACTGTAGGACACATCGATGTCGCGCACTTCGACGCCGTTCTTGCGGGCATCGCCGACGATCTGCGCCGGGGCATAAAAGCCCATCGGCTGCGAGTTCAGCAGGCCGCAGCAGAACGCGTCGGGGTGATGATGCTTCAGCCATGACGAGATGTAGACGAGCTGCGCGAAGCTCGCCGCATGGCTCTCCGGGAAACCGTAGGAGCCAAACCCCTTGATCTGGTCAAAACAGCTTCTGGCGAACTCAGGATCGTAGCCGCGCGCGACCATGTTGCCGATCAGCTTGTCCTCGTACTTGCCGATGGTGCCGACATTGCGGAAAGTCGCCATCGAGCGGCGCAGGCCGTTGGCTTCTTCAGAGGTGAAATGTGCAGCCTCGATCGCGATGCGCATCGCCTGTTCCTGAAACAGAGGCACGCCGAGCGTTTTGTGCAGAACCTTGTAGAGCTCGTCCTTGTCGCCATGCTGCGGTGACGGCGATGGATAGCTCACTTTTTCCTGGCCGTTCCGTCGTCTCAAATACGGATGCACCATGTCGCCCTGGATCGGCCCCGGGCGCACGATTGCGACCTCGATGACGAGGTCGTAGAAGGTCCGCGGCTTCAGGCGCGGCAGCATGTTCATCTGCGCGCGGCTCTCGACCTGGAACACACCGAGCGATTCTCCCCTCTGAAGCATTTGATAGACTTCGTCGTCATCTTCCGACTTGATATCCGTAAGCGCGTAGCGCTTACCCTTGTGCGCATCGATCAAATCAAAACATTTCCGGATGCAGGTCAGCATGCCCAGCGCGAGCACATCGACCTTCATCATGTTGAGCGCGTCGACGTCGTCCTTGTCCCATTCGATGAAGGTGCGGTCCTCCATCGCGGCATTGCCGATCGGAACATAGGTGTCGAGCCGGTCCTGGGTCAGCACATAGCCGCCGACATGCTGGGAGAGATGGCGCGGGAATTCGATCAGTTCGGTCGCAAGCTCGACCGCAAGATTGATCATGGGATTCCTGGGATCGAGCCCGGCCTGCCTGACCTGCATGTCGTTGAGGCCCTTGCTCCAGCTCCCCCAGACGGTATCGGCGAGCGCGGCGGTGACGTCCTCGGTCAGGCCCAGCGCCTTGCCGACGTCGCGGATGGCGCTGCGCGGACGATAGTGGATGACGGTGGCGATGATCGCGGCGCGGTGGCGGCCGTAGCGGCGATAGACATATTGCATCACCTCCTCGCGCCGCGAATGCTCGAAATCGACGTCGATGTCAGGCGGCTCCAGCCGCTCCTTGGAGATGAAGCGCTCGAACAACAGATCGACCTTGGTCGGGTCGACCGAGGTGATTCCGAGCACGTAGCACACGGCCGAGTTCGCCGCCGAGCCGCGGCCCTGACATAGGATGTTCTGACTGCGCGCGTAATGCACGATGTCGTGCACGGTGAGGAAATAATGCGCGTATTTCAGCTCGGCGATCAGCGCGAGCTCTTTCTCCAAGGTTGCGCGAAGCTTCGCGTCGATCTTGGTTATACCGCCAAAATACTTCTCAACGCCCGCCCAGGTCAGATCCTCCAGATGCTCTTGCGCGGTCTTGCCCGGCGGCACCGGCTCGTCCGGATACTGGTATTTGAGCTGGTCGAGCGAGAAATCGATCTTGTCCGCAAAGCGCATGGTTTCCGCGACCGCCTCGGGAAAATCGCGGAACAGCCGCGACATCTCCCGGGGTGTCTTCAGAAAGCGTTCGGCATTGGCTTCAAGCTTCCTCCCGACCGCCTCGATCGTGGTCTTTTCCCGGATGCAGGTCAGCACATCCTGCAAGGGACGGCGCGCCGGATGGTGATAGAGCACCTCGTTGGTTGCGAGCAGCGGCACTTTTGCCTTTGCAGCGAGATCGTCGAGCCCCGCCAGGCGGCGCCGGTCGTCGCCGCGATAAAGCAGACTCGCCGCCAGCCACACGCCCTCGGCGCGGCTTGCCCTGAGCTTTGAAAGAACATCCAGCACCAGCTCGGGCTCGAAGCGATGCGGCAGCGTCAGGACCAGGAGCTGGCCTTCCGAAAATTCCAGGAGATCAGCAAAAGTGAGATGGCATTCGCCCTTCTCGATCCGCGTGATGTCGTCGCCGCGCTTGCCCCTGGTGAGGAGCTGGCAGAGCCGGCCATAGGCGGCGCGATCGCGCGGATAAACCAGAATGTCGGGCGTGCCGTCGATGAAGACGATGCGCGCGCCGATCAGGAGTTTTGGCTTGTGCAGCACCTCGGCATTGTCGAGTTCCTTGTAGGCTCGCACTACGCCCGCGAGCGTGTTGTGATCGGCAATGCCGATCGCGGGGATGCCCAGAATGCTCGCCTGATGCACATAGGCGCGCGGATCCGAACCGCCGCGCAGGAAAGAGAAATTGGTGGTGATGCCGATCTCGGCATAAGCGGACGTGTTCATGCGAAGAGACCGTGCACATACCAGTTGGGAGGAACGGGCTTGCCGTCGTCGTCGAACGCCTCACCCTCGTAAAGACCGTCGCGGAAAATCCAGAAGCGCAGGCCCTCGGCATCCTCGATCCGGAAATAATCCCGTGTCAGTTGCCTGCCGTCCTGCCGCCACCATTCCATCGCGATGCGTTCGGGCCCCTCCACCCGCACCACGGCATGCAGCGCGCGGCGCCAGGTGAATTGATGCGGCGGGCCGTCGGGCACGGTCGCGAACGGCACCTTGATCGGCTCCGGTTTGTCGAACAGCCGCAGCGGACGCAGCGGCGGCTCGCTCTCGGCCCGCGCCGGCCATTCGGCCTGCATGGCGGCGGCGAGATGATGCTGCGCAGGCGCGGCCAGCACCGCGCGCTCGGGGATATGGGTGTCCTGTGGCAGGTGTACGACAACCCGCTTTCCGCCGATGCGCGCGGCGATGCGGTCGATCAGCGCGGAGAGCTCGTCATTGTCGTGGACATGGGCGTCGAGATCGCGCTGCTCCTGCACCACGATCTCGGTGCGGCTCGCCGACAGCCGCACCATGTCGAAGCCGAAACCGGGATCGAGGGGATCGGCGAGCGCATCGAGGCGCTCACGGAACAGCCGGTCGATGACCGCGCTTCGCGTCACGGGCCGTCCGGTCTCGACCATGATCGCGCGCACCACGCCGTCGGTCCGGAAGAAGGCGGCTTCCAGGCGTCGCGCGCCCTTGCCCTGCTTCTCCATGGACGCGATCAACGTGTCGGCAAGCCGCGACAGCGTCATCGCAATCATGGTGTCGGTCGCGATCGGCTCGGCAAAGCGCTTCTCAACGATGTAGTCGGGCAGCGGTTTGCGCGGGCTGATCGGCGCATCGCCCTGCCCCAACGCATGCGCGAGCAGCGTGGAGAACCGGACGCCGAACCGCGCCGTGATTTCGTGCGGCTCGCGCGATGCGACATCGCCGATGGTCTTCAGGCCGGCACGACGCAGACCGGTGGTGATGGCCTCGCCTGCGCCGAGCGCAGACACGGGCAGCCGGCTGATCGCCTCCGCCTCCCCGCCATCGGCGACGATGATGCCTGAGGCCTGCCGCGTCAGCGTGCGCGCGCAAACCGAGGTGCCGGTGATCGCTGCGCTGACGTCAAAACCCTGGCGAGCGAGGGCACGGACGAGGGTCTGCAACAGCGCGGCCTCCCCGCCGAACAGATGTGCGCAGCCGGTGATGTCCAGGAACAGCCCGTGCGGCGGATCGAGCGCCACCAGCGGCGTGAAGCGGTCGCACCAGTCGGCGACGTCGCTGAGCGTCTTCGCGTCGGCCACGACATCGGCGTCGAACACCTGCAAGTCCGGGCACATCGCCCGCGCATTGGCCAAGGGCTGGCCGATATGCAGGCCGAGGCGCTCGGCAGCCTCGTCGAGCGCATGGATCACCAGCGCGTTGTTGTCCTTGAGGACAACAATGCTGGGCTCATTGTTCTTACCCAGCCCGGCGCTGCCAAAGAACCGCTGAATCCGGTCGATGGGCAGGCGCGGCAGCCACAGGCTGAGGATACGCCGACGGCTCAGAGAACTGGCACTCATCACATTTCCATTCCATGATCCACCGGCCGCACAGGCCATGACGATTGCGCAAGAGCTCGGCATCGAAGCGCGGTGCACCCCAGACGCTCCACGCCGGGCCTGGCGGCGAGTGCGCCGCGCGCAGCATCCATCTGGTCTCGGCAGTCGACGGCAAAGGTTGCGCGGCCATCCGCAGCAGCAGGCCGGTGACGCCGGAGCCTTGCGCGGCCAGCGTCAGCTTGCGGCTCGCCACGAGATCGAGCGGCCTCGTCTCGCCCCAGAGCTCGAGCACGACGGCGCCGAGCGCATCGCAGGCGAGCGCATCGGCCGAGGTGCGTAGCGCGCTCTCCACATCGGCCGCGCGCACCATCACCACGCGGCGCGGATCGAGACCGAGCTCGGCAAGCCCGCTCATCGACAGCGCGCCTGTTTCAATTTCCGAGAAATCCTGCCGCACCCACAGCAGCGGCCGGCGCGCCGAGACGCGCCCCGCAAGCCCCATGACGAAGCCCGTCGCCGCCGTCCCCTGCCGGCCCTCGCAAAACACCTCGTGGATCGCCGCGCGCGCGAGCCCGCCCTTCAGCGCACCGTCGGCCTCGCTGTGGCCGAGCGCGACGCGATCGCGATGGTGGACGACCTCCGCCGTCTCGATGCGCTCGATCTGGCCGCGCAAGGTCGCAAGCGCGCTTGTTCGTGCGGTGGCGCATGATCCGCCAAAGTGTGAGCGGTTTGGCGACAAGATCATGCGCCCTCTTAAAAAGAAGAGCGCGATCGGACGCAAAACCGGCGACCACTTTTGCTGATCGCGCTCTGCATATACGCCGCTCCTTCAGAGGTGATTGCCGATGGCTCTCAAAAGAGAACCAGCGGCTGGCTCATTTGTTCATGATATGTTCTAATATAAAGCTAATGGCGCTCCGGGAGTCAATCGAATTGGCGCACTTTCAGATTCATGAGCAAAATCAAATGGATCCAAGTGTCATGCACCTCATCACGCTCGCCAGCGAGGCCGATTTCGACGGCTGGCGCAAAACCGCACGTGCGCTCGCACTCCATCACGTCGCGCCGGCCGACGTGACGTGGAGCGTGCAGGGCCATGCGAAAGACGACGTGCCGCCCGGCCTGTGCGAAGCGCCAGGCCTTCCCCCGATCGGGACCGACAGCACCTTCAACGTGCCCGCCAATTTCATCGAGCTCGCACGCGTCGCGATCCTTTATCGCGACAGTGAGCGCTTTGCGCTGCTCTATCGCCTCTTGTGGCGGTTGCGGAGCGATCACGATCTGCTCGATATCAGGACCGATCCAGACGTCGCGCTGGCGACGGCAATGGCCGGCAGCGTGCATCGCGACGTGCAGCGGATGCGCGACGTCATCCGTTTCCGCGAGATCGGACGCGAGCACAAGGCGCATTACGCCGCCTGGTTCGTGCCGGAGCATCACATCGTCGAATTCGCCGCCCCCTTCTTCTCGCGCCGCTACGCCGACATGCCCTGGTCGATCCTCACGCCCGACGTTTGCGCCCATTGGGACGGTCACGCGATCTCGTTCACGCCGGGGATCAGCCAGACGGAGATGCCCGCCCCGAACCGGTTGGAGGAAACCTGGCGCCGTCACTTCCGACCGGACCAACCGATCGCACCGGAAGTGCCGAAGAAGCGCCGGAGGAACCTGTCGGAAGCCTCAATACTTGAACCTCTGCTCTCTGATGCCGAACGCTGGATCGGCGGAAAGATCAACCCGTCTCCGGAGACTCCGATGAAACGCAAACCCGCCGCCGACGATCTCGAAGCGATCCGCGCGGAGGCCGCGCATTGCCGCGCCTGCCCGCTCTACAAGGACGCGACGCAGACCGTGTTCGGCGAGGGCCCGAAAGACGCCGCCATCATGCTGGTCGGCGAGCAGCCCGGCGACAAGGAAGACCTCGCCGGTCATCCCTTCGTCGGTCCGGCCGGCCAGATGCTCGACCGCGCGCTGGAGGAAGCCGGCGTCGATCGCAAGAAGGTCTATGTGACCAACGCGGTCAAACACTTCAAATTCGTGCCGCGCGGAAAGATCCGCCTGCACCAGAAGCCGGCAACACCGGAGATCCGGGCGTGCCGGCAATGGTATGAGCGGGAAGTTTCGGCAATCCAGCCCGACCTCATCGTGGCGATGGGCGCCACCGCCGCGCAAAGCGTGTTCGGCAAGATCACACCGATCGGCCAGACCCGCGGCCGCCTCATGGACCTTGCCGACGGCCGCAAGGTTTTGGTGACGGTGCACCCGTCCTATCTGCTGCGGCTGCCCGATCCGGAAGCCAAAGTGCTGGAATATCAACGCTTCGTCGAAGACCTGAAGATCGCCGCCGGCTTGCAGAAGAAAGCCGCGCGCGCGGCCTGAAACACGCTTTGCTGCATCGCGCCATGCGTTAGAGAAGTTCCCTCATTTCAACTGTCCGTCAACCATTTCAACCGGCTGTCACATGCCGCGCGCAAAATTGGAGGCTTCGGACAGGAGAACTTCCAATGAGTGACGTTGCTCTGCCCGGCTCCATTGAGCCAGCCTTGCATAGGGGCCCCGATCTCGATCGCGGATTCCATCCGCTCACCGGCATCATCTATATGGGAGTCGTCGCCGCCGCGCTGCTCTTTGTTGCCTACAGCATCTGGGTCGACATCGATGCGACCGGCACGCCGGTCAAGACCATCGCCCCCTTCCTCCTGTTGTTCGTCGCGCTTCTGATTGCGCTCGGCTTCGAGTTCGTGAACGGCTTCCACGACACCGCCAATGCGGTCGCGACCGTGATCTACACTCGCTCGCTGCCCGCCCACATCGCCGTTGTTTGGTCCGGCATGTTCAACCTGTTCGGCGTGCTGCTCTCCTCGGGCGCGGTCGCCTTCGGCATCGTGTCGCTGCTGCCGGTCGAACTGATCCTTCAGGTCGGCTCCAGCGCCGGCTTCGCCATGGTGTTCGCACTTTTGATAGCGGCCATCATCTGGAACGTCGGCACCTGGTATTTCGGCCTGCCGGCCTCGAGCTCCCACACCCTGATCGGCTCGATCATGGGCGTCGGCATCATGAACGCGGTCCTGCACGGCCGTACCGGCACCTCGGGTGTCGACTGGACCCAGGCCACCAGTATCGGCAAGGCCCTGCTGCTGTCGCCGCTGTTCGGCTTCGCACTCGCCGCAGCCCTGCTCTTGATCCTGCGCACCGTGCTGCTGCGCGCCACGCCCGCCCTGTTCGGCGAGCCGAAGGGCAACCAGCCGCCGCCGTGGTGGATCCGCGGCATCCTGATCCTCACCTGCACGCTGGTGAGCTTCTTCCACGGTTCCAACGACGGTCAGAAGGGCATGGGCCTGATCATGCTGATCCTGATCGGCACCGTGCCGACCGCCTACGCGCTCAACCGCGCGCTGCCGGAGGCCCAGATCGAGGCGTTCATCAAGAACTCGGAGGCCGCGAGCAGGATCATCGAGGGCAAAGCCGCCGGTTACAACGTGATCGGCAACCCGCGGCCCGCCGTGACCAACTTTGTCGCGCAGCGCGAAGTCAACGGCGGCACCTTCCCATCGCTCGCCGTGCTGGTGCGCGACATCGCAAAGCAGGTCAGCACCTACGGCTCGCTCGCCAAGGTGCCGGCGGAAGCCGTCGGCAACACCCGCAACGACATGTACCTGGTCTCGGAAGCGCTCCGCTTCCTGATGAAGGACAAGGAAGCCGAACTCAGCGCCGACGACGTCGCCGTCCTCACCGCCTACAGGGGTTCGCTCGACAGCGCCACGAAGTTCATCCCGGGCTGGGTGAAGATCGCTGTCGCCATCGCGCTCGGCCTCGGCACCATGGTCGGCTGGAAGCGTATCGTCGTCACGGTCGGCGAGAAAATCGGCAAGACGCACCTCACCTACGCGCAAGGTGCCTGCGCCGAGATCACGGCGGCCGCCACCATCGCCGCCGCCGACGTCTACGGTTTGCCGGTCTCGACGACCCACGTGCTGTCATCCGGCATCGCCGGCACCATGGCCGCCAACGGTTCGGGCCTGCAATGGGCGACGATCCGCAACATCGCCATGGCCTGGGTGCTCACCCTGCCGGCCGCGATGATCATCTCGGGCGTGCTGTACTACTTGTTCTCGCATCTGTTCTGAGCGAACAATAACTCGACGACAAGAGGGCCCGTGCCATGCACAGGCCCTCTTCCGTTGCGTTCCGGCTCACCCTTACGACGCCGCGAGCGATTCTTCGACCAGCTTGACCCAGTAGGACGTGCCGTAGACGATCGCCTCGTCGTCGAAATTGTAAGCGGGATGATGCAGGCCGGCGCTGTCGCCGTTTCCGCAGAAGATGAAAGCGCCGGGCCGCGCTTCGAGCATGTAGGCAAAATCCTCGCCGCCCATCAGCGGTGACATCTCGAGCACGTTGGCCTCGCCCGCGACCTGCCCAGCGATGCGCTTCGCCACCTCAGTCTCCGCGGCGTGGTTGTTCACCACCGGATAGTTGCGCTTGTAGTGCAGATCGATCTTGGCGCCGGTAATCTGCGCCACGCCCGCCACGACTTCGTGCACACGCTTCTCGACGAGCTTGCGCACCTCAGGTGTCAGCGTGCGGATGGTCCCCCTCAGCGTTGCCGTTTGCGGAATGACGTTGCGGGCGTTGCCGGCGTGGAACTCGCAGATCGAGATCACGGCCGAATCCAGGGGATCGACGCTGCGCGCGACGATCGACTGCAGCGCCGTGATCACCTGTGCACCGACCAGCACGGAATCGACGCATTTGTGCGGGCGCGCGGCATGACCGCCGTGGCCCTCGATCATGATATCGACCTCGTCGGTCGCCGCCATGATCGGGCCCGGCCGGATCGCGAACGAGCCGATCGGAATGCCCGGGCCGTTGTGCATGCCGTAGACCTGCTCGATGCCGAAGCGCTCCATCAGCCCGTCCTTGACCATGGCTGCGCCGCCGGCGCCGCCTTCCTCGGCGGGCTGGAAGATCACCACCGCATCGCCGGCGAAGTTGCGGGTCTCGGCAAGGTAGCGGGCAGCGCCGAGCAGCATCGCGGTGTGGCCGTCATGGCCGCAGGCGTGCATCTTGCCCGGAATTTTGGAGGCGTAAGGCAGGTTGGTCTGCTCGTCGACAGGCAGAGCATCCATGTCGGCACGCATGCCGATCACCTTGAGCCCCTCGCCGGCCGGCTTGTTGCCCTTGATCACGCCGACCACGCCGGTCTGACCGAGGCCGGTCACGACCTCATCGCAGCCGAATTCGCGCAGCCGGTCCGCAACAAATGCTGCGGTGCGGTGAACGTCATACAGCAGCTCCGGATGCTGATGGATGTCCCGACGCCAGGCCTGAATATCGGGTTGAAGGTCGGCGACGCGGTTCACGATTGGCATGGAGGGTCTCAAGCTCTGTTGAAAATACAGGCCTGTCTACCATGCAAGCATCAATCCGCCCAACTGCCAGGGATCGGGGTCTGGCCCTGCCCGCCCGGCATGGCCGGGCTTGTCCCGGCTCGCTGCGTCTGCCTATTAGAGCGGAACGTCAAGTTGCCATCCGGGTGGAAGCAGAATGCCAAGACGGCTCGAAGGTGAGTTCGACTACATTGTCGTCGGAGCCGGTACGGCGGGCTGCATCGTCGTCAACCGGCTGTCGGCCGATCCCGGGAAACGCGTGCTGATCCTGGAGGCCGGCGGCGACGACAACTGGATC
The DNA here is from genome assembly GCA_023388935.1 of Pseudomonadota bacterium. Classification (GTDB taxonomy): domain Bacteria; phylum Pseudomonadota; class Alphaproteobacteria; order Rhizobiales; family Xanthobacteraceae; genus Bradyrhizobium. The sequence goes on along the minus strand of JAEWFG010000280.1, from coordinate 66,543 downwards.
TGGTTCCATATCCCTGTCGGCTATCTCTTCGCGATCGGCAATCCGCGCTCGGACTGGATGTTCAAGACCGAGGCCGAGCCGGGCCTGAATGGCCGCGCGCTCGCCTATCCCCGCGGCAAGGTGATCGGCGGCTGCTCGGCGATCAATGCCATGATCTCGATGCGTGGACAGGCCGCCGATTACGACCATTGGCGCCAGCTCGGCATGACCGGCTGGGGCTATGACGACGTGCTGCCGGTCTTCAAGCGGCTGGAGGATCACTTCCTCGGCGCGAGCGAGCATCACGGTGTCGGCGGCGGCTGGCGCATCGAGGCGCCGCGACTGTCGTGGGATGTCCTCGATGCCGTTGGCGATGCCGCCGAGGAGATGGGCATCAAGCGCATCCCGGATTTCAACACCGGTGACAACGAAGGTACGAGCTATTTCCACGTCAACCAGAAGCGCGGCCGGCGCTGGTCGTCGGCGCGCGGTTTCCTCAAGCCGGTGCTGAACCGCCCCAATCTCCGGCTCGAGAAGCATGTGCTGGTCGACCGTCTCATCATCGAGCAGGGCCGCGCCGTCGGCGTGCGCTTCATCCAGAACGGCGAGATCATCGAGGCGCGCGCCAGGCGCGAGGTGATCCTGTCGGCAGGCTCCATCGGCTCGGTGCAGGTGCTGCATCGCTCTGGCATCGGGCCCGCCGACTGGCTCTCGCCGCTCGGCATCGACATCGTCATGGCCAAGCCCGGCGTCGGCCGCAATCTGCAGGACCACCTCCAGCAGCGCGCGATCTACAAGGTCGAAGGCGTGCGCACGCTGAACGAGACCTATTACAATCTGTTCCGCCGCGGCCTGATGGGGCTCGACTACGCCTTCCGCCGCCGCGGTCCCCTAACCATGGCGCCGTCGCAGCTCGGCATCTTCACCCGCTCCGATGCGACCCGCGCCCGTGCCAACATCCAGTTCCACGTACAGCCGTTGTCGCTCGACAAGTTCGGCGATCCCCTGCACCGTTTTCCCGCGATCACAGTGAGCGCCTGCAATCTCCAGCCGACTTCGCGCGGCACCGTGCGGCTGCGCTCGGCGACGCCGGACGAGAAGCCGATCATCGCGCCGAACTATCTGTCGACCGACGACGACCGCCAGGTCGCCGCCGACGCCATCCGCACCACGCGGCGACTGATGCAACAGAAGGCGCTGGCAAAATATCACCCGAGCGAGTATCTGCCCGGCCCTTCCGTCGGCGACGACGATGCCTCACTCGCGAAAGCCGCCGGCAATATCGGCACCACGATCTTCCATCCTGTTGGCACAGCGAAGATGGGCGCGACGAATGATCCGATGGCGGTGGTCGATGAACGCCTGCGCTTCTACGGCCTCTCCGGCTTGCGCATCGTCGACGCCTCGATCATGCCGACGATCACCTCGGGCAACACCAACACGCCGACGGCGATGATTGCCGAGAAAGGTGCGACGATGATCCTGGAGGATGCGAAATAGCATCCCCTACCATGATCCCTCCAAACCGCTTTTCAATCGGCCCCGCCGCCGCGCAGATCGCCATGTTGCAGTGGGGCGAAAGCGGAAAGCCGCCTGCGCTTCTGCTTCACGGCACCGGTTTCGTCGGCGACGTCTGGGACGAGGTCGCGCGCGATCTCGCATCGACCTACACCGTCTATGCACTCGACCGCCGCGGCCATGGCGCCAGCCACAAGCCCGGCGCCTATCACTTCCTGGACTACGCCGATGATGTCTGTCGGGTGGTCGATGCGCTCGATCTCCGCGACATCTACGGGATCGGCCACAGCGCAGGCGCGACCGACCTGTTGCTTGCGGCGAAACTTCGGCCGGGGCGCTTCACACGCCTGTTTGTGATGGAGCCGACCGTGATGGACCCGCGCGCGGCGCGCTCTGGCGGACTGAGCGAGGAATCCTTGTCTCGCGTGCAGGGCACGCTGCGCCGACGGGCCGAATTCGACAGCGCTGATGCCGTGTTCGAGCGCTATCGCGCTGCGCCGGCATTTGCAGATTGGACCGAGGCCTCGCTCCGGGCCTATGTGCGCCACGGCTTCGCGCCGCTCGACAATGGCCGCGTTCAGCTCTGCTGCACGCCCGAGATCGAGTCGGCGATCCTGCGTCCGATCTACGAAGCGATGGAGCAGGTCTATGCCGGCGATGCCCGCGGCAATCCGTTTGACTGGCTCGCCGAGATCGACTGCCCGGTACGCGTCACGACCGCCGCAAAGTCCGGGGCCATCTACAAGGACATGGCGTCGCGTGCCGTGTCGCTGATTCCGCGGGTCAGCACGCTGGCGTTCGAGGGCGCCGGTCATTGTGTGGCGCAGGAGACCCCGGAGAGCGTGGTGGAAGCGGTGACAGAATTCGCGAAATAGGCATCGTGCCCCGGACGCAGCGCAGCTGCCATAAGCGCGTTCACGCGCGTCTTCAACGCGCTATGGTGATGCGCTGCTGAGCCGGGGCGCACCCAGCCCGTCCGAGCTGCGTGGGTCCCGGCTCTGCGGCGTACCGCCAAGAGGCGCTGCACCGCGTCCGGGACACGAGACCGAGCTCACGAAATCGTCATCGCGTCCGGGAATAAGTCCTTCCCTCGCCCAATCACCTCCCCGAAGCCCAATTCCGGGCGAGAGGAGACGTGTGATGAGCGGACACGATCACAGCGAAGACGGCGTCAGCCGCCGCAAGGTGCTGGAATGCATGACCTGGGCCGGGACCGGGGTGCTCTGGACCATCACGGGCGGCGTGCCGCACTCGCTCGGCATCATCGATTCCGCGCAAGCCGCGACCGCGGCCGCGCCCGGCATGAGCTTCCTCCAGATCAGTGACAGCCATGTCGGCTTCGACAAGCCGGCCAATCCCAACGCGCTCGGCACGCTCGAGGAAGCAGTCAACAAGATCAACGCGCTGCCGGCAAAACCCGCCTTCATGATCCACACCGGCGACATCACCCATCTGTCCAAGGTCGCCGAGTTCGACAATGCCGAGCGCATCATCTCGCAGAGCAAGCTCGACGTGCACTACGTGCCCGGCGAGCATGACTTCCTCGACGAGGAGGTGAAGCTCTATCGCGAGCGCTACGGCCGCGGCACCAAGGGCGCTGGTTGGTACTCATTCGACGCCGGCGGCGTGCACTTCGTCGGCCTCGTCAACGTCGTCGACCTCAAGGCCGGCGGCCTCGGCAATCTCGGCGCCGAGCAGCTCGCCTGGCTGGAGGACGATCTCCGCGGCAAGTCGAAATCGACGCCGATCGTGCTGTTCGCCCACATCCCGCTCTGGACCGTCTATCCGGAATGGGGCTGGGGCACCGAGGACGGCGGCCGGGCGCTGGAATACGTCAAGGGCTTTGGCTCCGTCACCGTGCTGAACGGTCACATCCACCAGGTGATGCAGAAGGTCGAGGGCAACGTCACCTTCCACACCGCGCGATCGACCGCATTCCCGCAGCCGGCGCCGGGAACCGCCCCCTCGCCGGGTCCGATGAAGGTCGAGGACGCAAAGCTCCGCTCCATGCTCGGCGTCGCCAGCATCAACTTCAAGCAGAACGAGCAGCGGCTCGCGATCATCGACACACCGCTCCAGGGCTGATCCTGGCTGAATGGAAGCTGACAATGAAGACACTCAACCGCCGCGACTTCGGTGTCGCCGTGGCAGCGGCCATCCTGCTGCCCGTAACAGCTGCCCGCGCCGACGACGTGGAAGTTCATATCGACAACTTCGTCTTCCAGCCGGCCGAGCTCACGGTCAAGGTCGGCACCACCGTGACCTGGATCAACCGGGACGACATCCCGCACGCCATCGTGTCGGCCGGCAAGTTCAGGTCCAAGGCCTTGGACACCGACGACAAGTTCTCGTTCACCTTCACCAATGCGGGCGACTACAAGTATTTTTGTTCGCTGCACCCGCACATGACGGGGATGATCAAGGTTGAGTAACGTCTCGAACCAAGGCATCAACGTCTTGCCCGGCCGGTGGTCCCACGCCGGCCGGGCTCGTGCACCTTCGGTCACGCATAGGGACGAAACGAAGCAGCGAACGGAACAAGAGGCAAAGCGAGGAGCGATGCCCGGTACCGACGATTTGCAGAAGGCGCAGCGCTTCCGCGAGGCGGCGCTACCCTATCTCGACGACGTCTATACCCTCGCGCGCTATCTGCTGCGCGATGCCTCCGACGCCGAAGATGCGGTGCAGGAGTGCTATCTGCGCGCACTGAAGCATTTTGACAGCTATCGCGGCCCGGCGATGAAACCCTGGCTGTTCGCGATCCTGCGCAACGTCTGCAACGCCGAATATGCACGGCGCGCGCATTCGCACAGCGCGATCGAGGACACACCCGGCGCCGCCGAACAGACGCCGATGTGGCAGGAGAGCGAGGCGAGCCCCGAAACCGAAGTGCTGCGCAGCCGCGATGCCGGTGCGATCCGCAAGCTGATCGACGCGCTCGCCGAACCGTTCAAGGAAACATTCGTGCTACGGGAGATCAACAACCTGTCCTATCGTGAAATCGCCGAGACCGTCGGCGCGCCCGTCGGCACCGTGATGTCCCGCCTCGCCCGCGCCCGCGCCATGCTGCGCGCGGCCTGGATGGCGGAAGAGGAGCAAGTGAGATGACCTGCGACGAAGCAAAGATCATGCTTCACGCGCTGCTCGATGGCGAGCTGGATGCCGGCCACGCACGCGAGGTCGAAGCGCATATCACAAGCTGCCCGGCCTGCGCGGCGGAATTCGCGGCACAACGCGACATGCATCGCGTGCTCGCCGATACCAACCTGCGCTATGCCGCGCCGGCGAGCCTGCGTGCCCGTATCGAGGCCTCGCTGCCGCAACCGCAGCGTCAGCCGACCCGCCGCTCCGTGCTGCGCGGCTTCGCGATGGGCTCGGCAGTCTCAGCCCTTGCCGCCTCCGGCGTTGTCGCTGTCGTGCTGCGCCAGGACGACCAGCAGCGCATTCTGTCGGAGGTCGTCTCCGCGCATCTGCGTTCGCTTCAGGCCGGTCACCTCATCGACGTGGTCTCCACCGACCAGCACACGGTCAAGCCGTGGTTCAACGGCAAGCTCGACGTCGCCCCGCCCGTGATCGACCTCACCGCGCAGGGTTTCACTCTGGTCGGCGGCCGGCTCGATTATGTCGACGCGCGCGCCATCGGCGCGGTCGTCTACAAGCGCCGGCAGCATGTGATCAACCTGTTCGTGGCGCAGACATCGAGTACGGAATATCGCGCGCCGAAGACCGAGACCATGCAGGGCTTCAACTGCCGCCACTGGAGCAATCGCGGCCTGAACTTCTGGGCCGTCAGCGATATCGGCGCCGACGAGCTCGCCGAATTCGTGGATAAGTTCGAGGCGACGATGAAGGCGAATGTGGAGGGGTAGCTTCAGTCATCTCGGCAATAACGATCGCCGAGAAGGCTTGGCGCAAAATCAGGCCGACCGCCTCACCGCGTTGTCCACCAGCGTCTTGCCGAGCGACCAGATGGCGCCGGGGACCTTGTGGCTGCCGGCGATGACGTCGTCGAAGGCGCGCTCGATCCAGCTGCAGTCTTCCTCGGTGATGGTGAGCGGCGGCAGGAGTTTGATGGTGTGGCTGCCGTGACCGGCGACCTGGGTCAGGATCTTGTGATCCTTGAACAGCGGCACGGTGATGAGCTGGCAGAACAGGCCCTTGTTGGCGGTCTCCAGCACGTTCCACGAGGCCCGCAGCCGCAGTGACTTCGGCGGGCCGAACTCGACGCCGATCATCAGGCCCTTGCCGCGCACTTCCTTCATCAGCTCGTAGCCGGGCACCATGCGCGTCAGCGCCAGGCGCAGCTCGGCGCCGCGCTTGGCGGCGGACTCGATCAGCTTCTCGGACTCCATCACGTCCAGCGTGGCGATGCCGGCGGCCATCGCGAGATCGTTCTTGGAGAAGGTGGAGCCGTGCACCACTGCTCGGTCCATCTGGTTGAAGATCTTGTCGAAGATGCTCTTGCGCGTCAGCACGGCGCCGACCGGCACGTGGCCGCCGGACAGCGACTTCGACAGCAGCACCATGTCGGGCTCGACGTTCCAGTGCTCGACAGCGAGGAAGCGGCCGGTACGGCCCATGCCGGTCTGGATCTCGTCGGCGACGAACAGCGTACCGTATTTCTTGCAGAGCGCGGCCGCGCCGGGCAGGAACTCGTCCGTGGGCATGTTGACGCCCTTGCCCTGGATCGGTTCGACGACGAAGGCCGCTACCTCACGCGAAGCCAGCGCCTTTTCGAGCGCGGCAAGATCGTTGAACGGGATCGGGGTGCAGCCCGGCAGCAGAGGCTCGAAGCCGGTGCGGAAGTTGGAATCACCCGTCAGCGACAACGCGCCATAGGTCAGGCCGTGATAGCCATGGGCGCAATAGACGATACCAGGGCGGCCGGTGGCGCCGCGGGCGAACTTGATCGCGGCCTCGACGCATTCGGCGCCCGAATTGGCGAAGAACGCCTTGTCGAGGTAGGGAACGTATTTCAACAGCCGCTCGGCGAGCACGCCGGCGAGCGTCGAGACGTCGAACTGGACGAGATTGGGCAGGTCGGCATCGAGCACGCTCTTGAGCGCCTCGCGCATCACCGGATGATTGCGCCCGATCGCAAACACACCAAACCCGGACAACAGGTCGAGATAGCGCGCGCCATCGCGGTCGTAGAGGTACTGCCCCTGGCCCTTCTGGAAGCCGACATCGTAGCCAATCGTCTTGAGAACCCGAACGAACTGCTCGTTCAGGTGCCGATTATGCAGGGCGCTGCGCTGGGCCTGACGGTCCGCGAACAGCTGAGACATGTCTGGATTTGGGCTGGGCATCCGCTACATACTTCGGTTGAGGGCCGTCTCGTCAACTGAAAACGGACCGTTCCTGAAAACGGTCTGTGCGGCCTTTTGCCCTTTTTCGGACCATCTTCGCAAGCACAGCTTTAGACCATGTTGCACTGCCAAGGAACTATCATGCGTTTAGCCCTTTACACCGGAATAATACTGGCTGGCGGTTACACCTGCCTGACACCCGCACTCGCCGCCGATCCCACCGGCGACTGGCGGGTCGCTGACGGCGTCGCCAACATCCGTGTCGCCCAATGCAATGGCAGCATGTGGGGCGCGGTTTCCTGGGAGAAGCAGCCCGGCGGCCGCGACGAGAACAACCCGGATGCCTCGAAACAGAACAGGCCGACGCTCGGCATGGCGACCCTGATCGACATGAAGAAGAGGCCCGGCGTCGATCTGTGGGAAGGACAGGTCTACAACGCGAAGGACGGTCAGCTCTACAGCGCGACCATCACGCCGATTGGCGCCGACCAGCTCGAAATCAAGGGTTGCGTGATGGGCATCCTCTGCGGTGGCGAGACCTGGACCCGCGTTGGCCCGCCGATCCCGGCAAGCCCCGTCAGCGCCATGGCCAAGGGCGCGCCGAAGTCGACCGGCGCGGCGCCGAAAGCCCAAGGCACAGCAGGCGGCACGACGGGCGCCACCGCATCTGCGCCCGCAGGCCCGAAGGCCGCCGGCGCAGCCAAGCCCGGTCAGAAGGGCGCCGCCGATCCCGTCGGCGACATCTGCCTACTCCCTGAGATTGCGGGGTTTGCCCATTAGGGCCGGCTGGAACAGCAGCACGGCGGCAAGCGTCGTCACCAGCGAGAGTGCGAGCAGCTTGCCCATGCTGGACGTGCCCGGATGGCTCGACAGCCACAGGCTGCCGAACGCGGTTGCCGTCGTCAGTGCGCTGAAAAAGATCGCACGCGTCAGGCTGGTCTGGAGCAGATTTGTTCTGCCCGAGCGCCAAGCCACGACATAATAGATCTTGAAAGCGACACCGACGCCGAGCAGCAGCGGGAATGCGACGATGTTGGCGAAGTTGAGCGGCAGGCCGATCAACACGCAGATCTCGAGCGTCACCGCCCCGGCAACCAGAAGCGGCACCAGCGTCATCAGCACGTCGACGAACCGCCGCAGCGTGATCCACAGCAACAGGCCGATCACCAGCAACGCGTAGATGCCGGCGTGGATGAACGCCTTCACCACGGTGTCACCGGATTTCAGGATCGAGACCGGGCCGCCGATCGCGGTCGGCTCGGCAGCGAGCACCGCTGCCGCAAACTTGCGCAGCGTGTCGTTGTCGTTCGGATCGCCCTTCGGCAGCGCCTCGACGCGGATGATGCCGTCCTTGCTCTTCCATGCGCTGACGAGATCAGGCGGCAGTGACTGCAGGGTGACCGGCTCGGCCTGCATCGCGCTCCTGAGCTGGTCGAACACGATCTTCATCGGCGTGACGAACACGTCCTGCGCCTTGTTGCGCATGGCCTCGTCGCCATTGGCGAGCTTCTCGAGCGCGTCCGCAAGCCGGCGCGAGGCGACCGCGCCGGGCCCCTTCGCGTCGCCGGCGGTCCGGCGCAGATTGTCGACCGAGGATTTCAGCGCCTCGACGTTTTCCTGATCCGTCGGCGCCGCGTCGATCTGGTCGGGATTGAGCGCGGGGTTTACCATCTTGGCGCCCTGCGCAATCAGCTTCAGCTTCGGTTCCTGATCCTGCGGCACGAAGCTGTCGAGCGACATCACCCGCAGCACTTCCGGCACTTTCTCCAGCCTCGCCTCGACCTGCCTCGCCTGCTCCTCGGAGGTGGTCATGACGTTGATGGCATTGGCGCCGGTGTTCGGATCCTTGCGCAGATCGAGGAAGGTCGCGATCGACTCAGCGTTCGGGTTGCGCAGGTTCATCGGGTTGAAGTCGAACTTCATGAAGTAGAGCAGCGGCAGGCCGGCGAGCGCCAGCAGCAGCGTCCCGCCGACGATCACCACGCGGTGCTTCTCCAGGAAGTGATCGAGCGGCGCCAGGAAGGCGTATCCGACCGGCTCCTTCTCGCCGGGCGGGTTCAACAACTTCAGCAGCGCCGGCAGGACGGTGATGCTGGAGAGGAAGGCCACCAGCATGCCGACGCCGGCGATCTGGCCGAGTTCCGAGATGCCCTTGTAGTCGGTCGGCATAAAGCAGAGGAAGCCGGCCGCGGTTGCCATCGCCGCCAGCGACAGCGGCACCGCCGAGCGCTTCGCCGCGAGCACCAGCGCGTTCGAGAGATCGTTGACCTTGTAGCGCTCCGAGCGGTATCGGACGCTGTACTGAATGCCGAAATCGACCCCGAGACCGACGAACAGCACCGCGAACGCGATCGACAAGAGATTGAGCGAGCCGACCATCATAAGACCGGCGGCGGTCGTGATCGCGAGCCCGACGAAGAGATTGACGAACACGGCGAAGATGATCTTCGCAGAATGCAGCGCCATCCAGAGGATGAGCAGCACGACAAGGACGGTGCCGATGCCGTTGACGACGGCGCCTTCCTGGACGGTCGCGTACTCCTCGTTCGCGATCGGGACCGGACCGGTCAGCCGCACCCTCGCCTGGTATTTGGTCGCAAAATCGAGATCGGCAGCAGCCTTGCGGATCGCATCGGTCGCGCCCTTGCCGGGCTCCAGCGCGTTGTAGTCGAGGATCGGCTTGAACTCGATGAAGGCGCGCTTGTCGGAATCCGACAGCGGCTCGTCGCTGACGAGTTCGCGCCATGAGAAGCTCGCATTGCCCTTGTCGAGGACGGTCTCGACCGTCTTCGAGATCAGGTTGAAGGGCCGCTCGGCATTGTCGAGCTTGACCTGACCGCGCTTGACGCCGGCAAGCCCCGTCTCCAGCGCGCCGGTCAGGCCGCGGATCGAGGGATCGCCCGCCATGATCTCGATCAGCGGCGCTGCGGACTCGAACTGGCCGGTGATCTTGGCGACCTCCTCGGTCGGCAGGAACAGCAGGCCGTTCCTCTCGAAGAATTCGCCGCTGCCGAGCTGCTGCATCGACTGGAAGTTGGTCTTGTCGTCCTTGAGCTTGGCAAAGAGCGCGTCTGCCGCCGCGGTCGCCATTTCCGGCGTCCTCGCCTCGACGACCGCCGTGATCGTCGCGTCGCGGTCGAAGGCGCGGTCGAACTCCTGGTCGCGTTGGCGCCAGTCAAGGTTCTGGGCAATCAGCGAATTGATGTCGGTGTTGATGGAGAAGTGCTGGGACGTGTAAAAGCCCGCGCCCACCGCCAGCAGGAGCCCGAGAACGACGACGAGGGGGGCAAACCGGGTGCAGGCCCTGACGATGGCAACGACTACGCTTTGCAGCACATCTTTTCTTTCTGGTGTTAACAGCTTGCCGGAAACGCCCGCTGTCTATCGGAGTTCCCGGGCGAAACCTATTGCTGTTTTGGGTGGCTCTCGCCGGAAGAAGGTTCGAAGTAAACGGCGACAGACCGTGGCAAAATCATGCGGGGCAGTGGGTATAGCCGGGCAGTTGAGGCGGTAAAGTGACGAAGGGGTGAGCACTAGTGTCGTCATATTGCCCACCCCAAATTATATACTATAATACCGCCATCTGTTCCTGTGGCGGAACCCGCGGCGCTTTCCACCTTTCCTTGCTGCCGATTTTTTGACACAAAGTGCTGTGCCTCCATACGCCGGTACCCCAAGTGGGGTGGGCGGTTACCGCGTGTGCGAAACCAATGGTGCCGATATTGCTACTCATTGGTCAGTATCGGGGTGCTACCGGGAACTAGTAAGCGGATTGGTGCAACTTGCGTGATGGGCGTCCAATGGAAGTTTATCTGGCGCAGCCGCGCGGCTTCTGCGCGGGCGTGGTGCGTGCGATCGAAATCGTGGAACGGGCCCTGCAGAAGTATGGCCCGCCCGTCTACGTGCGCCATGAGATCGTGCACAACAAATACGTGGTCGAAAGCCTGAAGAACAAAGGGGCGATCTTCGTCGAGGAGCTGTCGGAGGTGCCGCCGAAGGCGGTGACCGTATTCAGCGCCCATGGCGTCGCCCGCAGCGTCGAGGAAGAAGCTGCCGTGCGCGACCTGCCGGTGCTCAATGCCACCTGCCCGCTGGTCACGAAAGTTCACAATCAGGGGAAGCGCTACATCGGCAAGGGCCGCACGCTGATCCTGATCGGCCACGCCGGCCATCCCGAGGTTGAGGGCACGATGGGCCAGGTTCCCGCCCCCATATTGCTGGTCCAGAGCGTTGAAGAGGTTAACGCGCTGACGCTGCAGGCGGATACGCCAGTGGCCTACATCACCCAGACCACCCTGTCGGTCGACGACACCAAGGACATTATTGCGGCCCTTCAGGCCCGCTTTACAGATATTCAAGGCCCGGATATCCGGGATATCTGCTATGCGACACAGAACCGCCAATCTGCGGTAAGGGACTTGAGCAAGCTGGTCGACGTGATCTTGGTGGTGGGCGCTGCCAACAGCTCGAACTCGAACCGGCTCCGCGAAATCGGCACCGAGGCCGGCGTCGCGAGTTATCTGATTGCCGACGGCAGCGAGCTCAATCCGGAATGGTTGAAGGGTGCCAGAACCGTCGGCGTCACGGCCGGCGCCTCGGCGCCGGAGGTACTCGTGGATGACGTGATCGAAGCGATGCGGCGGATCGGACCGGTCAAGGTCTCGGTGCTGCCGGGCCGCGAGGAAAACATCGAATTCAGGCTTCCGGCTGAACTGGCTGCGAGCTGACCCACCCCGAATTCCAAGCCCAGAAAGAACTTGTAATGGCTATACCCTTCTTCAAGGAAATGCGTATCGGCGGCTATTTGCTCAAGCAGAAATTGCTTGGTCGCAAGCGCTATCCGCTCGTGTTGATGCTGGAGCCTCTGTTTCGCTGCAACCTCGCCTGCGTCGGCTGCGGCAAGATCGATTATCCCGACGCGATCCTCAACCGCCGCATGACCGCGCAGGAATGCTGGGACGCCGCGGACGAATGCGGCGCGCCGATGGTCGCCATTCCCGGCGGCGAGCCGCTGATCCACAAGGAGATCGGCGAGATCGTGCGCGGCCTCGTTGCGCGCAAGAAGTTCGTCTCGCTCTGCACCAACGCGCTGCTGCTCGAGAAGAAGCTCGATCTGTTCGAGCCCTCGCCCTACCTGTTCTTCTCCGTGCACCTCGACGGCCTGAGGGACCATCATGACAAGGCTGTGTCGCAGAAGGGCGTGTTCGACCGCGCCGTGTCCGCGATCAAGGCAGCCAAGGCCCGCGGCTTCACCGTCAACGTCAACGCCACCATCTTCGACGGCCATCCGGCGGAAGAGATCGCGAAATTCCTCGACCTCACCGTCGAGCTCGGTGTCGGCGTCTCGATGTCGCCGGGCTACGCCTATGAGCGCGCGCCGGACCAGGAGCACTTCCTCAACCGCACCAAGACCAAGAAGCTGTTCCGCGACGTCTTCGCGATGGGCAAGGGCAAGAAGTGGAACTTCATGCATTCCGGCCTGTTCCTCGACTTCCTGGCCGGCAACCAGGAATACGAGTGCACGCCCTGGGGCATGCCCGCGCGCAACATCTTCGGATGGCAGAAGCCCTGCTATCTGCTCGGTGAAGGCTATGCGAAGACCTTCAAGGAGCTGATGGACACCACCGACTGGGACACCTACGGCACCGGCAAGTACGAGAAGTGCGCCGACTGCATGGCGCATTGCGGCTACGAGCCGACGGCGGCCACCGCTGCGCTCAACAACCCGCTGAAGGCGCTGTGGGTGTCGCTGCGCGGCGTCAAGACCACGGGCCCGATGGCGCCCGAGATCGACCTGTCCAAGCAGCGTCCGGCGCAGTACATCTTCTCGGAGCAGGTCCAGAAGAAGCTCTCCGAAATCCGCAGCGACGAGGCGCTCGCCGCGCAGGAGAAGGCTGCGCGGAAGGCTTCGACTGCCGCTTAGTCACGACGACCTGAAGCCCGGATGGAGCGAACGCGTAGTCCGGGCTACGCACATCAAAACAGAAAAGGCCCGGACGCCAATGGCGACCGGGCCTTTTCTTTTGTCGGATCGAAGAAGCCGCTCAGGCCGTCTCGGAGGCCAGGGCCTCGCTGTCGACGAGTTCGGTGCCGATCAGGAAGTCGCGGCAGCCGCGCAGGGAGCGCAGCGCGCGGTTGAAGTCGATGCCGGTCGAGACCAGCGCATGCAGCGTCGCCGGATTGCGCACGATGCCGCGCAGAATTACGGGGACAGTGCACAAAATTGGTTGGAGCGACGCTCGGCTATCTGAAGCTCAATTGAGTGCACTGTCCCCGTAATTCGCGTGTCCTGCGGTCCGATGGATTCCGGACTCGCGCCAGATGGCGCGCCTCGGAAAGACCAGGCCTCGGGCCCGGCGTCGAAACGGGACCTCGCACGCCTTGATGGATGAGGTCATGGAATGTTCAGGCTGCGCCAGTTTCACACCAGCTTCGTACCGGAAACTCTCCCAACGGGACGCTACGGTCGCGTTCGTGGACCCCGGCAAGCACAGTTGAAGCGGTACGAGAAGGCAAGACTTGCGGCGACCATGCACTCAATGACTCCGGTCGCGTTCGCCAATTTGAAGGCGCGGAATCAGGTGCCGTCGGATTTGCTTACCGCCGGATAAAGAGAGGCTCAGCCATTCAAATGTCTCCAGAAGGTCAAATGTCTCCAGAAGTCGCAATTTCATTCTTGTCTCACTTGCAGGCCAAGTTGTACGAAATCGCGACAAGAGATCTTGAACAAAACCACGAGGCGGATCGGTATGGAGCTGAGCCCAAGCGAGCGCTAGGTCCCGATATTCAAAAGTATCAGAGCAAAATCGAAGCAATAGCTCGATTGAAAAACTCAAAGGCGCTTCCTCTGGTATTGCTGGATACTTACCAGTTACTGCAGGACGAATATTCCAAGGACGTCCTGTTAGAGTTGTTCGTTCAACGCGTGATTGGGCATGACCTCGTCAAGATCTTTCGAAATTCCCCAAAATATTGGCAGGAACGGAGCTTGGCACGGGGTCTACAAACGAACCGCCTGCCTGCAAAAAAAATCAAAAACATGCACTTCGAGTTGACTCATTTCGATCTGAAGGAGATCGGCTACGATATCAATCTGTTTTCCGTTCCCCTTGGGATCGACGCCACCTTTCTGAAAACGCAATACGAGTACACCGGAGTAAAGCCAGCGATCGCAGCAAAGACCGGAGATATCGTGATCGAGGCCGGCAGCTGCTACGGGGATACTAGCCTTTATTTTGCAACGAAGGTGGGGCCCGCGGGGAAGGTCATCGGCTTTGAATTCATACCAGACAATCTTGAGATCTTGCGTCAGAACCTGGAACTGAACCCCAAATATTCGTCAAATATCGAGATCATCGAGAGACCGGTATGGGAGTCATCCGACAAGATACTCTATGTGCTGAACAATGGTCCCGGAAGCCAGGTTTCCGAACGTCCCCTCTTCCACGGCGCGACCGAAGTCAGAACCATCTCCATCGACGATGTGGTTCGTGACAGAGATTTGCCTCGTGTCGATTTCATAAAAATGGACATTGAGGGTGCCGAGCTTTCCGCGCTCAAAGGCGCCGTGGGCACGCTCAATCGGTTCAAACCAACATTGGCGATTTGCGTCTATCACAAGCCTAATGACTGGATCGAACTTCCCCTATTCATCAATTCCTTGAACCTTGGCTACAAGATGTGGCTGGATCATTTTACGATCTACCCCGAAGAAACCGTGCTGTTTTGTAAGTCTGCTTGAAGCGAGGCGCGCTTCTCTCGCCCTCCTCCGTCATTCCCGGGCGCACGGAGCGCGAGCCCGGAATCCATTTCGCCGCGTGTCTTTTGGCCCGATGGATTCCGGGCTCGCGCCAAGTGGCGCGCCCCGGAATGACGAGGTGGCGGGGCTCGGCACAAAACGGAAAAGGCCCGGACGCCAATGGCGACTGGGCCTTTTTGTGTTGTCAGATCGAGAACCGCTCAGGCCGTCTCGGAGGCCAGGGCCTCGCTGTCGAGGAGCTCGGTGCCGATCAGGAAGTCGCGGCAGCCGCGAAGGGAGCGCAGCGCGCGGTTGAAGTCGATGCCGGTCGAGACCAGCGCATGCAGCGTCGCCGGATTGCGCACGATGCCGCGCAGGACGGCCGCGAGGTCGATCTGTCCGTTCGGCTTGATGGCGGCGCGGGCGAGCGCCGGCAGTGCGCGGTGGGCGGGATCGCTGATGACCCGGACCGCAGCAAAGGGCAGCCCGGCCTCGGCGGCGTAGGCGGCCGCGATGTGGCTCTCCATGTCGACGGCCGCAGCTCCGGTCTCCGAATGCAGCGCCGCCTTGCACGACCGGCCGGTGACCACTTCCTCGGCGCCGGCGAGGCTGCCGCGCACAACGCGGCGGCGCCCCGACGTCAGTCGATCGATGAGGTCGTCGGCGAGTGACAGCCCGGCGGCCCATCGGGTATCGCCGGAGAGTACTTCGGTCGCCAGTACGACATCGCCGGAGCGCAGCGTCGGGTCGAGCCCGCCGGCTACGCCGAAAGAGATGACGCCACGAATCGTTTCGGGATCCACCACAGTCAGCAGTGCCCGCAACTGGGTCGGGCTGCTCGACGAGCAGATGACAGCCATTCCGGGTCCGGCCGCGATACGGGCCTCCTGGACCAGTCCGGTCACAATCAATATTGGCCGCGGATCAATGGCATTACCCGCGGTAATATACTCCCCCATCCCCAAAGTCACATCCCGACCCCTACCACCCTGCTGTTGGTGTTCCGCAAGTTCCGATACCGCGCCAACGCCCACAGCGGAAAGAACTTCGGGTAACCATGATAACGTAGATAGAATACACGGGGAAAGCCTGTGGCGGTGTACCGCTGCTCGTCCCAGAGTCCTTTTTTGTTCTGTGTTGCAATCAGGTACTCCACCCCGCGGGCAACGGCCGGGTGATCAACCTCGCCAGCAGCCATCAGGGCAAGCAAGGCCCATGCCGTTTGCGAGGCGGTCGAGGGGGCAGCCTCCCAGCCCTTGTAGTCCAGCCGGTAGCTGACGGCGTCCTCGCCCCAGCCGCCGTCCTCGTTCTGGATCGAGGCCAGCCAGGCGGCGGCCTTCCGAATCATCGGGTCCTTGTGGTCGACCCTGGCCATGTTCAGGGCGCACAGCACCGACCAGGTTCCATAGATGAAGTTCATGCCCCAGCGGCCGTACCAGGACCCTTCCGGGTGCTGCGTCTTCCTGAGGTAGGCGACCCCGTCGGCGACGTGCTTGCTGGTCTTCTCCGTCTCGCCGAGCTGGGTCAGCATCGAGATGCAGCGCGCGGTGACGTCCTCGGTCGGGGGATCGAGCAGCGCGCCATGGTCGGAGAACGGGATGTTGTTCAGGTAATATTCGAGGTTGTTGACGTCGAAGGCAGCCCAGCCGCCATCGTCGCTCTGCATGCCCTCGATCCATTCCCGGCCGCGGTCGATCGCAGCGTCATAGCCGGTCGCACCGTGCTCCCGGCGCATGCGGTCCATCGACATCACCACCACCGCGGTGTCGTCGAGATCGGGATAGTGGGCATTGTTGTACTGGAAGGCCCAGCCGCCCGGACGCACGTCGGGGCGCTTCACAGCCCAGTCGCCCTTCACGCTGAGCTCCTGCTTCGGGATCAGCCAGTCGAGGCCCTGCTTGGCCGCAGGCACGGCCTTGTCGCCGCCGGCTTCCAGCAGTGCATGAGCGGCCAGCGTCGTGTCCCACACTGGAGAGACGCAAGGCTGGCAGTAAGCCTCCTCCTCGCCGATCACCAGCAGCTTGTCGATGCCCCGGCGCGTGATCGCGCGCGGCGGATAGTTCTCGTCCTTGCCGAGCGCATCGTACATCATGACGATGTTGGCCATGGGCGGATAGATCGCGCCCATGCCGTCCTCGCCGTTGAGCCGCTCCTCGGTGAAGGCGAGCGCCGCATCGATCGCGCGCTTGCGAAGGCTCTTGGGAAACATCGGTTCGACGACGCGCAAGACCGCATCGAGCGAACGGAACAGCAGGAACCAGGCCATGCTCTGGTGCGGCGCCTTCGCGGTCATGCCGATCGAGCGCGGATCCTGGAGAAACAGCTCGTCGATACCGACGCCCTTCGGATTCTTCGCGCGCGGCTTCAGCGCGGCGATCACCATCAGGGGCACCATGGTGGTGCGCGCCCAGTAGGAAATCTTGTTGAGGTGGAACGGCGACCAGAACGGCAGCAGCACGATCTCGATCGGCAGCACCGGCGTCGCGCGCCAGGTCACCACGCCGAACGTCGCAAGCAAGAAGCGCGTGAAGACGTTGCTGTTGATGGCGCCGCCGCGGGAACGGATCGCCTCGCGCGCACGCACCATATGCGGCGCATCGACGGAATCGCCGATCATCTTCAGCGCGAAGTAAGCCTTCACGCTGGCACTCATGTCGAACTCACCGTCATGCACCAGCGGCCAGCCGCCATGAGCGCCCTGGATGCGGCGTAGATAGTTGCCGATCTTGGCCTCGAGCACCGTGTCGACCGGCTCTGCGAGATAATGGCGCAGCAGGATGTATTCGGCCGGAATCGTACAGTCGGCCTCGAGCTCGAAGACCCAATGGCCGTCGGATTGCTGGAAGCCCAGGACGCCTTGCGTGGCCGACGCAATGCTCGATTCCAGGGCTTCGCGGCTGGTCACGTTCACGGCATCCATGTCGTTCGATTGCTCCGATAGTCGATTGAGAGTGATCGGGACAAAGCCCGTCAGGGCCGCTTTGCGGCCAGAACCAGATCGGCGGCGCGATCACCCGACCGGACCGATCCCTCGATGGTTGCAGGCAATCCCGTAGCAGTCCAATCGCCGGCAAGAAACAGGTTTTTCAGCGCCGTGACCGGCCCCGGGCGCAGGGCATTCTGCGCTGGCGTGGCGGCAAAAGTGGCCCGGCGCTCGCGCACGATCTGCCAGGGAGGAAGCTCGCCGGAAATGCCACCCGCCTTGCAGACGTCGTTCCAGATCGCCTGTGCGAGTTCCTCGCGCGGCATGTCGACCAGACCATCGCTGTTGCTGATGGTGACGGAAAACCGGTTCGGGAACGCGAACAGCCATTCAAAGATGCCACCGATCACGCCGAGGATCGGAGCAGCACCAGGCGGTGGTTCGAAACGGAAATGCGCGTTCACGATGGCGCGGAATTCGGTCGGCGTCTTCAGGCCCGGCAGCAGGCTCGACGCGGCGCGCGGCGGTACCGCCATCACGATGACATCGCCCTCACCAAGCTGGATCACGTCTTCGCCGCCAAAATTCAGCGCGCCGACCTTGCCGTCGTTGGTCGCGAACGAACGCAGCTCATGGCCGAGCTGAACGGTGTGGCCACGCTCCTGCAGGAATTTCACGGCTGGCTCGATCAGCACGGCGCTGAGGCCGTCGCGCGCAATCAGCGGCCGGCAGGCCTGCCCGCCGGCAATCAAGGTCTCGCGCACGATCGCGCCGGCAAGCCCGGCCGATCCCTCGGGCGGATCGACGTTGAGCGCTGCAAGCAGCAGCGGCTGCACGAGGCGCTGATAGAGGATGCCTTCGCAGGGAATGGACTTGGCGACCAGCGTCTCTTCCGACGCCCAGATCAGCGGCGCCAGCTTGAGATAATCGGTGAGCCCGGTATCGGGAACGCGGCGGCTCTCGTCGAGCACCCAGGTCGGCAGGCGGCCATCGCCGAGATCGATCTGCCAGCGCTGCCCGGTCGCGAGATCGACGAACGGAAACTGCGCGCGCTCGGGACCGACCAGGCCCGCCTCGGTGCCGATCGAACGCGCATAGGCCAGTGCATGGCTGTTGCCCGACAGCACCAGATGATTGCCGTTGTCGATGGTGAGATTGGTGGCGCCGTCGAAATAGGAGCGGCAGCGGCCGCCGACCTGATGCGTCGCCTCGTGCACGGCGACCTTGAAGCCGGCATTGGCGAGCCGCACGGCGGCGGAGAGGCCGGAAATTCCAGCACCGATGATGTGAGCTGTGTTTTGCATCAGATGAATGCGTAGCGGAGCAGGATGGCGATGCGCGTGAACTTCGACACACGCACGGGCTCGCGCGGCGAGTTGAAACCGCGCGCGATCAGGAGGTCCAGAATGGCGTGGTAGTATTTCGACATGATCCGCGGCGCGCGCACCGCGCGGCGCCTGTTGCGGTTCATGATCTCGTCCGACTCCTCGAAATGCGCCTTCGCGCGCTGCGCCAGCGGCAGGCAGACCTTTGGCAGCGCGCGCTCCGCGATCACGAGGTTCGGATCAGTTGACGTAATGCCGGCATGCAGCAGCGCCTCGCGCGGCAAATAGAGCCGGCCGAGCGTTGCGTCCTCGTCGATGTCGCGCAGGATGTTGGTGAGCTGGAGCGCGCGGCCGAGATGGTGCGCGAGCAGGATGCCGTCCTGCTCCGGCAAGCCGAACACCCGCACCGACAGCCGTCCCACCGCGCTGGCGACCCGATCGCAATAGAGATCCAGCGTCGCCATGTCGGGCGCGCGGATGTCCTGCGGTACGTCCATCTCCATGCCGTCGACGATGGCAAGGAAATCTTCGCGCTTCAGCCCGAAGGCCTTCACCGAGGCGACATAGTCCTTCAGCCGCGGCGGCGGATTGCCCTGATAAAGCGCGTCGATGTCATTGCGCCACTCCTGCAGCGCGGCGAGCCGCTCGTCGCGCGGGCCGTCGGAATCGGCGATGTCGTCGACCTGCCGACAGAAGCTGTAGATCTGGAACATCGCCTCGCGCTGGTCGCGCGGCAGGATCCGCATCGCAGCATAGAAGGAGCTGTTCGATGCGGTCGAGCCATAACTGGCGCCGGGCGAGGTCGCCTCAAGCGTCATGTGCAGTCCCCGGTCTGGAGATGGCCCTGCGCCCGATTGCGCGGCGGCCGACTTCGCCGATCATTCCGGCGAGGCTGAAGGTGAGGAGCTCGAGCTTGTTGAGATGCACGCGCTCGCGCAGGGGATCGCGCACCTTGAGCAGGCGCACGATGCGATCGGCGTAGGCCTGGATCACCGAGATGTCGACGCCGAGGCGAAAATCCCTCACCTCCGCGCTGAGCGACCTGCTCTCGTTGAGCAGCGCTTCGTTGCGCACGGCAAGCGCCTGAAGGCAGGCCAGCATCGCCGGCGGCGACTGGGCAAGTCCGAGCTGCTCGACGGAGGCGCCGCTTGCGGCCAGCGCATCGCGCGGCAGGTAGACGCGATTGAGCTCGCGAAAATCCTTGCCGCAATCCTGGAGGTGGTTGTTGATCTGGAGCGCAGCACAGAGCGCGTCCGATGCGGCCCAGGTCGAGGTGCTCTCGCCATGAACGTCGAGCATGAAACGGCCGACCGGCATCGCCGAATAGCGGCAATAGTGGATGACCTCGTCCCAGGTCTCGTAGCGCAGCTTGGTCACATCCATGCGGAACGCGACCAGCACGTCGAGCGCGTGGCGCGGCGCCATGCTGCGCTCGGCCAGAGCACGGCGCAGAGTGACGGCTTCGGCCTGGGTGTCGCCCTTGCCGAGCAGTTCCGCCTCGAGCAGATCGAGATAAGCGAGCTTCACGTCGGGCGGCAGCGTGGCGTGGTCGGCAATGTCGTCGGCGGTACGGACGAAATTATAGTACGCCAGGATCAGTGCGCGATGACGGGGATGAATGATCCAGGACGCGACGGGAAAATTCTCGTCGCGGTCACCCTTGCCGGATCGCAATTCGCTCGCAGAGGTCATCGAGGGCTGGTTTACAATCGTTTAGACAGGAAGGGGTTTTTCGCTCGCGCGGGCTCGTGCCGGCGCTGCCGCCGCGGCCCCCATATAGGGGAATACGGCCGCAAAACCAATGCTGTCTGTCGATGGCTGCCCTTCCGGATCGGGCTCGAAAAGGCGGCCTGGGGGCCGCCTTGTGGGCCAGTGGCCGAGCTTACTGGTTGTGGGTCTTCAGGACCTGGTCGCAGGCCTGGGAGATCTTGGCCCGGTTCTCCTTCAGGCAGGCCAGGATGGTAAAATCGCCTTGATCGATGACCGGACGGCAGAACTTCTGCACATCGCGCGTGCAGGCCTTCTGCTCGGCTTCCGTGCCACGGCCTTGCTGGGCGAACGCCGTGGAGAGGGACGCCGACAGCAGGGTGAGAGCCATGAGAAGCTTACGCATTGTATTCCTTCATTCTGACGGCAGAATCGTACCGATCCCGGACAGCACAGGGCGGGCGACCGGAACGGATTGTTCTGATGGCAAGTCGCCGCGGAAGTGCGGCCTTGGAGAACGCCACAAGCACCGGCAAATGCGGCCAAATTGGCGCCACACCCACCAAATCAGGTCTTCTCCCGATCATCATTGGCAGATGTAACGGATTGATACTACGTCATAATTCCGGAATGTAGCGTTTTTGCTCGGCACCTGTTGCCCCCCTGCATCGGTCCGTCGCGCCGTTTCGGCCAGAAACATGCCGAAACACAGAGAATCGCGACGTCTGAGCATGGCGCAGGGCTTCGTGAACCACCATCTCTGGCGCCGAGGCGTTGAACCTGACAAAGGCTCGGAACACTAAAACTTCGATGTGGCGAGACGTCCTTAGTCGTGGGCGGACGTCGTTTCCAAAACGGGATATTTGAGATGCAATTTTTTGGACGGCCCGGACGGGCGATCAAGGCGGCTGGCATCGGGGCTGCACTGCTCTTCTCAGTTTCAGCAAGCCACGCTCAGTCGTCCGGACCGTTTGCCGGTTTCGAGGGCGCGTGGAGCGGAACCGGCACGGTGTCGCTGTCCGATGGCACGACCGAGCGCATCCGTTGCAAGGCGGACTACAAGGTGGCTGGCAGCGGGCTCAGCCTCAAACAGGCCCTGCACTGCGCCAGCGATAGCTACAAATTCGACCTCACCAGCGACGTGACGAGCCAAGGCGACCGCATCTCCGGCAACTGGAGCGAAGCAAGCCGCAACATCTTCGGCAACCTTCAGGGCACCGCGGGCGGCGGCCAGATCGAAGTGTTCGTCGAGGCCAACGGCTTTGCCGCCAACCTGTCGCTGCGCAGCAACGGCAGCAAGCAGACGGTGCAGATCAGTTCCAAGGGCGAGATCCGCGGCGTCAACATCACGATGACGAAGGGCTGACGCCCCGCCCGTTTAGAAAGGAACAAAGCCCCCAGTTCTTGCGAGCCGGGGGCTTTTTTATGCGCGGCGTCTGCTGCCCCGCCGCTCAGATCGCGGGCTTGTCGGGGCCCTGAAGCTTCGCGTGCAGATTGATCAGCCACATCGCCGTCGGCCGCAGGATGAAGAGGTCGGCGACCAGCGCCATGACCATCGAGAAGGCGCTGAGCCAGCCGAACAGCCGCAGCGACGGCAGGTCTGAGAACACGGTGACGACGAGGCCGCAGGCCAGCACCACCGTGGTCAGGATCAGCGCCGGTCCAACCAGCACGGTCGCCCGCTCCACCGCGAGCGCCGAGCCGACGCCCGGCTTGCTCTCCAGCCTGAGGCGGTTGAGGAAGTGGATGGTCGCGCTCAGCCCCAGGCCGAACGAGACGGTGAGCGCGACGACGCTGGCGAATTGCAGCCCCTCGCCCATCGCCCATAGCACCGTTCCCGACATGACCACCGGGAAGATACCCGGCAGGATGCAGGCGAACATCACCACCCATGAGCGGAAGGCCAATCCGATGAAGATCGCGACCAGCGCAAATTCGATGGTGAGACCGTGATTCAGCTTCTCGATCATGCTGGCCGAGTTGCGCGCCGCAATCGCAGCGAGACCCGTCACCGCAATCTCGTAGCCCGGATGCTTCTTGCGAACAGCGTCGAGCTCGGAATCGAGCTTGTCGACGATCGGCAGGAGCTGGCTGGAATCCTTGTCCGGCACGCGACCTGCGACCACGACAGCATCCTGCTCGGCGTCGATGAAGCGCCGCACCAGATGCTCGGGGATGACGTTGACATATTCCTTCAGCGTCGCGACGTCGGCGCTGCCGGCCTTTTCAGCAAGCCAGCGGCGCAGAGTCTCGAGCGACCAGACATTGCCGACACCGGCTGCCTTCTCTACGGTCGCATGCACGTCGGCGATCGTCTGCAGCGTCTCCGGTGAATAGAGGGTTTCACCTTTGGGGAATTGGATCAGCACGTTGACCGGATTGGCGCCGGTGAGCTTGGCATCGAGCCGGTCGCTGGCAGCGACCGCCTGGCGCTTGTCCGGCACCTGGTCGGCGAGCCGATAGCGCGGCTCCAGATTGGCGTAGATGACGCCGAGGCCGCCAACGAACAGCACCGCGAGCAGGCTGAACAGGCCGGGACGGCCCACCATGCGGACCGCGATCCAGTAGCAGAAATTGCGCAGCGCCTGGACGCCGGCATCGGCGCCCTGGAATTTGACCGCAAAAACCTTCTCGTTACGCACGAATAGCACGCCGAATACCGGCACCAGCGACAGCACCGCGACCAGGGCGATGATGGTGGCAGCGAGGCCCGCCTCGCCGAACTTGCGGATCAGATCGGAGTCGGAGAACTGCAGCGCGATGAAGGAAATGCCGGCGGTGCCGTGCGTCAGCACGCAGGCAGGTCCCACCACCCGCACGGCGTTCTTGAACGCGGTGAACTTGTCCTGGCCTGCAATCAGCCGGTCGCGCGCGGCGAAGGTGAGCTGCATCGAGTCCGAGAAGCTGATGACCATGATGAGCGGCGTCATCACGTTCAGGAACATGTTGAGATTGAAGTTGGCCCAGCCGAGCGCGCCGAGCGCCAGCAGGATCGCGATCATCGGCGGGAACGCCGCCGCCACCATGAACGAGATCTTGCGGAAGAAGACGATGGCGATGATGCAGCCGGCGAGAATGCCGAGAATGTTGTAGGTGAGCCCGTCGCGCTCCACGGCGTTGCGGATCTCGAGCTGCATCACCGGCACGCCGGAGAGCTGCACGTTGAGCCCGGTGTCGCCGAGGTCCTCTTTCATCAGCGCTCGAATGTCGCCGACCGTCTTGGTCAGCTTGTTGGAGGCAACCACCTCCGGATCGAGCGAGAGCACGACCAGCGCGAGCGTGCCGTCTTCCGACAGCAGCTTGCCGCGGATGATCTCGTTGGCTTTGACGGTCTCGATGAACTTGTTATAGGCCTCGCCTTCGGGCAGCTCGGGCGGGAACAACGCGGCCGGCAGCTTGCCCGGCGCCGGCGCCTGGCGCGCGGAGAACAGCGAGACCAGCCCGCGCGTACCCTCGACCAGTTGCAGGTCGGTGACGAAGTCGCGCAGCTTCTCGAGGTTGTTCCGCGCGAGCAGATTCTTTCCTTCGATCACGACGAGGACGTCGAATTCCTCGGCCGGGAACTTCTTCGTCACCTCTTCATACTGGCGGAATTCGCGGGTGTCGGAGCGGAACAGCTGCGACAGCGAATCGTCGATTTTGATCCGGTGGATGCCGAACACAGCGCCGACGATCAGCGCGAGCAGGACGATGCAGGAGACGATCGGCGCCCGGACGGCGATCAGCCCGATGCGCTCCAGCCCGAAGGCGATGGAGGACGTAGGTCCCTGCTCGACCTTGTCGACATGAACCTCACTCTCGCTGTGCTTTTCGAGCATGCCTTGTCCAGTTCCTAAAACGGCTCGGTCTGTGAGCTTAGTGCGCCCCGCGAACGGCTTGAAAACGCCATACCAATGGGAGGCTTGCCCTTTGAAAATGCGCGGAAAATCGCCGCGCGGGGTTTAGCAGGTCAATAGACCGACTCGCAAGCAGGCGAAGTGTGGGCGAATCGATCAAGATGCGGCGATTTTACGGTAATGCCGGTCATTCGGGCAAAGCCGTGCCAATTGGACGCGGTGCGCGGTCTGCGCTTTCGTCCTTAAGTGCTACACCCGTGACCTCCCGGGCCAGCCCCTCGCGGACGAGCCAGGCGATCTTGAAGGCCGCTTCGTCATAGCTCAACCCGGCATTGTGGATGTTCGACACGCAATTGCGCTCGGCATCAGTGCGGCCAGGCTTCGGAGCGAAGGTCAGATAGGCACCGAGGCTGTCCGGCGCCGACAGGCCCGGCCGCTCGCCGATCAGCATGACGACCATGCGTGCACCGAGAATGACGCCGATCTCGTCGCCGAGCGCAACGCGTGCGCCTGAGACGACGACGACACGGCCGATCGCGACACCTTCGTCGGCTGCGAGCAGCGGCAGCAGGCGCGCCACCAGCGCCGCCGCATGGGCGTGGACCGCCGCCGCCGACAGGCCGTCGCCGATCACGACCGCGAGCTGGCACGGCTCATTGGCGTATCGCGCGAGGGCTTCGGCAGAACCAGCATCAAGCTGACGTCCAAGGTCCGGGCGGCGCAGATAGTCCCTGCGATCGACCGCCCGGCTCCTCGCCTCTGTGACGACGAGGCCAAGCTCGCGTAGATCGGCGACCAGCCGCGGCGCATCGAAGGCGGCATGCACGGCATCGCGGGCGCGGGCATGATCCAGCGTGAAATCGAGCAGCGGCTTCGTCGGCACGCTTGCGCCGCTGCGCCCGAGCGCAACGCGCGCCGGCGTGAGCGACCGCAGATCGAGCGTCGGACGGCGCGGGACGGCCGGATCAGACATGTCGCATCATTCGGCGGGGACGGAAGCCTCACGCAGCCGGATCGAATAGTTCGAGGCATTCTGCTTGCCGCTCGATGCCGCACGCGCAAAGGTGATGAGATGATGCGCGACCAGGGCGGAGCCGATCAGGCCTTCCAGATCGCCGCGCCGGATACGCCCCAGCGCAAATTTCCAGAATACACGCCTGTAGTTGCCGAGCACCCCGACCTTCCAGAAGATGTTCCTCAGCATGATCAGCGCACGCCTGACGTTGGCCCAGGACTTCATTTCGTCCGGCACCGGCAACTTGAGGCGATTTGAATAGGTGTGATCGCACTGATACTGGAAGCGCGCATAGACCTTTGCGGGCTCGTAGGCGACCTCCATGCAGTGCTTCCAGGACGCGACGACGTCGTCATAGGGCAGCAGGAAGTCGACGTTGGAATCGCGGCCCTCGTCGTTGATGAGGCGTCCTTCCCGCTCCAGCCGGTCCCATAGCGGCGTCTTCGGCAGCGCCTGAAGCAGGTTGATGGTGAGCAGCGGGATCTGGGATTCTTCAACGAAGGCCAGCAGCGCATCGGATGTATTGGGCTTGTCGGTGTCGAGCCCCATGATTATGCCGGAGACGACTTCCATGCCGTAGGAGTTGATGGTGCGCACGCCCTCCAGGATCGGGACCATCATGTTGTGGTCCTTATGCATCGCGTGCAGCGCGTCGGGATCGGGAGTTTCGATGCCGCAAAAGATGGTGGCGAAATAGGCCTCGCGCATCTTCTCGAGGATCTCGGGGCGCTTGGCGATGTTCAGCGTCGCCTCGCAGGCGAGCCGCACCACATAGCCGGTCTTCTTCTGCCATTCGATCAGATGCGGCAGCAGGTCCATCGCCGCCTTGCGGTTGCCGATGAAATTGTCGTCGACGAAATAGACCGTGTCGGTCATGCCGCATTCGCGCAGACGGTCGAGTTCGGCGATGATCTGCTCGGGCGTCTTGATGCGCGGATTGCGGCCGTAGAGGCCGGGGATGTCGCAAAACTCGCACTGATAGGGGCAGCCGCTGGAATACTGGATGCTGCCGAGGAAATATTTCTTCACGTCGGCGAGCTCGTAGGCCGGGATCGGAAACTCCGTCATCGGCACGCGGTCCTTGGTGGTCAACACCACTTGGCTCTCCGGACGCGACGTGTCGCGCGACAGGATCTCGATCAACCGATTGGTGGCGTCGCCGAGCTCGCCGACATGGAGATAGTCGAACGACGGGTAGTAGTCCGGGCAGGCACTGACCGAGGGACCGCCAAGTGCGACCGGCAGATCGAACTCATGCGCGCGGCGGCAGATGTCGTTCATCTGCTGGCGCTGGATGTGCATGCCGCTGACGAAGACCGCCTCCGCCCACGCGAACTCCTCCTTGGTCGTGCGGCGGAGGTTCTCGTCGACGAACTTGACCTGCCACTCTTCGGGCAGATAGGCCGCAAGCAGCAAAAGCCCCTGCGGCGGCATGAAGGCGCGGACGCCATCGGTCAGCGGATAGGAATGCTCGAATGTACCGAACGACGACGTGTAACGCGGAAACACGCAGAGAATCCGCCGGGACGTACCGTTGCTTTTAGCTCGCATTAGACTCCCCCCAGCCACGCTCGACATAGGTGCAGAAATTGCCAGCCAGACACCTAGCGTAATGCTGCCGCCGGAATTTCTCAATATTGTGGCAGGAGCATAATTCCGAGAGGCCCCAATGGTTTCCTCGGGCTGCTGGGGGGCTTTCGCCCGTCACGCGATCAGCCGCGAGGCAAAATCGGGAAGCAGGCCCGCATCGCCGGCAAGGCGGAAATCGGCCCCCACGATGCCCGACTGAACCAGCCAGTCGTCGAATTCAGGCGCGCGGCCCAAGCCAAAGACGTCGCGAACATAGAGCGCGTCGTGAAAAGACGTCGACTGATAGTTCAGCATCACGTCATCGGCGCCGGGGACGCCCATGATGAAGGTGACGCCGGCGGCAGCGAGCAGCGTCAGGAGACTGTCCATGTCGTCCTGGTCTGCCTCGGCGTGGTTGGTGTAGCAGATGTCGACCCCGAGCGGCAGGCCGAGCAGCTTGCCGCAAAAGTGATCCTCCAGCCCGGCCCGGATGATCTCCTTGCCGTCGTAGAGATATTCCGGGCCGATGAAGCCGACCACGCTGTTCACCAGGAGCGGGGCAAAGGCGCGGGCAACCGCATAGGCGCGCGCCTCGCAGGTCTGCTGGTCGACGCCGTGATGGGCATTGGCCGACAGCGCCGAGCCCTGCCCGGTCTCGAAATACATGACGTTCTGCCCGACCGTACCGCGCTTCAGCGACAGGCCGGCCTCCTGCGCCTCCTTCAGAAGCGCGAGGTCGATGCCAAAACTGCGGTTGGCGGCTTCGGTACCGGTGACCGACTGGAAGACGAGGTCGACCGGCACGCCCTGCCCGATCAGCGACAGCGTCGTCGTGACATGGGTCAGCACGCAGGCTTGCGTCGGGATCTTCAGCCGCGCGATGATCTCGTCGAGTAACCGCAGCAGCTGCGCGATGATGGCCGGATCGTCGCTCGCCGGGTTGATGCCGATGCAGGCATCGCCGGCGCCGAGCAGAATGCCATCGAGGATCGAGGCGGTGATGCCCCTGGCATCGTCGAAGGGATGGTTCGGCTGCAGCCGCGTGCTCATGCGTCCCTTCAGGCCGATGGTGTTGCGGAAGGCGGTCGTGACCTCGCATTTCCGCGCCGCCAGGATCAGGTCCTGGTTGCGCATCAGTTTCGAGACTGCGGCCGCCATTTCCGGGGTGACGCCGCTTGCCAGCTTGCGCAGGATTTCGGGCGTTGCGGTATCCGAGAGCAGCCAGTCGCGGAAGGCGCCGACCGTGAGCGAGGCCACCGGCGCGAAGGCTTTTGCGTCGTGGCTGTCGATGACGAGACGGGTGACCTCGTCGGCCTCGTAGGGGATAACCGTTTCCTGGAGAAATTGAGCGAGCGGGACGTCCGCGAGCGCCATCCGCGCCGCGATCATCTGTTCGGCGCTGGCCGCGGCGATCCCGGCCAGCCGGTCGCCGGAGCGCGGTGGGGTCGCCTTGGCGAGGAGGTCGCGCAGGTCAGGGAATGTGTAGGTCGTGGCGTCGATGGTGTGGCGGTAGACCAAAGGCCCCTCCGGGGTTCGTCGGCCGGCAGCCGACTCCTGAGCGAACGAAGGCGGTCCTGCCGTCGGGGCATACGCGCCTAGGGACAGGCGGACACGCCGATATATGCGGCATATCGTCCGCCCGCACACCGCCCGCCGGAAGCCATACCTTCGGATCAAGACGCTGAAATATTGTACCTTTCCTTCGACTATAGGCGAACGGCCCGAACCCCGACGTTAACACTGCGTCCATTTTCGTTCTGCATAGTCTTGCGTCAATTTTACACGACTGCGTTTTCCGGCCACTTCCGGCCATTCGGGCCCCGCACCATGACAACCGACCGATCTGGGAATGCCACTCCGCTGGCAGGCCGTTTCACGCTTGCCACCAAGCTCTATGCGATCTTCGCGCTGTTCGCGCTGCTCACGGCGGCGATCGCGTTGCTGTCCGACTACAACAGCCGCCGCAGCACCGACCTGACGATCGCAATCGAGACGGCGAATGCCGCCGCGCTGAACGTCGAGCGCGTCAACTCGCTGGTCTATGCGGTCGTGATGGAATCGCGCGGCGTCTACATGTCGACCGAACCCGCCGTCGTGAAGAAATACGGCGAGGGCCTGCTCAAATTCAACGAACAGATCCTGAGCGTCGTGAAACGCTGGGAGACCATCGTCAAGACCGACGATGCCGAGCAGTTCGCGACCTTCAAGAAGCGCATCGAGCAGTTCGTCGACTTCCGCAAGGAGCTGGTCCGCCGCGCCAACGAGATCAGCCCGGCCACAGGGCGCGAGTGGGGCGACAACGACGCCAACCGCGCCGTGCGTTCCGCGCTCAACAAGGATCTCGAGGCGCTGTCCAAGGTCTATGCCGAGCGCGCCAAGCAGATCGCGCATCAGACCGAGACCAATCGCACCCTGTCCTTCGCGCTGACCTGCCTCGGCGGCGTTGCGCTGGCCCTCGTCGCGATCGGCATCGTCATCATTGGCCGTTCGATCGCGCGGCCGCTCGCATCGATCACCGCAACCATCAAGCAAGTCGCCGATGGCGCCGAGAATGTCGTGGTGCCGCACAGCGACCGCGCCGACGAGATCGGTGCGCTCGCCCGCGCCATCGAAGTCTTCCAGGACGCGATGCACCGCAACCGCAACCTCGCCTCACAGGTCTCGCAAGACTCGGCCGCGCGTGAAGAACGCGCCCGTCACATTGAAAACTCCGTCGAGGTGTTTCGCGGAGCGATCGGCGCGATCATGCGCGGCCTCAGCGATAACGCTACCGTCATGCGCGAGACCGCGCAGACCATCACGCGCGCCACCGCGGACGCGAGCAATCGCGCCGGAACGGCGGCAAACGCAACCGAGCAGGCCTCGCATAACGTCAGCGCGGTCGCGGGTGCGGCCGAGGAGCTCTCGATGTCGGTGGAAGAGATCGGCCGCCAGGTGCGGCAATCCGCGGGCGCCGTCGAGCAGACCGGTCAGCGCACCGAGAAATCGATCTCCGAGATCGAGAGCCTCGCGGCCGCCACGCAGCGCATCGACGGCGTCCTCGGCCTGATCCAGACCATCGCCTCGCAGACCAATCTGCTCGCGCTCAACGCCACCATCGAAGCCGCCCGCGCCGGTGACGCCGGCCGCGGCTTTGCCGTCGTCGCCCATGAAGTCAAGGCGCTGGCGGGACAGACGGCGAAGGCGACCGCCGACATCAGCGAGAATATCGCCATGATCCAGTCATCCACCCGCAACGCGGTCGACGCCGTGCGTGAGATCGGCGGCGCGGTGCGCGAGATCAACGAGGTCACATCGGCGATTGCGGGCGCGGTCGGCCAGCAGGACGCCGCCACACGCGAGATCTCGTCCAACGCGCAATCGGCCGCGCAGGGCAACGAGACCCTGGTCGCCAACATCAGCTCGCTCCGCGACGCCATCGGCGAAACCGATACGGCGGCATCCTCCGTGCTGACGGCGGCAAGCAGCCTGACCGCGACGGCGGACACGCTGTCGCAGGAGGTGGAGAAGTTCTTCCAGAACTTGCGCGCAGGAGCGGCGGATAGCCGCGTCGCCAAGGCGGGATGACACCACGCCCACCGCTCGCGAAGTCGGCGGTGGGCTCGCTCCGACAAAAAAATCGAAAACAACCCCATGCAAAGTAGAAATGGGGTCGCTAACGATGTTGCCAGACCCCGCAAAGGTCTTTGACACGTCGGGCAAAACACCGGCATGATGTCACCATGGCGGCGATCCCTTGAACCGGACCCTCCGTCCTAGCTACCTCCCCGGACAACGGCGTTGCCAGCAACATACCGCGAGGTCTGTGAGATCTCATTCGATAGTCCGATCTGTGTGTGTCGGGCAGAAAGATGCCACTTCAAAGAGCTACGACCAACGCGCGAGGCCCATTCACCGGACAAGACTGCCCTCGTTAGAAGCCAGCGCGGTGTTTCAGTCCCTCTTGGCCGTACTGTAGAACCTGAACTTTCTCTAAAGTTATGAGGCCGCTGGTCATCATGCGGTCCAGGGCCGGTAAAAATTCGCTAATCTTCGCCTCGGTGTCCACGATTTCCACGATTACCGGCAGATCGTAAGAGAGCCGAAGCACCTTAGCCGTGTGCATCCGGCTGGAGTGTCCGAAGCCCATTGGTCCCCGGAGCACGGTCGCTCCCGCTAAATGCATCTCGCGTGCCTTCAGCACAATGGCCTCGTAAAGCGCCTTCTGCTTAAACCGGTCATCCTCTCCGAAGAAAATGCGCAGGAGCATTGAGTCCTTTGGAACGTCCATGGCCTGTCCTCCTACACGTTACGCGGTTCCGAAATAATGGGTCTCTGGAGCTCCTCGCTTTCAGCGTCCGATAACAGGTGGCGCGGAAGGAAGAACGCATTGGCGATCAAAGTCGGTACGACGGCACTTCCAATCACCGCAGCGACCAGCGCGGAATACTGTGCTTGAGTGATGATCCCATGCGATAAACCGAACAGGGATGAGATGGTGCCGAATGTCAGCCCGGTCGACATCATCAGGGTGGTGTACATCCCTTCCCTGTGCGGCGAGCCGAAGCTGCGGGTGACGGGATAGACGCCCAGGATCTTTGTCACGAGCTTCACCGCGAGCATGACCAGGAAGGCGGCAGGCGCGGCCACGAGGGCGGTCACGGATACGAAAGAGCCGGCCCGGATAAAGTAGAATGGCGTAAGAAGGCCAAAGCACAACGTCCTCAATCTCCGGATCAGCAAGTGATCCTTACCAACACTGCCGGCAAGGATCATGCCGATCAGGTATGCCGGAAGCACGGCCTCGCTGTCCGCCCAGGCCGCCAGCGCGCCAAGGGCAAACAGAAGCAGCAAAAGATACTTCGTTTCGAGTTCGGAAGGGCGGCCACCGTAGAGACGGAAGAACTGCGCAGTTATCCAAGGCAAGAAGATGAGAACTGCTCCGCATGCGGCCACGAAGATCAACGTCTTGATCGTGAACGGTGCGAAGATGAGCTCCAAGGTCAGCACGGTGCCCAGGTCCGTGACAAAGCATGCAGCGAGCACGACCTTTCCGTAGTCGGTCGCGTTGAAGCCAAATTCGAGCATCACCGCGTAGACCACCGCCACTGATGTCGTGGACATAGCGACACCTGCGAGCCAACTCGCCATGGCGTCCCACCCGAGCAGATATCGAGCCGCTACCGTGCAACCGAGGAACGGAATAAGGAAACTGATGAGCCCGATTGCACCGGCCTCTTTCCAGCGCTCGCGGAAGACAATCGGGTCAAGTTCGGCACCGGCGAGGAATGTGAGCAGAATTGCGCCCGTCCCGGATAGGAACTTCACCCAAGTCTGATCGGTGCCCAATATTGCGGACCCTATTGTCGCGCCGATTACGAGTTGCGCGATGGTTCCCACGACGATTTCGGACAATGCAGTCGCGATGCGGAGCCAAATCGATATCAAGGTGGCCACGAGTGCTAGGCCGAGCCATAGAGCGGCCAGGGTCCAGACTTCAGTCATGGCAATCTCCCGGCAGCGAGTTTTGCTTCCTCGCGAGGCGCCACTCAGCCAATACACAGGCTGAGCCGACCGAGGCCGTGAGCCCAACGAGTTCAGCCTCGTACCCGAGCAAGCTCGCAACCGCGCCGACCACCCACAGGACGGTCACGAACCGCATTGCAATAGACAGGGAAACAGGAAGCCCAGCCATTGTTCGCCCTTTCTCGGGCGCTGCTGGGAGCAAATAGATCCCTACCGACGCCCTGCGTCTGGTAGGAGCCATCAGCCTTGCGGCGGTTATCGGGGGACCCCATCCCCATCAACGTTGATGTGGATAGTAGGTTAGTTGCCTACGAGGTCAAGCCACATCGCAGACTTGGTACTCGGAAATTGGAGGTAGCCTCAGGTGAAGAGCAGGCACGGACGATTGGCGCTGCGATCTCCGCTTAGGGCCAATGATCGCCGTCCCTTTGCGCGTCCGGCGATCAGATCAGCGCAGTCACGACGCCGGCAGCGGCGCTAAACGCAACGACGACGAGCGGCGGAGCGCGCCAGGCGACCAGCAGAACGAAGCCGACCAGCGCGATGCCAAAGTCCCGTGGCGAATGCACGGTCGTGGTCCAGACCGGATCGTACAACGCAGCGCCGAGCACGCCGACAACCGCGGCGTTGACGCCGCGCATCATGGCCTGTGCGCCGGCGCGCTTCCGGAAGGCATCCCAGAACGGCAGAGTACCAAGCAGCACCAGCATTCCGGGCAGGAAGATGCCGACAAGGCCGAGCGCTGCCCCAATGAGCCCGTGCGGCTCCGGTGAGACCACCGCGCCGAGATAGGCGGCGAAGGTGAAGAGCGGCCCGGGAACGGCCTGCGCGGCGCCGTAGCCGGCGAGGAACGCGTCGTCACTCAACCAGCCCGGCGCGACGAAGGCTTCGCGGAGCAGCGGCAGCACGACATGGCCGCCGCCGAAGACGAGCGCGCCGGAGCGATAGAAGGCATCGAACAGCGCGATGCCCGTAGACCCGGTCAGGCTGCGCAGCGCGGGAAGCGCAGCCAGCAGGGCGAAGAAGATCCCGAGGGTGGTCAGGCCCACCGTTCGCGACACGGGAAGCTCGACGTGTCCGGACGGCGCCAGTGCATCGCTGCGGCACAGCCAGAGACCGGCGAGCCCGCCGAGGACGATCGCTCCGATCTGGGCGATCGACGCCGTGCTGAAGAGAATGATCAGCGCTGCCACCACCGCAATCGAGGCGCGCTCGCGATCGGGACAGAGGTTGCGCGCCATGCCCCATACCGCCTGGGCCACGATGGCGACGGCCGTGAGCTTCAGCCCGTGCAGCAGGCCCGCACCAACCGGCCCGCTCAGCGCGCCGGCACCGTAGGCGAAGAGAACGAGGATCGCGGCCGAAGGCAGCGTGAAGCCGGTCCAGGCCGCAAGCGCGCCGAGGTAGCCGGCCCGCATCAGGCCGATCGAGAAGCCGACCTGGCTGCTGGCAGGGCCCGGCAGGAACTGACACAGGCCGACCAGATCGGCGTAGGCGTGCTCGTCGATCCACTTCCGCCGCACGACGAATTCGTCGCGGAAGTAGCCGATGTGGGCGATCGGACCGCCGAAACAGGTCAGGCCGAGCTTGAGAAAGACACGTAGAACCTCCAGCGGTGAGCCGCGGTGGACGGGGATGGTCGTTGTTTCGGCGCTGAAGCTCATGCGTCACGCGTAGTCAAACAGGGCCATGAAACCGAAGTCCATGTGCAGTTGCTGATGGCAGTGGAAGAGCGTCGTTCCCGGATTGTCGGCAACGAAATCGAACTCGATCTCCTGGAAGCCGGCGAGCATGACCACGTCCTTGAGCACGCCGGCAGTCGGCTTGCCGCCGACCCGCGCCAGTTCGAAGCTGTGGCGGTGGAGGTGCAGCGGGTGGATGTCGTCGCTGGCGTTGCGGAATTTCAAGCGATAGCGCCGTCCCTCCCGCACCTTGTACATCGGCTTCATCGTCTCCATCGAGAACGCCTGGCCGTTGAGCGTCCACTGGTTGAAGCCGTTCAACGCGCCATTGCGCTTGACGATGGTGAATTCCATCGTCTCGTCCGGCTTGGCCGGCGACGCACCGGGCTTGCCGAACAGCGTGTAGTCCCACTTGTAGGGCTTCGGCTTGGCCCATTGCGGCTTGCCCTTGGAGCCGGCGTACTCGACGACGATTCCCATTCCGCGCTTGCGGTCGTCATCGGCGAGGTCGCCCATATTCCAGACGCCCGGACGGTTCATCTCGACGATCGCCGAGACGCGCTCGGCCGTCCCGAGCCAGAGCATCGGCACGTCCTTCGGCGCCGGCACGGGATTGCCGTCGAGCGCCACGATCTTGAACGAGTGCCCCGGCAGCGCGAGGCTCCGGATCTCGCCGGCGCTGGCGTTCAAGACGTGGAACAGCACGCGCTCGCCCTGCTTGACCCGGACGGGCTCGCCGTGCCCCAGCATCTTGCCGTTGATCGAGAAGAGGTCGTAGCCAACCTCGAAGCCCTTGGCCTTTTCCTGGGCCTCGTCGTCGGACTTCTTGCCGAGGTCCTTCAGCTCCTTGATCGGCTCGCTGGCGAGGAAGTCCATCGCCATGTCGCCGCCGCGGCTGAACGAGGGGGTGAATTCCTTGAGCACCAGGAAGACCTCGCGGTCGTAGGCGCCGGGCTCGTTCTTCGGCTCGATGTAGACCGGTCCGACCTGGCCGGTGTAGGTGCCGCGGTTGAGGTCGGCGCCGGCCACGACATGCGTGTGGTAGAAGCGGAAGCCGGCTGGCTTCGGCACGAATGAGATCCGCCGCATGCCGTGCGGCGGGATGAAGGGCGTGCCTTCCTCAGCCGCCCCGTCGACGTCGCTCGGGATCATCTGGCCGTGCCAGTGAACGAGCTCAGGCACGTCGGTGTCGTTGTGGACGTCGACCACCGCGCGCTGTCCTTCCTTGAAGCGCAGCAGCGGGCCCGGAAACTGGCCATTGTAGAGCGTCGTCGACACGATGTGGTCGGGAGCCAGCTCGGCAAGGCCAGTCGCGATCCGTAAGGTGTAGTCGGCTTTCCCTTGGTCTCCGCCGGCCTGTTCCGCGGCCCGTGTGGCCGAGGAGTTCGGACCCACCAGCGGGAGTATGGCCCCGTAGGCCAGAAGAGAGCGGCGGTCGATCATCCGGCCTCCCAGATTCTTGAAGCAGCAGCTCACAACGTGCTTGGCCTTCGTTATCGAATTCCGATATCGTTAATCGAGCGAATGGCCACGTCGCAAGTGGAATCATGCGATTGGAAACGCTAATCCTTCATCGCTTCGCCGGTGAGCTCACGCAGACGTGTCTTGGCGACCGCCAAGGCCTGGCGCCCCAGCGCCGTAGCTCGATAAAAGGTCCTGACCGTTCGACCGTCGCGCTCCTTGCGGGATCGGAGATACCCTTTTTGCTCCATCGCGTGGAGCATGGGGTACAGCGTGCCGGCGCTGAGCTTGTAGCCGTGACGGGCGAGCTCTTCGATCATCCACTGGCCGTAGATTTCGTGCTCTGCTGCGTGGTGCAGCACATGGAGACGAATGAATCCGCTGAGCAGGTCCTTGAACTTCATCGACGGCAGTCCTCACCGATCTCCATAGACCAAAGGCGGGCCGTCACTGCACTGTCAAGGTGCGACTGGCTGCGGCAGCGGTACCTTCAGAGAGCTGGCCACGAATTGCTTCCCTCCACGGTCGGTCAAAGGACAGCGATATGAACTGGCACGATCTGCTCGAGACCAAGGCACCTGCCTGGACCGTCCTCATCCGGCTGCAAATCGGCCTGATGGTCTTCTTCCCCGAGGGCATCCAGAAACTGATCTTTCCAGACATTCTGGGAGCTGGACGGTTCACGAAGATCGGCATCCCCTTTCCCGATCTCATGGGGCCGTTCGTCGGTGTGGTCGAAACCGTTTGCGGATTCCTCATCGTCTTCGGCCTGTTCACGCGACTGGCTTCGATTCCGCTTATTATCATCATGATCGTCGCGCTCATCTCGACCAAGCTGCCAATCCTGCTCAGCCATGACGTCTGGATGTTCCATCTTGCGCAGGACATCAAACGGACCGGATTTTGGAGCATGATGCACGAAGCGCGGGCCGACCTCACGATGCTGCTGGGTTGCCTCTATCTGCTGATCGTTGGAGGCGGGCGCTGGTCGTTCGATGCACGGATGCAGCGTTGAGGTGCGGCGGCTGTCGGAAAGCAACATGATCACGCGGCGTAGAGCGCTAACGTTGGGTGCGGGCATCGTCGCGTCGGCAACCGTGCTGGATGCGCGGTTCGGCCGGGGCGAAAGAACGCGAGGCGCCAGCCGCCTGCCCATACCCCGGCTGATCGATGCGGCCAGTCAAGGAAACGTCGTTCATCTCAAGGCAGCGCCCGGCTCCCATGAGTTCTACAAGGGAAAGCCCGCGCGGACATTCGGCTACTCAGCACCCATCCTGGGACCCGTCCTTCGTTTCCATCGCGGAGATCGCGTGGAGATGACGGTGGAGAATGCAGCCCGCGTCGCTCAACTGGAGCAGCAGATGGGCATCTTCGACCTGAACCAATTCACGCCGCGCTCCTAGAACGGATACCTGGCTCTGGGTCCAAGAGGGATCATCGACAGAGGACGACGCGATCTCTGCTTCGGGCGAGAAGTCGAAGGCAGCCGTTTCCCAAGATGATCAAACTCAGGACTGAAGTGGCAAACTACCCCCCGGGTAGCTTCCCGCCATCGTGACCGTTCGCCCTATATAAAGGTCCGAATCCTTCGCGATAGTAAGTGCCGCCAAACTCCCAGCGTAATGGCGAAGGCTTTGTCGGAACTCGAGCGCAACTCTGTGTGAAGCGAGGAACCATGACACGCATATTCAAATCACTGTTTTTCGTGTGTGGCTTGACCGGCCTGCTTCTGAACCTGGTTTTCATCATCGTGACCTTCACGCGCGACGCACCGATCGAGACCTCGGAGTTCGAGACAACGCTTGAGCTGCTCTGGGTCGGTGGCGTCACGTTCTTTGGATTGGGCACTCTGATCCTTGGCGCCGAGAACGAATAGGAAAGGTCGGAAGGCGACGATTGAAACAGGCGAACAATCGAAAGCACCTCTTCAACCCCGGACCGTCCGGCAAGCGGTGCCGGCTGCTTGTCAGAATCCTCTCCCGTCGCTTTTGAAGGGCAACCCTACCACGAGTACCGCACGCCGAAGTCACCCTTGACACCATCGCGCCTACCGCCATCGGTGCCGCTCACTGCGAACTGGTAACCGGCCTGCGCATAGAGGCTGAGGCCGGGAAGGATTTTTGCGCTGAGGCCGCCAGCAAACTCGAGCCGCGTCGCCTGCTCGAGCAAGGGCACCGGGTCGATGCCGAACATCGTGGTCGCGTTGGCGCCCCAGTCGCGCCAGACATTGGCGAGCACGTAGGGCTGCCATACCCGCCCGGCGGGGTCATTGATGGTCCACTTGCCGCGCAAGCCGAGCCGTGCGCTGGCGCCGGACGTGGTGCCGAGCCCGACCGGCCCCAAGCCGTCATTGGCATCATCGAAGGAAACCCGCTGCCAGATGATCTGGCCCTCCGGCTCCAGCACAAAGCGCGGCCCGAACCACGGCAGCGGAATCGGATAGCCCGTCTCCAACGAGGAGATGAAGCCCGTGCCGTTGGTCGGCAGGTTGGCAAACTGTGTCGCCGCGTTGCCGTTGTAGAACGACCCCTGCAGCACCGTGTCGATGTACCAGCCGCCAGGGCCATAATGGGTCCAGTAGCCTCCGACCGAATAGGCATTGAGGTTCACCGAACCGGTGTGTTGCAGCACATAGGCGGTCGCCGCCGCATTGGTGACCAAACCATCCACGCCCACATTGCCGTTGCCATAGGCGAAGTAGAGGCCGGCGACGTCACTGTGTCCCGGGATCAGACTGCCGCGCCAGACGTCGATGCCGGTCTGGATGCCGGCCACCTGGCCGCTGGCGCGCGGGTCGGCAAAGGCCTGGTAGTGGTTGTCGATCTGCTGGCCGAACAGGCGGCCCCAGACCGCGGGTCGGCAGTTGCCGTACGGGACGGGTGGGGCTTTGATGATGGCAGCGCCGTCAGGTGTGGCACAGCAGCCGGTCGAGGCTCCGCTCAAGCACGCCGCGTCCGCTGACGCATCTCCGAAGCGCTCATGGAAGGTGCCGAGCGTGGTCAGGCCGAGCTGGCGGGCGACCGGCTGCACCACGCCGTAGGTCGCAAGCTCCGGCCCGATGATCGGAACGAGGGTCGGGGGTGTCGGCGTCTCTTCGACGAAGGTCGAGCGCAGGAACCAATCGTTGGGGTCGCTGCCGTTGAGGCCGCCCTGGAACAAGCGATAGTCGAAAGCACCCGCGCGCAGCTCCGGATTGGCAAGCGTAAAGGCACCGGGTGTCGTGGCGCCGTTGATAGCATTCACCACCAAGATTCCGTTTGCCGTGGTCAGCAAGCCCGGCCCTCCGACATTGGCAACTAGAATACTCGTACCGCCGGTGGCGGTGCCTCCGTTGATGATGAGCTTGTCCGACGGCGAGCCATCGGTACCGAGAAACGTGTTGAGCGCGAGGATGCCGTTCGTGCCGACATAATTGCTGGCGACGGTCAGCGTCGTGCCCGGAGCCGTTACACTTGGAACCCCGAGTTGCACTGTTCCCGCGTTCTCAAGGCCATTGTCGAGAGTCTGGTTAAAGCCCTGCAGGGCGAGCGTGCCGCCAGTCTGCACAACGGTATGGGAGGCCGCGCTGAACGTATCGACAGCGCCCGCCGCAAGCGTGCCACCGATGACCGTCGTCGGACCGGTGTAGGTGTTGGCGCCCGTCAGCGTGAGCGTGCCGGTGCCCACCTTGATCAGCGAACCGCCAGTGCCGCCTGCCGCACCGCCGTCGGCGATGACTCCGCTGACCGTTGTCGAGAGATTGTTCAGGCCAGTGGTGAGTTCGTTGGCACCAAGAAAATAGTTTCCCTCGCCTTCGATCGAGCCGGCGGTCATTGCGCCAGACGTCAGGGGGGACATATCGAAGGTGCCGCCAGCACTGGTGATGAAGCGAGCCACACCGCCGGTGCTGGAGCCTGAGAAACTCGTGACCCCTCCACTATTCGTCGTTATCGTCGCATGATCGGCAGTGGCAGAACCAGAAAACGTCGTCGTGCCGGTGTTGGTGATCGTTGACGAGCCGGCCGAAGAAAGACTGTTGAAATTCAACGTTCCAGGATTCACGATCTGCGACTGAGCGGCATTCGCAGAATCGGTAAAGGTGATTGTACTGCCGGCGGCGTTGCTGATACTGGCACTGCCGGCGTTGCTGCTATTCTGAAAGGTGATGGTGTTACCGGGTTGTACCAGGTTCTGGATGACAGCGCTGCCCGCGGTGCTCGTACCAGCGAAGATAATCTCACCGCCTCCAGTCGATTCATTCAAAATATTGGCGCTGCCGGCGGTGCTCGCACCTGCGAAAATGACGATACCTGCACCAACATCATTCCGAATAATGGAACTACCAGCGCTGCTGCTGTTGTTGAAAGTAATTATACCGGTCGTACCGCCGCCGGTTTGATTTTCAAAGTTGGCACTACCGGCGGTGGCACCATTATTAAAGTTAATTGTTCCGCCTCGATTGGCATAGCCAATCGTACTGCTGTCGCCTGCCGAACTGCTGTTGTTGAAGTTCAGGATCCCTCCCGATAGGACGACAATACCCTGGGGAGTGCCGGAAGGATTTGTAACGCCGACACCGACAAGGTTGAGAGTGCCAAACACACCGATAGTGTATTGAAGCGCTCCCTGCGGCGGCGCCAAGAACTGGATCTGATTAAGAGTGTTGGTTGCTCCACCAAGTATGCCTGGGTCCGCAACCGTCGCTGGCGCTCCCCCGAAGGATGCGATGCCAGTCGGCACCGTGCCCGTTGACCAATTGGCGGGGTTATTGAAATCGATCGATGCTGTCGCTGCCACCCATGTGGCGTCCTGAGCCCGGGCCGGCATCGTTGCCAACGCCGCCATGACCACGGTGGATGTCAGCAGCAATCTGCCAAGAAAACCTTCCACCTCTTCTGGTTGCAATTTCATCGCGCACCTGACGCCGGCACCAAAATGCTTTCGCTTCGCGGATGGCGCACACATGCATTGGCTCGTTCCCGCTGCTCGCCGTGAACGGCGGCATGCACGAAATTCAAGCTCAGCCTGCAAATATGCGAACGCGACAATCACCGGAAGAATCGCCACGAGTGTGGCGAACAACCAAAGCGATCCGAGTTTCTCGATGACTGTTGCTAGGGCGCGACGCAGTAGACAGCGATGCTGACCGAATTCCGGAAGTCGGGGAACATCTTTCGCGTGGTCAAGGCCAAGCAAACCTCGAACGCGACTTGACCAGGGCGAATGCTACGCGCGTCATTCCTGTTCGGCGAAAATCGAATGACATGCGGTCAGCCCAACACAACTCATAATCCCGATTTGGGTCGGGATGTGCAGGAAGCCTTCTCTCGTCTTTCGCTAGACTAATTGAACATAGCGTCTTTGTTGTCGACGGTCGTTTCACTATCCGCCGTTTCCAGCGCACTCTGTCGAGCGATCATCAGACCTATCCCGCCAACCGCGGGCGCATCTACGAGGGCATGCGTATGGCCGGGGTGCCGGAGGGGTGACGCCCGCATGGGGTCCCACTAACGGACTCACGCGCTGCAGCCAACGTCCAATCGTAGTCGACGCGTCAGGACGCATTATTCATTCTCTTTGGATTTGAACGGGGGCTCCGTGGGTACCTGGAGTGCCGGGAAGGATCACGAGGTAACGACGCGGAGCCTTGTCCTCGCCACGTACTAGCTGGCGGATTGGCCCGATTGCATTAACGACAGCCGCGCCCGCGGGGTTGGTCATGAAGCCTTGCAGTGGTTCGAGAACGCCAGTGCCCGACGGCTCGCTCGCAAGCGCAAGCAGGTATGGCTTTCCAGGCTCGAGACCAGTGACAGCGGCCTCCAGCACCTGCACCAACCCCTGGTCGGATAGCGAAACGCTGGTCGGCGCTTTTGCGTCTTTTTTTGCGCCGGGCGGCACGAGCCACAGTTCCGCCGTCTGACCAGCAATGCCGAGTGGTTGCAAATTATCCGTTCCAAGACCTTCGGGCACGACCATCGTCCGGGTCATTGCCGCGTTGATGCCGCCGCTCATCGCGGGTACGGCATCGGGCACGTAGACGAGGGCTTGCGGAGCTTGGCCGATCGGACTCGTCGCGATGACTTTGTTCTTCAGGGTATCAACCGCGGCTACTTTGTCCTCATTCTCAAGACCGACATAAACTCGGGTGCCGTCCCCAGACGGCCAGATTCCGTGCGGTAAATTGCCGACCGGAATGGTCGCGGCCAGTTCGAAATTGTCCGTGCGAAACACTTTAATCTCGTTGAGACCGCCGATCGTGACATAGGCAAACATGCCGTTGGCATTACGCACGATATTGACGTGGTTAGTGATCGGACCGGTGTCGAGAGTCTTCAGGAGCGTGAACGGCGGTTGCGCATCGAAGACTTGAGTCTTGCCTGAGTCCTTCAGGGTAAACCAGACCTGCTTACTATCGGGCGTCACGGCGATGTTGGGACAGAACGGGCTCGCTTGCGCAACCCTGCCGACAATTCTGTGATCGGCAACCGTGATGACCTCGGTCTCCGGTGTAAACGAGGAGCAGACGTAGCCGTATTTGCCGTCGGGCGAGAAAATCGTCATGCCGGGACCGTTGGGAACGATGATCCGCGCCTTCTCGTCGTAAGTCGTGCCGTCGAGTACGGAGACGTAGTTCTCGCCGCGGACGACAACCCAGACTTCTTTGCCATCCATCGTATAGAACGCTTCATGTGGAGAGCGCCCAACATAAGTGATGTGCTTGACACTGTTGGTCGCGGTATCGATGAAGATCACCGCATTCGAACCAATTGCGACCACCGCGATCGTGCGATGGTCAGGCGAAAACCCCATGCCGTGCACCAACAACTGGCCCCTGTAGAGCGGACTGAGATTGGCAGGCAACGAGTCGCCAAGGCGGATGATGCCAAGGAGCTTGTTGTCGACGGGATCGGTGACGGAGACAGTGTTCGAGTATTGTTCAGCAGAGTAGACACGATCTTGACGGCTGATCGGAATATCGGGGGCTAACGCGGTCGCGGGAGCCTGCCCCGCGAAGGCATGGCGGACATCGACAAGACTTGTCGCAACCAACAGAACGGCCAGGATGGCGTTGTGTCGCATATCACGGCTCCTTTACCACGGTTGCATTATCGAGTTTCGAATCGTTCACCGCCGCAGGCGGAATCTGATCGGGAAATGGTGCGGCGGGTGGCAAGGCCTGGCCAAGCGACAACCGCATTGCGGTGATCTCCTGCAACTGGGTGACGATGATTTCCTGAGCCATACGCCGGAGTGGCTTATTGCGTCCGTAACGTAATTCGACCTGCGCCATCTCAATGGCACCCTGATGGTGCGGCACCATCATCGCCACAAAGTCGGCGTCGACATCGCCTGACGGCCTGATGCCCATGTCGATCATCATCTTTGTCATCGCGCTGACGTTTTCGGCGACGTATGGCGCCTCCGCGCCAGGCGCAAAATCAAATGCCTTCGCGCAGATCGCTGAGAAGTAGTCTGCAAGCGATTGTCGGCTGGCCGAATAGGAAGTCAGATATGCTGTCGCGGCAACGGCGCCGATCGCTATCGCTGCCACATGCGAGATGATTGATATCCGAAAGCCTGACGACATGATTTCCCCGCGTGCGGTGGGTTCGTCCGAACAACGATAGCACATCTCAACGTGGCCACTGACTGCTGCGGTGCGAGATATCGATCGGGCCTATGACTGCCTTGGGTTAAGGCGCGAAGAACTCAAGCTCAGCAAATCTAGTCCGCTATGCCCCACTGTCCGGACTTTCACGAAACGGCCGACACTTCGCCTGTGGGCCCGAACGAGATTCACGCGGCGCAGCAATCGTCGCCATTGAGCGGGTAGTTGCGCGCTGGCTACACCGACGTCGCCCCACGGCATGAAACGGACGATGATCGATCGAAATCGATCCGCGAATGACGGAGCCATGTTCGGCACCAAAAGGGATTTCGGCCTGAATTGTTCTGACAAATATCCTTACGGCCTCGTCATTTGGCCAAATGCCGTTCTGGGTCGGGATGTGCAGGAAGCCTTCTCTCGTCCGTCGTTAATTGAACATAGCGTCTTTGTTGTCGACGGTCGCAGCATCGCACTGCTCGTCTCTAGCCTGACTGATTGCGCTCAGCGCAGCGCTAAAAGATCCGTTGGAAACCAGGGCAACAACCGCGTCAACAGGCGGCGTGGCGCCTTCCGCTCCAAAAAGGGCGAGTAGAATGCGAATGTCGAATTTCTTCTTGTGAAGCCTGCGAACGGTAGCCTGAATCTTGCCGGCAGATGGTTGGCCGACGTAGCAAACGCACGCCATCGACGTGTCCGTCATATCGAGCGAAACGAATTTCGACATCGACAAGGCGTCGGCCTCCTCCGCTGTCGCTGCGATACCACGGTGACGCAGCAAATAGGCCAGTACCAGCGCTGCTGCTTCGTCGAGTTTGTCGGATCCCGGAACGCAGAGAACAGGAGGCGCTCCACTGCTCTCCTCGGTCAACTTGTGCTGCGCTCTTGTTTGTTCAATTGCGATGGCCGCTCCGGGGTTCGCGCTCAGGTCGATAGACGGAATGTCCATCGCTCCTGCATCGTGCTGCAATTCCAGGTCAGCCACCAGTTCGCGGACAGTTGAAGCAATTCGATTCAATCGCTCTTCGTCGAGATGGCCCAATTGACGGTCGGCTTCCGCGAGCCTCAATCCCTCCAGCAGAATGGTGTCACAGTAGTCCTCAAGTGACGCATCTTTGAGGAAGTCATGGGCTTGTTCTGCCGCCTCGAGAGGATCAGCGGCCAGAAGCCGCTGGTAAAACAGCTGAGGCGGTTTCAACGGGGGTCGGTCGCCAAGCATGATTTCCAGGAACTTGAGCCGCTCGACATGCCGTCCCGCGACGACGAGGCATACCGTTAGAGG
Source organism: Pseudomonadota bacterium (assembly GCA_023388935.1). GTDB lineage: Bacteria > Pseudomonadota > Alphaproteobacteria > Rhizobiales > Xanthobacteraceae > Bradyrhizobium. The sequence goes on along the minus strand of JAEWFG010000280.1, from coordinate 22,109 downwards.
CGTTGCCATGACCAGTCCGATCGGGCCCCAGAGCCAGGTCCAGAATGATGCAGACAGGATGACCGCGACAGGAGACAGGCCGGAACTGTGGCCATAAACCAAAGGTTCGATAACTTGTCCGGCTAGAAATTCCAAAGCCGCAAACAAGAGAGCCGTCAGCACCAACATCTGCCAGCCAGAACCAACGGCTGCAGCAAGGGTGAGCGGGAATATGGCTGAGATGAGTGCACCGATATACGGCACGAACCGCAAGATCATCGCCAACAGCCCCCATAGCGGAGCCGAAGGCACGCCAATGAGCTCAAGGCCTATGCCGATTGCCAATCCGAATACTGCATTGAAGATCATTTGAGTTAGAAAGAGTTTACTCAGTCGCTTGCCGGCATCATCAAGGGCTGCGGTCGTGCGCTGAATATCTCCCGAGCCAGCGAGGCGAACCAGTCGGTTTCTAAGATCTTCACGTTGCAGCAGGATAAAAGCCACGAAAATCACGACGACTCCCGTCGTCGTGAGTGGGGAAAGCAATGGTTCGATGATCTTGGCGAGCGTCGTCAGAGCGCCGGGGTCGGGCTGCTTAACTTCGACAGGTATCGGAATCGTTCTATCTAGTCCTCGCTTCGCAAGACCGTTGTCGGGTTGGCTAGCCGTGTTCCCATGTTGCAGCTCCGTCCCCAATTCCTTGAGAACGGTGGACGCCTGCTCCAACGTTCCAGAACCTCCGACCAAGCCACGAATGCTTTCGACCTTGTCACTCAACGTTTGCTGATATTGAGGCAGTCTCGCAGCAAGGTGAGTTGCCTGCGATACCATCAGGCCGCCCAAACTGAATATGATCGCAAAACCAAAGAACACCACGACAAGAACAGAGGCGGTGCGTGGAACTCGCCAGGAATGCAGTCGTATGACAAAGGGCGCAAGTACGAAGCTCAAGAGGACCGCGAGTGCGATCGGGACGAAAATTTCACGACCGATGTAAAGCGCGGCAATAACCAGCGCTGCGACGGCCATATTCACCAGCGCCGCACCTCGTTGCTGTATCAGCCTTATCTGATTAGGCTTCTCCTGCAACTGCGTAGCCTTCACGTTTAACCGAACCGGCAATTGGCGTTTCGAATTGATTTTCTCACTTGCGCGTGGCCCTCGCGCCGAACGTCGTCAGCATCCGGGCGAGCGAAGGGAGCCGAGAACCGTCGAGGGCATGGGCTGTTCAGATGATAGATGCGTGCCCATTTGCGATCTACCGGCAGAACCACGCGACCTTGCGGAAGGAAAACCCTTCTCACTGAGACACTTTGCGATAGATCAAGGGACCTTGCAGCGGTTCCCCCCACCTCATTCCAACGGACGTTCGACGGCATCGAGACAGGGGTGCTTACGCAATCGCCGAAACTGCGTCGCGGCGAGCCGCTTTCTCAATCCAGGAAGCCATCCGGAATGAATCAGCGAATGAGCTTGAGGGCCGACCGCCGGTGACGGATGCCCGTGTACAGCTCGGGGCCACGAGCGGTCATTCGATCAATTCATCCGGCGTGGTGGTGAACGCGATGCATAAGAATTGGCGCTGACAGGAGCGAGCGGAGCACGAACCCGGCTGCATGTCGCCAGAGTTCGTGATCTGCAAACAAGTCAGCTACCGCCGCACGCCAACGCGATTGACGCCCCCGTTCAAATTGGTTGCGCTCGCCGTGCCAGCCCGCACCGCAGCGCGTGCCACGGGACGCGGCCGGAGCACGACGCCCGCCCTGGCAACGCAGCTGGGCGGATAACCAATGTATTGGCAATACACGACCGCTCCGGCAGGTGTTGGGCTGAGAGTCATGCCTGCAACTCCCAGGAAGACGCTGGCCGCGATCCCCGCAACCGTCACTGACTTCATCGAAAGGCGCTTGCTCCGGTACATGGCAATTCTCCTCATCGCGCGGATGAACGAATAGGATGGGACCGCGTCAGTGGCGGCTGACGACAAACTGAGCGCCGGCGGCAAGGTGATGTTGACGTAGATCAACGGCGGATGCGGCGGGCCGCCCTGGCCTTGTGGCGGGCATGGCGGTCTCGCCCTAAAGCGCGACGAGATCGGGATGAATCGTCATCGCGCTTTAGGCTATTGTTCGAGCATGGTCTCCGCGCAAACGCGTTCCGCGTTTGTCGCGAGGGAAAATCGCTGCGCACTTTTCCGGATCATGCTTTATGTCGCTCCAGGTTGGCGGTCTGAGGCCGATGATGCTGGCGACCGGCGCACCTGCTCACTCCTTCTTCGTCCGATAATCCCCGAACGTCGTGTCACGCTGGTCGAGTTGGGCTTTCACGCTGGCGCCATCGCGGCGGAAACCGGCCATGTAGGCCTTGCTCGCCTCGGTCGTGAAGGCCAGAGCCTGTATCTCGGTGCCGGCGCGGATGGCGGCGCGGGCGCCCATGATCTCCATCGCTCTGTGTACGCTGCGCTTGTTGAGCTGCTGCAGCTCGATCGGCACCTTGGCAGCGCGCTCGGCGAAATCGAGCGTCTTCTCTTCCAGCTCAGCGAGTGGGAAGGATCGCGTCGCATAACCCCAGTCGGCGGCTTCGCGGCCGGACATCGCATCGCCTGTCAGCATCAATTCCATCGCGCGGCGCATGCCGACCAGCCAGGGATGATACTGCATGTCGGGCGGGCTCATCAGCCGCACTGGCGGATAGCCGATCTGCGCGTCGTCGGCGACGTAGACGACGTCGCAGGCGGTGGCGAGCTCGGTGCCCCCGGCAAGGCAGTAGCCGTGCACCTGCGCGATCACGGGCTTTGCGAGATCCCAGATCTTGAACCAGCCTTCGACCACGTGGCGCGACCATTGGCCCGGTCCGGACGCCGAGTGATAGGGCTGGTCGACCCGATTGTCGGCGGAGAGATCATAGCCTGCCGAAAAGCACGGGCCTGCGCCACGCAGGATCGAAATCGAAACATCGCCATCGCGATCGGCCTGCTCGAGCACCTCGAAGATTTCACTGCGCAAGCGATTGTTCAGCGCGTTGCGCTTCTCCGGACGGTTCAAGGTAATGCGCCGGACGCGCGGACGCGGGTCGTCGACGATGATGTGCTGGTAGCTCATGCAGTCCTCCCGATCTCCGGGCATTTTTTGCCCTTGCCAGGGTCATGCCCGAGATCAGGAGGGTTGTCATCGGCCGCTGGCGCAGACCACCATGCTGCCCGGACCGAGCCGGCCCTGTGCGATCTCGAAACCGCCCCCCCTCGCCGAGCAGGATGTTCTCCGCGGGAACGCGGACCGAGTGCCTTTTGGCCAAAACTGCATAGTGGCTCAGCCGTGACACGCCGGTTGCGAGGACAGCACGACCGTCCCGGGTGTGCGGACCGGCGGATGTAAATCTTCAGCGGCGCTCGCTCTCCGTGTTGTGACTAGACATGCCGGAGATTTGAGCGTGCACATTGCGCTTGGTCGCAATGAACGGATCGATTGGCAAGTCACGCAAATCTGTTGGCGAGACATTCGGCCGGCCAGATCGCTTCACTTGCACAATCCCGAACCACGAGTTCCGATGCGGCAATCGCGGGACAACGCGGCTGGCGCGACCGAGCCGCAGCATCGGAGCCAAGGAAACAACTCACTTCACAACCAAAATCAAAATGGAGAGATCGCATGGCAGCCAATCTCATCTCTGTTGTGATGCAGTTCCTGACCCCTGACATGATCGGAAAGATCGCTTCTGCGTTGGGCCTTAACGTCAACATTGCGCAAAAAGCGATCGGAGGCGCCGTCCCCGCTCTGCTTGCGGGCCTGGCGGATGTGGCCTCCACTCCCAACGGGGCGCGCCAACTCTCCAACACGTTGGCGCAGCAGCCTGGGTCGCTGGAGAATTTCAAGAGCCTCATCGGCGGTTCAGGTCAGAACTCGCTGGTGGAGACCGGATCGAGCATGTTGTCCGGCCTGTTCGGCGGCGGAGCAACGGACGCGATAGCGCAGTCGATCGGCAAGTTCGCAGGATTCGACGGGGGATCCAGCAAGTCGTTTCTCGGTCTGCTCGCCCCCTTGGTCCTCGGGGCGTTGGGGCAACACCAGCGCAGCGCGGGCCTCGATGCGAGCGGGCTGGCGTCGCTTCTCGGCTCACAAAAAAATCAGATGCTCGCGGCGATTCCGTCCGGCTTGGCCGATCAGTTGAGCGCCGCCGGCCTCATCGACAGCGCAGCGGGAACCGTGCGCAGCGGTGCCGCAGCCGCTTCGGCCGCCGGCAGCCGCATAGCCGACGCCTCGGAGCGTACAGTTGCTGGGGCCAGTCGGGCAGCTCAGGCCGCAACGAGCAGAGCATCGTCGCAATGGCCGTATTGGTTGGCCGCCCTGGTCGTATTGGGTGGACTCCTCTGGTATGCCACCGGACGCCAGGACCGCGAAGCCGTGGCCGAACTGCCGCGTCCTGCCGCAGTGCAGCCCGCGACCGGAACCGTGGGTCTGGCGCCGCCAGATCTGACCATTGGGGGAGTGAACCTGGCGAACCAGGTCAACTCGTCCATGAGCACCTTGCGATCCGTGCTGCCAACCATCACGGACGCCACCTCCGCCCAGGCCGCCCTTCCCAAGCTTCGGGAAGCAACGACCCAATTGAGCGACGTCGGCAACCTCGCGACGAAGCTCAGCCCCGAAGGCAAGAGCGCTCTTGCCAAGTTGATCGTGGCAGCAACGCCGACCATCAACCAGATGTGCGACAAGGTGCTGGCGGTCCCCGGAGTTGGGGACATCGCGAAGCCAACGATCGATGAGCTTCGCGGAAAGCTCGATGCGCTCTCACGCGCTTGATCGTCAGATGCCGTTGGCGCGGCCTGCCTGGGGCGGACCGCGCCACGCTCACCCTGCCATCACCCCGCCGCGCTTGATCAGCTCCTTGCCGACTGCGGCGAGGTGCACCTGATCAGGGCCGTCGCCGATGCGGATGAAGCGGGCATAGACATAGGCGCGGGCGAGGAACGTATCCTGCGAGACGCCGGCGGCGCCGTGGATCTGGATGGCGCGGTCGATCACGCGGGCGGCCATGCTGGGCACGACGATCTTGGCCGCGGCGATCAGGTCGCGCGCGGCCTTGTTGCCCTCGCGGTCCATCTTGTCGGCGGCTTGCAGCGTGAGCAGCCGCGCCTGCGCGATCTCGCAGAAGGAATTTGCGATGTCCTCGCGCACCGAGCCCTGCTCGGCCAGCGGCTTGCCGAAGGCTGTGCGCGAAACCGCGCGCTGGCACATCAATTCCAGCGCGCGCTGGGCGCAGCCGATCAGGCGCATGCAATGGTGGATGCGGCCGGGTCCGAGCCTACCTTGCGCGATCTCGAAGCCGCGTCCCTCGCCGAGCAGGATGTTCTCCGCGGGAACACGGACATTCTCGTAGACGATCTCGGGATGGCCGACGGGTGCGTCGTCATAGCCGTAAGTCAGCATGTCGCGGACGATGCGAACGCCCGGCGTATTCTTCGGCACCAGGATCATGGATTGCTGGCGATGGCGGTCGGGATCGTCGGGCGCGGTCTTGCCCATCACGATCAGGATCTCGCAATCCTCGTTCATGGCGCCGGAGGTGAACCATTTGCGGCCGTTGATGACGTAGTCGCCGCCGTCGCGCCTGATCGCGCACTGGATGTTGGTGGCATCGCTGGAGGCGACCTGCGGCTCGGTCATCGAGAAGCCGGAGCGGATGCGCCCCTCCAAAAGCGGCTTCAGCCAGCGCTCCTGCTGCGCTTTCGTGCCGTAATTGGCGAGCACCTCCATGTTGCCGACGTCGGGCGCCGAGCAATTGAAGACCTCGGGCGCCCAGAGGATGCGGCCCATGATCTCCTTCACGGGTGCATATTCGAGATTGGTCAACCCCGGGCCGTGCTCGCCCGACAGGAACAGGTTCCAGAGCCCCTGCTCCCGCGCGAGCCGCTTCAGGTCCTGGAGCACCTGCGGCGTCCGATAGCGCGCCGCTTCCGGCTTGACCTGCTCGTAATAGAGCTCCTCGACCGGTTCGACATGCGTCCGCATGAACTGGCGGACGCGCTCCTGCAGCTCCAGCGAACGGGCGGAGTGTTGAAAGTCCATTGTATCCTCCGGTTCGCTCAGCCGCGCGTCAGTTGCCGCGCAACAATTCGCTTGCCACGATCCAGTCGTTGCCGTCGAACTGGAGCATATAGCCGTCCTTGATGGGCCGGAAATCCTGGGGCGTGGTGTTGAGCGTGATGCCCGGCATCAGCAGCGACAGCGGCACATTCTTCAGGTTGGTTGCCTGCGCCATGATGTTCTCGCGCGTCAGATTGTCCTTGCACTGTTTCAGCAGGGCCACCAGGGCTTCGGCGACGGTGTAGCCGTAGAGGCCGGCGACATTGTTGATGTCGGCATTGGGCAGGCGCTTCCTCATGAAGTCGATATAGGCCGACATCGCCGGATCGTCCTTCGGCGCCTCGACGAACGGCTTGAGCGATCCGAGCGAGAGCACGCCCTTGCCGGCATCGAGGCCTGCCGGGACCATCACGGTTGCCTTGTTGGCGCAGCCGCTGGCGAGGAAGCGCGTCGGCTGCCAGCCAGCTTCATGGGCCTTGCGGATCGCCTGCGCGCAAGCGCGCGGCGTCACCGAATAGATCATGAAGACGTCCGCCTTGGTGTTGGCGAGCGTCAGCACCTGGGAATCGACGGTGGGGTCGGTGACCTCGAAGCTCGACGCCATCGCGATCGCCTTGTCGGCATCGGCGCCGAGTGCCTCCTTGACGCCGCGCAAGTATTCCTTGCCGGCGTCATCGTTCTGATAGAGCACCGCAAAGCGCGCATTCGGGTTCTTGGCACGGGCATAGGCGACGTCGATGGCGGCCTCGCTGGTGTAGTTCGGCGCCCAGGGCAGCGCGATCGACCACGGCATGTTGACTGGGTCGTTCCACTTCGAGGCCGAGCTGATCAGGAAGATCTGGGGCACCTTGTTGCTATTCAGGTACTTTGCGATCGCCGAGCTCGGCGCGGTGCCCATGGTTGCGAAGATGAAAGCGACGCCGTCGCCCTCGACCAGCCGCCGCGCTGCTTCCATGGTCTTCGGCGGCGAGAACGCGTCGTCCAGCGACAGCAGATTGAGCTTGCGGCCGTTGACCCCGCCCTTCTCGTTGACCTCGTCGAAATAGGCCGCGATCACCCTGCCGGTGATGCCGAGCGGCGACGCGGGGCCGCTATAGGGCATGGTGTTGCCGATCTTGATCTCGGTATCGCTGACACCGGGACCGTAGGATTTTTGCGCGAAGGCAGATGTGGACAAACAGGCTGCAGCCAGCGCTGCGGCCAGGGCCAAAGCGGCTTTCATGGTTTCTCCCCAGTGATTACCGTTCGCGCGACGCCAGGAGACGAACACGCGGCGTGCTGTTTTTTGTCAGCGCGTCAAGCTCAGCGGAGTTCCGCAGGATGGTCTTGCGTCGAGTTGCTGGTTCATTCGATGCTTCGCTGCGAACCCGTGTACGAGCGCCGCAGCAGGGCGAACACGCTACCGCCGGTCGCAGCGCCCAGCAGATAGACCACGATGGTCTGGACGGCGAGCGGGAGACTGAGATTCATCCTGAAGAACGAGATCGTGACAGTCTCGAAATTCTGCGCGGCGAAGATGATCGTCGCCGCGGCAAATAGCACGATGACGGCGAGATAAAGCCAACGCATCAGTGATCCCCTTGCGGGCGCGCCCTAATGGCGCCGCCGCAGGCTGAAGCCCAGGCTGACCCAGCCGACTCCCGCCATGACCAGGTCGATGCCGAGGAACAGGCCGAGGATGTAGACGCTGTTCACCGGCCAGCGTGCCACGATCAGCAAACCGAGCAGCAGCGTGATGGCGCCTGACAGCGCCACCCACACCCACGGGCTTTCGCGCGTCATGCTGAATGCCAGGAACAGCCGGACCACGCCCGAGGCGATCAGCGCGGCGCCCAGAAAGAGCGTCAGCAGGACTGCCGCGAGCAGCGGGTTCTCGAAGGTCAGGAAGCCGGCGACGACGTAGAGTACGCCGAGCAAGGCCCAGATCAGGAACTTGCCCCAGCTTTTCAGCTGGAACGCGCCGATGATCTCGAAAATGCCAGCGACGATCATCATCGCGCCGACCACGATCACGCTCGCCACCGTCGCCATCACCACGCTGCCGAGCGCAATGAAGCCGGCGATGAGGTAGACGACGCCAAGGGCGACGATCCAACCCCATTTGCCACGCAGCGCGGCGACGCCGGAGCCGAGGCCAAGATGTTGAGAGGTATCCGAAGCACTTGTCATGACGCTACTCCTGCATGCGAAGCCCGGAGGCACAATTCAGGATAGCACGGGCGTCCGCCGGGCAACAGCCAGCAGAGCACCCCCGCCGGCAGCAACATTGACGTAAATCAAGGTCGAATGCGGCGCTCAGACCCGCGATCGCTCCATTTCGAGCTCGGCCTTGAGGTTATCGAGATCGCGATAGATCGAGGCAATCGCAAGCACGCGGCCGCCTTTGCGGTACTTCAGCAGGCAGTCCTTGCCGGAAATGCTGCCGTCGATCGCGATGTCGTCAAAGCTCTCGGCGTGGCCGACATAGTTGATCGGGACGTCGTAGTGCTGGCTCCAGAAGAACGGCACTGCGTCGAACCGCTCCTGCCTGCCCAGCATGTTGCGCGCGGCCGCCTGCCCCTGCCGCTCCGCCACCACCCAGTGCTCGACGCGGATGTTTTGACCCGAATGCGAGTCGGGCCAGCGCGCGATGTCGCCGGCAGCGAAGATGCCCGATGCACTGGTCTCAAGATATTCATTCACGCTCACGCCGCGATCGATAGCAAGCCCTACCTGCTCGGCGAGCGCAAGGCGCGGCTTGACGCCGATGCCGACCACGACCAGGTCGGCCTCGATCACACGGCCGCTCTTCAGCGTCGCGCGGGTCCCTTCGAGCTTCTCGACCGTGTCCTTGAGGTGAAAGTTGACACCGTTCTCTTCATGCAGCGCGCGAACGAAGTCCCCCATCTCCGCTCCGAGCACCCGCTGCATCGGCCGCTCCTCCGGCGCGACCACATGCACATCGAGCTTGCGCGCCCGCAAGGAGGCCGCGACTTCGAGGCTGATGAAGCTGGCGCCGATCACCAGCGCGCGCTTCGCACTGCCGGCCGCCTTGATGATCGCACGGCTGTCGGCGACGGAGCGCAAGGTGTGGACATGCGGCTGGTCGGCGCCCGGGATCGTCAGTTTGACCGGCTCGGCGCCGGTCGCAAGCAGCAGCCGGTCGAACGGCAGTTTGGTGCCGTTGCCCAGCGTCACGCTCCGTGCCTCCGGATCGATCGCGAACACATTCGTGTTGAGCCTGAGGTCGATGCCCGCATCCTGATAGTAGTCCTCGTCCCGCAGCGGCAGCCAATCCTCCGGCGCGTTACCGGCGAGATAGTCCTTGGAGAGATTGGGCCGGTCGACCGGCATCGCGGCGTCATTGCTGAGCATGGTGATGGTGCCGGCAAAGCCCTCGCGCCGAAGCGTGTCGGCCGCCGCGAAGCCAGCGGCGCCACCGCCGACAATGACGAATTTTTCGGGTGTTGGCGCGCTGCGGTGCGATGCTGACGGCTTTGCCGCCTCACGCTTCCGCTGAACCAGGATCCTGTCCCGATCGCGCGTCACCTCCCACACCGCCAGCGCGTTCAACGCCGGCGGGCGGGTCGCCTCGCCGGTGCGCAAGGAGAAGCAGGCATGATGCCAGGGACAGCGGATGGTGTCGCCGACCACCAGGCCTTCGGCGAGCGGGCCGTGGTAATGGCTGCAAGATGGCTCGATCGCGAAGATCTCGCTGCCAGCCTGTACCAGGAGGACGTCCTCCTCGCCCACATGGCCGAGCAGCTTGCCGTCCTTGAACTCGGTCAGCAAAATGCCCTGCGTCAGATCAGGCCCGCTCGGCTTCTTGTCCTCGGTCATGGTCACCTCCTTGGCAGCTTAACGTGCAGCTCAGGATTTGGACGACGCCAACTGCGAAAAGTTCCTGCAATCGCGAAAATCAGGACCGGGCGGCCGCCTTGCGCACGTCGAGCACGGCCTGCGCCCATTCGGCGGGCCGCTCCTGCGGCAGATTGTGGCCGGCGCCGGTAAACACGTGTCGTTCGAAAAAGCCCTCGAACTTGCGCGCATGATGGGCGGTGCCGGGATTGACGCCATCGCTGTCGCCGTCGATCGCGATCGTCGGGACGCGGACCGGCGGCTGCGCGGCAAGCTTCGCCTCGATCTCGGCATAGGCCGGGTCGCCCGCGACCAGCGCATAGCGGTGACGGTAGGAGTGGATCACGACGTCGACGAAATCGGGATTGTCGAACGACACCGCGCTCTTCTCGAACGTCGCGTCGTCGAACGCCCATTTCGGCGACCACATCGACCAGAGCTGCCGGGCAAAGCCGCGCCGGTTGCGCTCCAGCGCGTGGCGGCCGCGCTCGTTGTGGAAGAGATATTGATACCAGAGCGCCGCCTCCTCCGGCGGAGAGGCCGGCTCCATGGCACGGGCGATGTTCTGGACATTGTAGGAATTGCCTGAGACCAGCCCGATCACGCGCTCTGGATGCAGCACCGAGACGACGCAGGCCGCGCGCCCACCCCAATCATAGCCGCCGACGACCGCGCGCTCGATTCCAAGCGCGTCCATGAAGGCGAGGAGATCGGCGCCGAGCGCCGCCTGCTCGCCGGAGCGCAGCGTTGCTGGGAAACGAAACCGGGTCGGCCCGTAGCCGCGCAGCCAGGGCACCAGCACCCGCGCGCCCGCCTGGGCAATGACGGGCGCGGTCCCCGCATAGGCGTTCACATCGTAGGGGAAGCCGTGGCCCATGATGCAGGGCCAGCCATCCGGCGCGCCATATTCGAGATAGGCGATGTCGAGGACGTCCGTGATAACGTTTTTTTGTTGCATGACTTACTCACAGATTTGCACGCTCTCGTAGCCCGGATGAGCGAAGCGACATCCGGGATTTGGTGGCGCTGGCCCCGGATGTCGCTTCGCTCATCCGGGCTACGGCACCTACGAGACCACCGAGCTATTTCTGCGGCCCGGACAGCGAGATGTCGCGTTCGGCACGGAACACGTTGCTGTAGAGGTTTGCGATCCACTGCCGGCCGATCTCGGTCTTATTGAGGTAGCCGATCTCGGTCTGGATGTGCGGCGCGACGCTGTTCCAGTAGAATTGCGGATAGCGGTTCACGATGTCGGCGGGCGAGTCGTAGCCGAGCTGGCGGTTGATGCCGACCTCCTCGAACTCGTAATAGAGCGCATTGGCCTTGCGCAGATAGTTGGGATCGCCGAGCTGGCCGATGAAGTCGGCAGCGCGCAGGATCGAGGCGTCGTCATCGTACTCGTGCCCTTCGTGGGCCGGAAAGCGCGTCCCCTCGATGGCACGAGCGACGCGCTCGCTGTCGAGGCCGCGGACCGGCGGCAGCCGCCGCCTCACAAACAGTTTCGAGCGGTCAACATGGTACATCATCAGGCTGGCATCCGAGGCGCCGCGCGGCAGCGACACCTTGGTCCCGGCCTCGTCGATCACGAAACCGTCTTCGTCATCTTCCTCGAACAGGCCGCGGACATAGCCGATGTCGTGCGCAAGGCAGGCGATCAGGATATGGACATAGTCCTCGGCCTCGAGATGGGTGTGGAGATGGCGGCCAAGCAGGATCGCCTGCGCGGCCAGCGTTACCAGCATCGTATGCTCGACGTTGTGGTAAAGTGCGTCGCTGTTGCCGATGCATTCCATCGCGGTGCGCGTCGAGATCTCCAGCATCCTGGCATGGGACTCATCGAACCTGCGACGCATGAACGAGCCCAGCAACTTCTCCAGGGATTCAGCCGCCAGTCTCGGTAACGTCATCATGGATGCAGCCCCGCTTGTCGGTGGTGTCCCAGCCAACTCCCAACATCTCATTCTTGCCTTCGACGCAAGCATCAGCATAGCCCATCTTGGGCCGAGTGACCAAACCCGGCGACGAAAATCAGGAAATATGTTACAGTCCCGCTCTGCAACATCACGGTTGCGGTCACAGTTCGGCACATCCTGGGAGTGCTATGCGGGGCGAGCCCCGGGCCAATGGCCGACCATGGAATTCGTTTTATGGGAGAGCCGTGCCGCTGGCGAGCGCGCCTGCCCCTTTGCGGATGGCGGCGTCAATTCCCTCGCGCGATACGCCCGAGCATTGCGTCGAAGGCGACCTTGATCCGGCGGATGTACGGGTCCTTGTAGGGAAAGTCCGGGTTCTGGTCGTGCACCAGCATGGAGGCATTGACCTCGAACACGACGAGATGGCCGTCGCGATCGAGGGCGCAATCGATGCCGAAATAGTCGAGCCCGATACGGTCGCGGATCGCGCGCAACGCCTCAAAATGAACTGCACCGAAGACCTGCCCGGGATCGCGCAGGAAGCACTCTTCCTCTTCCTGCATCCAGACGTGTCGACCCATCTCCGTGCTGTCGCGGTGGAGCTTCCAATCGTCTCCGATCGCGAGATGATAGGGCAGGATTTCCTCACCGACGAACAGAAATCTGTACTTGCGGAAGAAGCCGTCGACGGAGCGATAGTCGATATAGTCGATCACATAACGATCATGGTCCGCGTGCTCGGTGAGGAACGCGGTCAATGCCCCTTCGTCGTCCAGCTTCTCGAAGATGTCGCCGCCGTGAGTCCCGGCCGGCCGCGCCAGCAGTGGAAACGCAAGCTCATCGGCCGGTAACCCCTCACCCCCGCCCACACGGATCGTGCGCGGAATGCGGCAGCCATCGATGCCGGCGAGCGCCACCGCCGTGGCATCGCGCGTCGTGCGGAGCACTTTTGCGGGAGCGTTGACGATTGGTTTTCCGAGGGCTTTCGCGATGGCCGCGGCGAGAGGAAGAAGCTCCATGCCCTGGTCCGCATCGGAGACGAGGTTGACGACGAGGTCAGCCTCGCGTGCGAGCATGGCGACGTCCGGTCGGCTTTCGGGCAGAAGTGACAGGATGCAGGTCTCGTAGGTGCAATCCTTGAACAGAAACTCGACCGGCGTGTTACCGACGAAGGGCGCAAACAGCGCCAGAACCCGGAACGCCGGCGGGGATATGATCGCGGGCCTGCGCAGGATCGGATGCGCGTGCGCGGCGCGGGCGTAAGCCGTCTGCGCCGCGTTGGCCTCTCCGCGCGCCTGCAGGATCGCGCCGATCCAGTAGAAATTCTCAGCCTGAGCCGGCGCGAGCGCAACCGCTCGCTCGAAATGCGCGATGGCCGCGCAGGTCTCGTCGAGTTCGACACAGACTTTGCCAAGCTGGCTGTGGAGGTCGGCGTCCTCAGGCGTCTCCTCCAGCAATTCGAGCAGGAGCGCCCTGGCGATGGCGAATTGCCGGGTCGCAATCAGCGCCTGAACCAGGTTCGTCCGCGACGGCCGGTGGCCGGGATTGAGCCGAAGCGCCTCAAGGTAAAGCGCGATGGCCTCCTGCGGCATGCCGCTGCGCTGACGAGCGATGCCGAGATTGCACCAGCAGGCAACGAGATGAGGTGCAAGACGCAGCGCAGCCTTGTAGTTCTCCGCCGCAGATGAAAGATCGTCGCAGAGCATGAAGGCATTCGCGAGCTCCGCGTGAAGATCGGCTGCGCCATCGACGGCCGCACCGATCGACACCGAGGCTGCGAGTGCGAGCCCGGTCTGAAAGATCGCGATCGCGTGCCTGAATTCGCCGCGACGATACTGCTCGCGCCCCATGCGCAGCAGATCGGATACGCTCGGCGCACCGGGCACCGGCGCATCGAGAGCCATTGATGGTGAAGTCATGTGGTCTCCGGAGCCGTCGCCGTGAAGGTGACGCCGTGCAGATTGATCACTGGTGAGATGCCGTAGTGATTGCCGCCGAAGGCCCGCATGCGACGCCACAGCTCCTCCCTGGAAATGTCCAGCGGGATGTCGCACGCGTTCCTGTAGCTGCGGCGCGTGTTGGTGCGGCCGCTCCACGGCATCGTACGCAGCGGCACCAGAGCCGGCACCGTCGCCAATTGCTCCGCCCACACCTCGAACAATTGCAGCAGGTGCACATAGGTCAGTTCGCATAGTCCCAGCAGACTGCAGGCTCGCGGAACCGGGAACGACACGACGTCGAAGATCGTGCCGGAATCGACACGCTCCGCCATGGCGTGAAAGGTCACGCCAAACTCTTCTGCGCGGTCATAAAGCGCAAAGTGGGCCGGCGCCCAGCCCGGATAGTTCGGCGGTCCCGGATGGAAATTGTAGGCGCCATAGCCGAGGCTCGCGAGCAAGTCGGCCGGCACGATGGCACTGGACGCAAAGGCGACCAGCCGCGCATCATTGAGCGATGCCGTGGCGATGCCGCGAAGCTCGTCGATGCCGGACGCAGGCCAGATGGTCAAATCCGGCCGGAAATGATGCAACATGCGAGACAGTGCCACCTGCTCGGCGGCGTCAGTCAGCAACACAAGTCCCTCGAGCATGGCTTCGGCTTCAGTCGCGATGAAAGTGAGCCAACATGTCGCGGGCCGTCGTTAACAGCGCATTAATGGACGGCTCTTCGTCGCGCGGAGGAAACACGCCGAAACAAATCTCCGCCGTCCGGACGTCTTCGCTCACAAAGACGCGCTGAAAAACTATTCCACCGGCAGCACGTCGACAGCAACGCCGAGCTTCTGCTTCGGCGAGCCGACGATGATGCCATCGACCGGTGAGACGTCGGAGAAGTCGCGTCCGACCGCAAGCACGATATGGTCGTTGGCGACCGGGAGATCGTTGGTTGGATCAAAATCGACCCAGCCAAGCTCCGCCCCGCACCACAGCGACACCCAGGCGTGCGTGGCGTCGGCGCCCTGCAAACGCGGCTGACCGGGCGGCGGAATCGTGCGTAGATAGCCGCTGACATAGGCCGCGGGCAAACCGAGCCCGCGAAGGCCTGCGATCATCACATGGGCAAAGTCCTGGCAGACGCCGTGGCGCTGGTCGAAGACCTCGTTGAGCGGCGTCGAGATCACCGTCGCCTTGGGGTCGTAGCGGAATTCAGCCCGGATGCGATGCATGAGATCGATCGCACCGGCGAGGATACCCACGCCGGGCGCAAAGCTCTCCGCCGCATAGGCGCTGACGGGACGCAGGACGGGGACCAGGGGGCTCGCAAAGACATAACCGAGCGGCGAGGACGGCCCGAGACTTGTTGCTTCGAACGCAATGTCGCGGATGCTCTCCCAGGACGGGCTAACGGCATCTCGCGCCGGCGGCCGGCGTGAGACCGAGACGCGCGAGCGCGAGTCGATGCGCAAATTGCGATGTGCAGCCTCGATCACCACGCTCTCGGCGAGCGTGCCGAAGAAATCGCGCCGGGCGTTACGCTCGGTCGGGCGCGGACGGATCTCGGCGCTGTGCGAGATCAACTCCTGACCGTTGCCGCTCTTCGGCTCCAGCCGCAGCGTGCAGCGGGCGAAGCTGACCGGACTCTCGTATTCGTAGGTGGTGACGTGCCGGATGTCGTAGATCACGCCAGCCCCGTCAGCTTCTCTGGCCGGCTGGCGTTCGGGCCGTGCGGGAAGTAATGCAGCCCGATCGCTTCGGCGAGGGTGTGCAGGTCCTGCTCCAGCGAGAACAGCGTCTTGACCTCGAGCTTCTCGGCCTCGGCAGTCGCGAGCATCGCCTGCACCGCCACCGCGAGCCGCTGCGGACGCTCGATCAGGCCGTGCTCCTTCAGGCTCGGCAGTGCCGCGATGTGCTCGTTCAGCGTCGTCACCTGGAAAGCGACCGAACGCGGGTTGTAACCGTCGAGCACGGCGAGGTCGCGCACCGGCGCCAGGATCGGCGCCAGCAGGTAGCGCGAGCGGTAGGTGATCTGGGAATCTACCAGCGTCAGCAGGATATCGAGGTCCTCTTCACCGGCCTCGTCATAGGCAAACTGGCGCGCGAAGCGCGTGGTGTTGATGGCGCGCTCGGCGCGGCGGCCGATATCGAGGAAGCGCCAGCCGGCGGCGCGGTTCATGTTCTCCTGCGCAAGGCCTGCAAAGCTCGCAAGCTCCTGCAAGGTCAGCTCGGCCGCGCTCAGCACGCCGTCGTCGTCCTCGACCTCATAGGCCAGCCGCTCGGCCATCTCGGTGATGACCTGCCAGGCATCGGGCGAGAGCCGCTCGCGCAAGGAGGTCGCCGTGCGCTGTGCCGCGCGCACCAGCGACAACGCCGAGCCGAAACGTTCCTCGCTCTGCAACGCTTCGGCGACGATGCGGCCGGGAGCCGTGCGCGAGGCTTGCGAGATCGCGCCCCAGGCCACCAGCAGGCGCTGGATGCGTTCGGCCGATTGCAGCGAGGCCGAGGTGCTCTTGTTGGACCCACCCGGCGAGCCCAGCGCTCGCAACAGGCGCAACGTCGCCTCGGCGCGTTCGAGATAGCGGCCGAGCCAGAACAGATTGTCGGCGGCGCGGCTCGGCAGCACGCCCGCGATGCGGCGGATGCGCACCTTGTCGGCCGCTGGCAGCAGCGTCGCGGTCGGAACCTGCTTCCCGGAGACGACCCAGACATCGGCGGCACGCGCGCCGTCACCCATCGAGACCGCGCGCGCGTCCGCCTGCTCGGCGATCCGGCAGAAGCCGCCGGGCATGATGGCCCAGCCGTCTGGCATGGCGGCTGCGAACACGCGCAGCACGAAGGGACGCGGCGTGAGCTGCCCCTGCTCCCACACCGGCATGGTCGAGAGCCGCACCACCTCCTGGCCGACATAGTCCATGCCGCGCGCATTGATGGCGTCGATCAGGCGCTGTCGCCCGCCGGCGTCGAGCTCGCTCGCGAGCACCGGGCCGTTGCTGGCCGGGAACGCCGCGCCGGTACGCACCTTCGATTGCGAACTCGTCGAGCCGTGACAGCACCTCGTCGCGCGCCGAGCGCTGGCCGCACCACCAGGTCGCGATGTGCGGCATCTTCAGCTCTTCGCCGAGCAGACGACGGCTCAAGGCCGGCAGGAAGCCGAGCAGCGCCCGTGCCTCCGGCACGCCGGAGCCCGGCATGTTGGCGACGACGACGCCGTCCTTGCGCAGCACGTCGATCAGGCCGGGCACACCGAGCCGCGAGGACGCATCGAGCTCGAGCGGATCGAGCGAATTGGAATCGACCCGGCGCAGCAGCACGTCGAGCCGCTTCAGCCCGGCGACGGTTCGGATGTGGACCCGGTTCTCGCTGACGGCGAGATCGTCACCCTCGACCAGCAGGAAGCCGAGATACCGTGCCAGCGTCGCATGCTCGAAATAGGTTTCGCTGAAACTGCCGGGCGTGAGCACGCCGATCCGCGGCTCGTCGCGGTCGGCGCGCGCGCGAAGGCTGTCGCGAAACGCCTCGAAGAACGGCGCAACGCGCGGGACGTTCATCGACTTGTAGAGATCGGAGAAGGCGCGCGAGAGCACCAGGCGGTTCTCCAGCGCATAGCCCGCGCCCGACGGCGCCTGCGTGCGGTCGCCGACCACCCACCAGCGGCCGTCTGGTCCGCGGCCGACATCGGCGGCATAGAGCGAGAGATAGCGCCCGCCCGGCGGCGGCACGCCGCAGACGGGACGGAGATATTCGGGACTGCCGGCGATCGCGGCCGCCGGCAGCACGCCCTCGGCAACGAGGCGGCCCTCGCCATAGATGTCGCGCAGCACGAGCTCCAGCAACTCGGCGCGCTGCATGATGCCGGCGGAGAGCTGCTGCCAGTCAAACTCGTCGATCAGCAGCGGCAAGTGGCTGAGCGACCACGGCCGGTCGGCGCTGTCGCCGGGCGCACGGTAGGTGACGCCGGCCTCGTGCAGGTGACGATCGGCCATGACAAAGCGGCGCTCGATCTCGTCGGGCGCGAGCAAGCCGAAGGCGTCGAAGAAGCGGCTCCAGACCGCGCGCGGTTTGCCGTCGGGGCCGAGGAATTCGTCGGGTATGCCGGGCAGGCGGCTATAGTCGCGGACCCATTGCGCGAGGCGGCGCTGGCCCGCTGCGCTGCGCGCTTGCCCGTCCTGTTCGGCTGCGCCCTCGCCCATGCGGTTCTCCCTGCCCCTCCATCATACTCATTGCAGGAGCTGCGTCCGCAAGTCGAGCGTCAGCGGAAACTCATTTGTGCGCTCCTCCGGCGGCGGCTGCATCGGACCCGGCGTATGGCCGTGGTCCTGGAAGCGCGCCAGCCGCCGCGCCTCGGCCTCGTAGCTGTTGACGGGCTTGGTGTCGTAGTTGCGCCCACCGGGATGGGCGACGTGATAGACGCAGCCGCCGAGCGACCGGCCGTTCCAGGTGTCGATGAGGTCGAAGGTCAAAGGCGCGTGGACCGGAATGGTCGGGTGCAACCCGGAGGCCGGCTGCCAGGCCTTGAAGCGGACGCCGGCCACGGCCTCCGCCGAGCGGCCGGTTGATGTCATCGGCAGGCGACGGCCGTTGCAGGTGACAATATGGCGCCCCTCGACGAAGCCCTCCGCCTTCACCTGAAGCCGCTCAACCGAACTATCAACATAGCGCACCATGCCGCCGGCCGAGCCCTCCTCGCCGAGGACATGCCAAGGCTCCAGCGCCTGGCGCAATTCAAGCGTGACGCCGCCATGATGGACGCGGCCGAAAGCAGGAAAACGGAATTCGAGCTGAGCGAGATACCATTCGGGCTCAAAGGGATAGCTGGATTTCTTCAACTCAGAAAGCACATCAAGAAAGTCCTCCCAGATGAAATGCGGCAGCATGAAACGGTCGTGCAGCGCCGTGCCCCAGCGCACGAACTTGCCGGCTTGCGGCTCGCGCCACAGCTTTGCGATCAGCGCCCGGATCAGGAGCTGTTGCGCCAGCGACATGCGTGGATCGGGCGGCATTTCGAGCGCGCGAAATTCGACGAGGCCGAGCCGGCCGGTCGAGCCTTCCGGCGAATAGAGCTTGTCGATGCAGATCTCGGCGCGATGGGTATTGCCGGTGATGTCGACGAGCAGATGCCGGAACAGCCGGTCCACGAGCCACAGCGGCGCCTGGCAGCCCGGCGGCGGCACGTGCGAGAGCGCGATCTCGAGCTCGTAGAGGCTGTCATGACGCGCCTCGTCGATGCGCGGCGCCTGGCTGGTCGGACCGATGAAGAGGCCGGAGAACAGGTAGGACAGCGACGGATGCCGCTGCCAGTACAGCACGAGGCTCTTCAAGAGATCGGGCCGGCGCAGGAACGGGGAATCCTCCGGTGAGGAGCCGCCGACCACGACGTGATTGCCGCCGCCGGTGCCGGTGTGGCGGCCATCGACCAGGAAACGGTTGGCGCCGAGACGCACCTTGGCCGCGTCCTCGTAGAGGCCGGTGGTGATGTCGACCACATCGCGCCAGCTGTTCGCGGGCTGGATATTGATCTCGATCACACCCGGATCGGGCGTCACCTTGATGACCTCGATGCGCGGATCGAACGGCGGAGGATAGCCCTCGACACGGACCTGAAACTGCATCTCCTCGGCCGTGGCTTCGAGCGCCGAGATCAGTTCGAGATAATCCTCGATGCGCTCGACCGGTAGCATGAACGCGCAGATCACGCCGTCGCGGACTTCGATCGACATCGCGGTGCGGACGGGGATGGACGTGTTGAGACGCTCGGGCGCGACCCGCGGCGGCGACTGCGGGCTCGCCGGGAGGCTGAACACCGGCAGCTTGCCCCTCGCCTCCATCGGATCCTGCTCGACGACATAGGGATATTGATCGGGCGGGACGTAGCCGAGCGAGCCGATCGGCAAGCGCAGGCCGAGAGGGGAATCGCCCGGCATCAGGAACAGATGATCGCGCCGGAGTTGCCAGCACTCGCTGCGCCAGCGCGGCGGCGCGTTCCAGCGCTGCACCGGCAGCACGAAGCCCCGCGGTGTGCGGAGGCCCTGATCGAACACCCGCGCCATGCGCGCGCGCGCCTCGGGATCGGACAATTTAGAGTCGGACGGATCGACGTTGACGGGAAGCTCGGCCTCCTTCTGGAGCCAGTAGGCGGTATCCTCATAGGCCGGAATGATGTAGCCGGGATCGAGCCCGAGCCGAGCCGCCGTGCCTTCCATGAAGTCCTTGGCGTCCTCGACCTGGGCGCGCCGGGGATTCTCGATCCTGGCGATGAGGTTCGCGTTCTTCCAGATCGGCACGCCGTCCTTGCGCCAGTAGAGACCAAAGGCCCAGCGCGGCAGGCTCTCGCCGGGATACCACTTGCCCTGCCCGTAGTGCAGCAACCCGCCCGGCGCGAAGCGCGTGCGCAGACGGCGGATCAGATCGTCGGCGAGCGCGCGCTTGGTCGGGCCGACGGCCTCGGTGTTCCATTCCGCCGCTTCCAGATCGTCGACAGAAATGAAGGTCGGCTCACCGCCCATGGTGAGCCGTACATCCTGCGCGGCGAGATCGCCGTCGACCTGCTCGCCGAGATCGTTGAGCCGCGTCCAGGCGTCGTCGGAGAACGGCCTCGTGATACGCGGCGCCTCGCGGATGCGCCGGACACTCATGTCGAACGCGAACTCGACCTCGGCAGAGCCGGCGCCGCCGGAGATCGGCGCCGCCGAGCGGTAATGCGGTGTCGCGGCGACCGGGATGTGTCCCTCGCCCGCGAGCATGCCGGACGTCGCGTCGAAGCCGATCCAGCCTGCGCCCGGCAGATAGACCTCGGCCCAGGCGTGCAGGTCTGTGAAATCGTTCTCGACCTCCGGCGGTCCGTCGATCGGATCGATGTCGGGACGGATCTGGATCAGGTAGCCGGAGACGAAACGAGCGGCGAGACCGAGATGACGGAAGGTCTGGATCAAAAGCCACGCGGAATCGCGGCACGATCCGGCGCAAGACGACAGCGTCTCCTCCGGCGTCTGAACGCCCGGCTCCATGCGGATGACGTAGCGGATCTTCTGCTGCAGATCCCTGTTGAGATCGACGAGGAAGTTGACGGTGTTCGAGGCTTCGCGCGGGATCGCGGCGAGATATTTCGCAAACAGCGGATCGGGCTTGATGGTCTCCAGATACGGCGCCAGCTCCGTCTTCAGATCCTCCGGATACTCGAACGGAAAGCTGTCCGCGTAGGGCTCGACGAAGAAGTCGAACGGGTTGACCACGGTCATCTGCGCCGTGAAATCGACCTCGAATTTCAGCTCGGTCGTCTTCTCCGGAAAGACATAGCGCGCGAGCCAGTTGCCTTGCGGATCCTGCTGCCAGTTCACGAAATGATGTGATGGCGTGACCTTGAGCGAATAGCTCAGAATCGGCGTGCGCGTATGCGGCGCGGGCCGCAGGCGGATGGTCTGTGGACCGAGATCGATCGGGCGGTCGTATTTGTAGTGCGTGACGTGGTGTAGCGCGACGTAGATCGACACGGGGGTGCGATGCTCCAGCAGCTTTTTTGAGCAGAACACCTGATGTCAGCGCGATCAAGCACGAACAACGGGCAGCCCGTGCCTAAGCAAGGTGCGGGCCGACCGGTTCTTTGCGAAGGGCGCCCGCCGCTCACCCTCTCTACTTGTGGGCCCCTTGTGGGAGAGTTTGGCTCGCCGCATAGCGGCGAGACGGTGGGCGGTGATGCAGCAATGGCGACGCGCGCTGCTGGAGGCGCTGGCGGCGCGACCATGACCTTCTCGATCGCTTGGACCTCTACAGCACCCGGCACCATCACCGCGACGCTGTGGGCACACAGGCCGAGCTGCTGGACGGACAGCGTTGATTTGAATCAACCGCACCGACCTTCCGCGCGCCTACGCTAGCACAAATGACGAGAACCTGCAGATACTGCGGAGAGACCTACAAGCGAAGCCTGAACTACTTTGGCCATTTTTCCGCGACGAGAAACCGCTGGAAGTGCATTGCCTGCGTCCGAAAGGAGGCGCGCCAATACAGCACGGAAGAAACGAGCGCGGATGAACGCGGGGGGCCACCTCCTGCCGGGGTGACCGCCACCGGACACCGGGCGAGGCGCGAACGCATCAGCGACCTCGCGCGCCGCCGCAAACGCATCACCGAATGACCCGATACGTCTTCGCCCGTTCGCCGCAATGCGCGACATTGGGTGCCGGATTCGACCCATCCACAGCCTTTTTCCGGTCGCGCGGCCGGGCGGGACAGAACGTCTCCCACAAGGAGGGCTTTGCGCAATTTGCTGATGCGTGATTCTCTAAACCATGGCTGATTCTGACGAGGGGTGCCATGGTTGAGCGCAATGTCGGGCAGATGAGCTTGGCCGATGGCTTGGTTCG
>JAEWFG010000137.1 GCA_023388935.1 Pseudomonadota bacterium | reverse complement strand
ATTTCGGACGGTTTGACCGGCGAAAAGGGGCCTGCACCCACTTACATTGACATGGTCAGGCACAATATAAAGGCCCTGACCAGCGCGCTTGACCACTAGGGCAGGGGCCACCCCGCCTTGCGTCGCGCGGAAGCCCTACGTCCGGAGTTGTTATGTCTGAAGCGACCTCCCAAAAAATTCCCGTGACCGTTCTGACCGGCTATCTCGGCGCCGGAAAGACAACATTGTTGAACCGCATCCTCTCGGAAAACCACGGCAAGAAATACGCCGTCATCGTCAACGAGTTCGGCGAGATCGGCATCGACAACGACCTCATCATCGGCGCCGATGAGGAAGTGTTCGAGATGAACAATGGCTGCATCTGCTGCACCGTGCGCGGCGACCTCGTGCGCATCATGGACGGGTTGATGAAGCGCAAGGGTAAGTTCGACGCCATCATTGTCGAGACCACGGGGCTTGCCGATCCGGCGCCGGTGGCGCAGACCTTCTTCGTCGACGAGGACGTGCAGAAGAACGCTCGGCTCGATGCGGTTGTCACGGTTGCCGATGCCAAATGGTTGTCCGACCGACTCAAGGATGCGCCCGAGGCCAAGAACCAGATCGCCTTTGCCGACGTCATCGTGCTGAACAAGACCGATCTCGTCACCAAGCCCGAGCTCGCCGAGGTCGAGGCCCGCATCCGCGGCATCAATCCCTATGCGAAGCTGCATCGCACCGAGCGCTGCTCGGTGGCGCTGGCCGATGTGCTCGACCGCGGCGCATTCGACCTCGACCGCATCCTCGACATCGAGCCGGACTTCCTGGAGGCCGACGATCATGACCACGACCATGATCATCATCACCATGACGGCCACGATCATCATCACCACCATGATCACGGCCATGGCCTGAAGCACTATCATGACGAGGACATGCAGTCGCTGTCGCTCAAGACCGACAAGCCGCTCGATCCGAACGTGTTCATGCCCTGGCTCCAGAACCTGGTGCAGGTCGAGGGCGGCAAGATCCTGCGCTCCAAGGGCATCCTCGCCTTCCACGATGACGACGACCGCTACGTCTTCCAGGGCGTGCACATGATGCTGGAGGGCAACCATCAGCGGAAGTGGAAGGAAGGCGAGCCGCGCGAGAGCCGCCTCGTCTTCATCGGCCGCGAATTGCCGGAAGACGCCATTCGCACGGGTTTCGAGAGCTGCATCGTCTCGTGATGAAAGAATTTACGACGGCCCCCGATTCCGCCTCGATCGTTTCCGTCACCGACCGTGTCAAGTCGGTCGCGCTCGGTATGGGCGTGACATCAATGTATTTCCTTGCCGACCGTGCCGCCTTCGTCGGCGGCGAGGAGAATGTCGCGCTGGTCGACGCCAAGGGCGAGATCAGCACGGTTGCCGTTCACAGCGGCGGCATTCTCTCGACCGCCTCCGACGGCAAGCGCCTCATCATGGGCGGCGACGACGGCAAGGTCGTGTCGCTCGATGCCAAGGGCGAGGTGACACTGCTCGCAACCGACCCGAAGCGGCGTTGGATCGATACGGTGGCGCTGCATCTTGATGGCGCTTTCGCCTGGTCGGCCGGCAAGACGGCTTTCGTCAAGAGCGGGAAAAACGAGGAGAAGTCGATCGACGTGCCCTCGACGGTCGGTGGGCTTGCGTTCGCGCCGAAGGGCCTACGGCTGGCGATCGCGCATTACAACGGCGCGACGCTGTGGTTTCCGAACATGGCAGCGTCGGCCGAATTCCTGCCCTGGGCCGGCTCGCATCTCGGCGTCACCTTCAGCCCGGACAACAAGTTCCTGGTCACCGCGATGCACGAGGCGGCGCTGCACGGCTGGCGGCTTGCGGATAACCGCCACATGCGCATGACCGGTTATCCAGGCCGCGTCCGCTCGATGTCCTGGAGCGCGGGCGGGAAGGCGCTCGCGACCTCGGGCGCCGACACCGTGATCCTGTGGCCGTTCGCGAGCAAGGACGGCCCGATGGGCAAGGAGCCTGCGATGCTCGCGCCGCTGCAGGCGCGCGTTTCGGTTGTCGCCTGCCACCCGAAGAACGACATCCTCGCCGCCGGCTACAGCGACGGCACCGTGCTGATGGTGCGTCTGGAAGACGGCGCCGAGATCCTGGTTCGCCGCAACGGCACGCCGCCCGTGTCTGCGCTCGCCTGGAACGCCAAGGGCACGTTGCTGGCATTTGCGGATGAAAATGGGGACGGCGGCCTGCTGGAGCTTTAATCTGTCATCGTTCTGACCGTAGATGGGGCCATGCGGTTTCTAACGACCTTTCAGATTGCCGATTTCCTCGACACGCTGATCAGCCTGTTCGCAGCCTTCGTGCTGGGTACGCTGATCGGCGTCGAGCGGCAGTACCGGCAGCGCACCGCGGGCCTGCGCACCAACGTGCTGGTCGCGGTCGGCGCCGCTGCGTTCGTCGATCTCGCCATGCATCTGACGGGCGCGGACGGTGCGGTCCGCGTGATCGCCTATGTGGTGTCCGGCATCGGCTTCCTCGGCGCCGGCGTCATCATGAAGCAGGGCATGGACGTCCGCGGGCTCAATACTGCCGCCACGCTGTGGGCCTCTGCCGCCGTCGGCTCCTGCGCCGGGGCCGATTTGGTCGCCCAGGCCGTGCTGCTGACCGTGTTCGTCATTGCCGGCAACACATTGCTGCGCCCGCTCGTCAATGCCATCAACCGTATTCCGATGAATGAGAGTGCGCTGGAAGCGACTTACTACTTCAAGCTCGCGGTGGCCACCGACGCCCTGCCCGACATGCGTGACCGGCTTGTCGACAAGCTCGAGGCTGCGAAATATCCGGTGGCCGATGTCGATGTGGTCGAGATCGGAGACGACATTCTGGAGATCGTCGCCAAGCTGGTCGCGACTGCGGTCGATTCGAACGAGCTGAACGCCGTGGCGACCGATCTGCAGCACCTGCCGGGCGTGCGCCACGCCACCTGGGAAGTCAACACCACGGATTGAGCGCGGCGTTTGGGCGCGCAGGCGTCCAGTTCCCGCTTCCCCGGCACGGAACCGCAACCGAGCGATTTCGTTGATCCCGCAGACAAATGCGGTGATCGACATGACCGGCAATGATGACAAGCGCAGGCTGAAACACGACCTGATGATAGCCTGTTCGCTGTTCGCGGCAGGCGTCGTGGTGTCAGGGATGTCGCTGGCGCGGATCCGCGCCGAGAGCCAGATGGAGCTGGCGCAGGCGACGAGGCCGCTTCAGGGCACGCCGTCGGACGATCAGGGCAAGGCCCCTGCGGAAGCCAAGCCCGGCGGTGACCGGCCGACCACACCCGCCCCCGAGCCCGCGCACCCCGAGCCGCAGACACAGGGCGCTGCCACGAGGCCGGCACTGCCGGAGGCGCCGCCCGAGAAGATCGCGCCGCCGATCAAGGAGAAATAGTTCTCCGCCGTCATTCCGGGCTCGCGCTTCGCGCGCCCCGGAATGACGGGCGGAGAGTGGTCCGGCCTCAGCGCACCAGAACGTTCCGGAACTGCCACGGATCGCTCGTATCGATATCTTCCGGAAACAGTCCCGGACGATCCGTCAGCGGCGTCCAGTCGGTGTAGAAACCCTTCACCGGGCCGAGATACGGCAGCTGGATTTCCAGCAGACGATCGAAATCCATCTCGTCGGCTTCGACGATGCCCTTGTTCGGGTTTTCCAGCGCCCACACCATGCCGCCGAGCACGGCGGAGGTCACTTGCAGGCCGGTGGCATTCTGATAGGGCGCGAGTTTGCGGGTCTCTTCGATGGAGAGCTGCGAGCCGTACCAATAGGCATTGTTGTCGTGGCCGTACAGCAGCACGCCGAGTTCGTCGATGCCATCGACGATTTCGTTCTCATCGAGGATGTGGTGCTTTTCCTGCATCTTTGCTGCGCGGCCGAACATTTCATGCAGCGACAGCACGGCATCGTCAGCCGGATGATAGGCATAGTGGCAGGTCGGCCGATAGATCGCCGTGCCCGATGCGTCACGCACCGTGAAGTAATCGGAGATCGAGATCGACTCGTTGTGGGTGACGAGGAAGCCATACTGCGCGCCGCGGGTCGGGCACCAGGTGCGCACGCGCGTGTTGGCGCCGGGCTGCATCAGATAGATCGCGGCGCCGCAGCCAGCGTCGTGGGTATGCGCATTCTCGGGCATCCATTTTTCATGGGTGCCCCAACCGAGTTCGGACGGCTGCACGCCTTCCGACAGGAAACCTTCCACCGACCAAGTGTTGACGAAGACGTCCGGCTCTTTCGGCGACTTGGAGCGCTGGGTGTCGCGTTCGGCGATGTGGATGCCCTTGATACCAGCCTGCCGCATCAAGTCCGCCCATTCGGCTTTGGTCTTCGGCTTGGGGGCATTGAGCTTCAGATCAGCGGCGACATTGAGTAGCGCCTGCTTGACGAAAAAGGAGACCATGCCGGGATTGGCGCCACAGCAGGAGACGGCCGTCGTCGAGCCCGCGGGGCGCGCCTTCTTGGCCGCCAGCGTCACTTCGCGAAGGGCGTAGTTGGAGCGCGCTTCCGGGCCCTTCGAAGAATCGAAATAGAAGCCGAGCCAGGGCTCGTTGACGGTGTCGATATAAAGAGCGCCAAGTTCGTTGCAGAGCTCCATGATGTCGGTAGAGCCGGTATCGACCGAGAGATTGACGCAAAAACCCTGGCCGCCGCCTTCAGTGAGCAGCGGGGTCAGCAACTCGCGATAATTGTCCTTGGTCAGGCCCTTCTGGATGAAGCGTACATTGTGCTTCTCGCAATGTGCCCTGCGGCCCTCGTCCTTGGGATCGATCACGGTGATGCGCGATTTGTCGTAATCGAGATGCCGCTCGATCATCGGCAACGTGCCTTTGCCGATGGAGCCGAAGCCGACCATGACGATAGGGCCGGAAACCTTTGCGTGGATCTGCGAGGAGGGGCTCATCAAGTATCTCCAGGAGACTGTCTCAGTGAACTGTCTAGATTCGGTGTTGGTGGGATCAGGTGCGGCGCTTCGCGGTCACTTCGATTTCGACCTTCATCTCGGGCTTGTAGAGCGCCGAGACGACGAGAAGCGTTGCGGCCGGGCGGATCTCACCGAGGACCTCGCCGCAGACCGCGAAGTGGGCGTCTGCGTCCTTGGCGTCGGTGAGATAGTAGGTCGCGCGGACGATGTCGGCCAGCTCGAAACCACCCTCTTTCAGGGCGGCTTCGATGGTCTTGAAGCAGTTGCGTGACTGGCTCGTGACATCGGCCGGCATCGTCATCGTGGTGTAGTCATAACCGGTAGTTCCCGCGACGAAGGCGAACTCGCCGTCGATCACGGCGCGGCTGTAGCCGGCGGTCTTCTCGAAGGGGGAGCCGGTGGAAATCAGGCGACGGGACATGGGTTCGGCCTCGACTGAAGGGGATTTCGTGGGGTTTAGGGGCAATTTGCGGGCCCGCGCAACCCTGACGACAATGCGGCGAATGAGCTTAGCGGGACGGCTGACGACGCGCGCGGGTAACGCCGCGGGATGCGGCTTCGGTCTTCGCCATGATGGCAATCCCTTTAAGCCGCGTACGCGTCAGGAGCGCGCGATGCCCGGCGTTTGGGCAAGGCCGAGCCGGTGGGAACAATCATCCCGGCGGCTCCGTCGAGCGCGCCTTCGGTGAACTCGACCGCCAGCAGGCGGTCGCGCTCGAACGGGCCGGGCAGCGCAAGCTCGCCGGTCTTCTCGGTCGAGAACCCGAAGCGGGCGTAGTAGGGGGCATCGCCGAGCAGGATCACGGCGGCATGCCCGCGCGCCCGGGCGGCGGCCAGCGCTTGATGCATCAGCGCGGCGCCGATCCCGAGCTCGCGGCAGGCAGGATCGACCGCCAGCGGTCCGAGGACCACAGCGGGCCTGCCGCCGGCGCTGACGTGCCACAGCCGCACGGTTCCCACGAGTGTCCCCTCGCGCACGGCCGACAGGGCAAGCCCGGCGGCTGGTGCACGTCCGTCGCGCAGGCGCTGGCAGGTGCGGCCATGGCGGTTCTCGCCAAAGCACACATCGAGCAACGCTTCACGGGCGGCGACGTCGACAGCACGCTCCGCACGGATCGCGAACGGAGCGGCTTTCGAAGTGAGGGCGACTTGTGGCTTCCGAAGAGCAGTCATGGCGCGTCAGTCCCCGCTTGAACGGACGCGCCCGAAGGCGCGCCTGTCCAAGACGTCGTCAGAAATCGAAATGTCAGGATAAGGAGCCGGCGGGCCGGCTCCCGGGTTCGTCAGGCCTCGAAGAGAGGCGGATCAGATATGGTAGGTCTTCAGCGGCGGGATACCGTTGAAGGCCACCGACGAGTAGGTCGACGTATAGGCGCCGGTGCCTTCGATCAGCAGCTTGTCGCCGATCTCGAGCGTCACCGGGAGCGGATACGGGCTCTTCTCGTACAGCACGTCGGCGCTATCGCAGGTCGGACCCGCGAGCACGCACGGCGTCATGTCCGCCCCGTCATGCGGTGTGCGGATGGCGTAGCGGATCGACTCGCCCATGGTCTCGGCGAGACCGCCGAACTTGCCGATGTCCAGGTACACCCAGCGCACCTCGTCCTCGTCGCTCTTCTTCGAGATGAGCACGACCTCGGATTCGATGATGCCGGCGTTGCCCACCATGCCGCGACCCGGCTCGATGATGGTCTCCGGAATCTGGTTGCCGAAGTGCTTGCGCAGCGCGCGGAAGATCGACCGGCCGTAGGTCACCACCGGCGGCACGTCCTTCAGGTACTTGGTCGGGAAGCCACCGCCCATGTTGACCATGGAGAGGTTGATGCCGCGCTCGGCGCAGTCGCGGAACACCTGCGAGGCCATCGCCAGCGCACGGTCCCACGCCTTCACCTTGCGCTGCTGCGAGCCGACATGGAAGGAGATGCCGTACGGCTCCAGGCCCAGACGCTTGGCGAGGTCGAGCACATCGACCGCCATCTCCGGGTCGCAGCCGAACTTGCGCGACAGCGGCCACTCGGCGCCGGCGCAGTCATAGAGGATGCGGCAGAACACCTTGGCGCCGGGAGCGGCACGGGCGACCTTCTCGACTTCGGCGGCGCAGTCCACGGCGAACAGCCGGATGCCGAGCGCGAAGGCGCGCGCGATGTCGCGCTCCTTCTTGATCGTGTTGCCGAAGGATATGCGGTCGGGCGTCGCACCGGCGGCCACCGCCATCTCGATCTCGGCGACCGTGGCGGTATCGAAGCAGGAGCCCATGGAGGCGAGTAGCGCCAGCACTTCCGGCGCCGGGTTCGCCTTGACGGCATAGAACACGCGGCTGTCGGGCAGCGCCTTGGCGAAGGACTGGTAATTGTCACGCACGACTTCGAGGTCGACAACGAGGCACGGCTCGGTGTCGAGGCCATCCTTGCGGCGGTTGCGCAGGAATTCCTGGATACGTTCGGTCATGGCACTCTCCAACGGTCCCAGCGACGGGATCCGCATCAACGTGACGCCTGATAAGAGCGCTCCGGCCACATCGCGCGATGGAGGCGCAACGAAGCCAAATGACTCAAACCAGACTGTGCTGCCGTGGATTGGTTGGGAGATTTTCCCGCCCGCACACCTGGCAATGAAGGACAAGCCTTTTCAGTAGCCCGCGCCGGCGTTGGAATGCCGGTAGAGACCAAAAAAGCCCGCTCCGTCGTTGCTTTAAGTCGCGTCCCCCGTTGAGAGCGGGGTGCGCCGGTTCGCCTCCGGCTGCCAGTCACGGTTGCAAAAGGTGAAGTCACCTTCGACATGGCATCTCTTGAGAGAGATGCTGGACGCTCCGGGTTTGCCTTCAGTCGTTCGACCTATTGTCTTGCGACTTCTGCACTTCCGAAGAGCCCCTCGGCTCCTTCACCCCTTGGCGGCTGTCCGGCCTCTTGTCCGGATACCCACCGACTGACACACGACCACAGGCACGTGCGAAATTGGGCAAGTCCGCACATAAGCGTTTTGACTCTGCTTCGCAAGAATTTTTTTAGGCTGAGAGCAGAATTGCCTAACATCTGCTTGCGCTGTGTTGCGCGAGCGACGCTGAAGATGAACAGGCGTTAAGTTTTTCTGCCCAGTGCGCGCAGCACTCGCGCGCGTGTGCGCTTCACGCGCGCTTCGTGAAAGGCTCGACGCGCTGAGCTGCGCGGATGAAGGCGGTCATGATGAGGACGCCGAGTGCAAACAGCACGGCCTGCACGATGTGCGCGCTGGTGTCGCTGAGCCCAAACAGGATCGCGAGCGCCCAGCCACCGGCAAACGCCGCGCCGAACACCTCCGCGCCGATCAGGATGGCGGCGCTGATGACAGTGATGACGCTCGGCCAGACGATCTGGCGGGAGGAAGAGGAGGCAGGCGCGTTCATGAGTTCTAGGTCCGTGTCTTCGAGGGCCGCAATCTCCCCGAAAAGGCGGCCGGGGGCAAGGCCAAATGGCCCAAAAAAGCCCGATCGCGTGCTATAGCTGGCCTCAACAAATCAGCTCGAAAAACGGGACTTGCGATGTCTGAACCTCGCCAAAATACGGACTCCGAGACCAACCCTCTGCTGAAGGCATGGGTGACGCCGTTTGCGACCCCGCCCTTCGACGAGATCAAGCCGGAGCACTTCCTTCCCGCCTTCGAGCAGGCCTTCGCCGACCACTCAGCCGAGATCGCGGCGATCACCAATGATCCGGCGGCGGCCGACTTCGCCAACACCATCACGGCGCTGGAGCGCTCGGGCAAGCTCCTCAACAAGGTCGCGGCGGTCTTCTACGACCTCGTCTCGGCGCATTCCAATCCGGCCATCCTGGACATCGACAAGGAGGTCTCCTTGCGGATGGCGCGGCACTGGAATCCGATCATGATGAACGCCGTGCTGTTTGGCCGCATCGCCCAGCTGCACGAGAACCGCGCCAATCTCGCCCTCAGCCTGGAGCAGCGCCGCCTGCTGGAGCGCACCTACACCCGCTTCCACCGTGCCGGCGCCGGCCTTTCCGAGGAGGCCAAGACGCGGATGGCCGAGATCAACGAGAAGCTCGCCCAGCTCGGTACCAGCTTCAGCCATCATCTGCTCGGCGACGAGCAGGAGTGGTTCATGGAGCTCGGCGAGGCCGACCGCCAGGGTCTGCCCGAGAGCTTCGTGGCCGCCGCCAAGGCTGCGGCAGAAGAGCGCGGCATGGCCGGCAAGGCCATCGTGACGCTGTCGCGCTCCTCGGTCGAGCCGTTCCTGAAAAGCTCGGCGCGGCGCGACCTGCGCGAGAAGGTCTACAAGGCCTTCACGGCCCGGGGCGACAACGGCAACGCCAACGACAACAACACGACCGTCGTCGAGATCCTGAAGCTGCGCGAGGAGAGCGCAAACCTCCTGGGCTATCCGACCTTCGCCGCCTACCGGCTCGAGGACTCCATGGCCAAGACGCCGGACGCGGTGCGCGGCCTCCTGGAGCGGGTCTGGAAGCCGGCCCGGGCGCGGGCGCTCGCCGACCGCGACGAAATGCAGGCGCTGATCACGGCCGAGGGCGGCAATTTCAAGCTCGCGCCCTGGGACTGGCGCTTCTATGCCGAAAAGCTCCGCCTCCAGCGCGCCAATTTCGACGACGCCGCGATCAAGCCGTACCTCACGCTCGACCACATGATCGCCGCCGCCTTCGACTGCGCCACGCGCCTGTTCGGCATCACCTTCGAGGAGCGCAAGGACGTCCCGGCCTGGCACCCGGACGTCCGGGTCTGGGAGGTCAAGGGACCGGATGGCAAGCACAAGGCGCTGTTCTACGGCGACTACTACGCCCGGCCGTCGAAGCGCTCCGGCGCCTGGATGACCTCGCTGCGCGACCAGCAGAAGCTCGACGGCGAGGTCGCGCCGTTGATCATTAATGTCTGCAACTTCGCCAAGGGCGCCGGCGGGGAGCCCTCGCTGCTCTCGCCGGACGATGCCCGCACCCTGTTCCACGAGTTCGGCCACGGCCTGCACGGCATGCTCTCCAACGTGACCTATCCGTCGCTGTCGGGCACATCCGTGTTCACCGACTTCGTCGAGCTGCCGTCCCAGCTCTACGAGCACTGGCAGGAGCGGCCCGAGGTGCTACAGCAATTCGCCCGCCACTACCAGACCGGTCAGCCGCTGCCGGACGATTTGCTGCAACGGTTCCTTGCCGCGCGAAAATTCAACCAGGGCTTCGCCACGGTCGAGTTCGTCTCTTCGGCGCTGGTTGATCTCGAATTCCACACCCAGCCGGCGGCGGCCGCACAAGACGTCCGCGCCTTCGAGAAGAAGGAGCTGGAGAAGATCGGCATGCCCGAGGAGATCTCGATGCGTCACCGGCCCACCCAGTTCGGCCACATCTTTTCAGGCGACCATTATGCCGCGGGCTATTACAGCTACATGTGGTCGGAGGTGATGGACGCCGACGCCTTCGGCGCGTTCGAGGAGGCCGGCAACATCTTCGATCCTGATGTCGCCAAGCGCCTGCACGACGATATCTACTCGACGGGCGGATCGGTCGATCCGGAAGCCGCCTATGAGGCCTTCCGCGGCCGCCCGCCGGAGCCCGATGCGCTGCTGCGGCGCCGCGGCCTGCTCGATGACGCGAAGGCGGCCTGATGAGCCTGCGCGCCCTGTTCGGATTGCTGATTGCCGCCGGCCTCACGCTTGCGGCGGGAATGGCGAGCGCGCATCCGCATGTCTGGATCACCGCGACCAGCGAGCTGCTCTACGCGGCGGACGGCAGCGTCACCGGCGTGCGCCACGCCTGGACCTTCGATGACATGTTCTCGGCCTATGCTGTGCAGGGGCTCGAGAGCAAGACCAAGGGCGCCTATACGCGCGAGGAGCTGGAGCCGCTGGCGCAGACCAATGTCGAGTCGCTGAAGGAATACGCCTACTTCACCTTCGCGCGAGCCGACGGCAAGAAGGAGCGTTTCCAGGAGCCGGTCGACTACTTCCTCGACTACAAGGATACGGTCCTGACCCTGCACTTCACCTTGCCGCTGAAGAACCCGGTCAAGCCCAGGCAGCTGATGCTCGAAGTGTTCGACCGCTCCTTCTTCATCGACTTCCAGATGGCCAAGGATAATCCGGTCAAGCTGGTCGGCGCGCCCGCCGGCTGCCAGATGAAGCTGGAGCGCCCGAGCGACGGCACCGCAAGCGCGCAGAAGCTCGATGAGCAGACCTTCATGAACGGCGAGAATTCGAATTTCGGCCTGATGTTCGCCAACAAGATCACGGTGGATTGTCCTTGATCGGTGGTCTCCATTCTTCTGGCGCGCGCGGGCTGCTTGCCTGCGCCGTCGTTCTGCTGGTCGTGGTCGCGGCCGATGCCGCGCTCCACGATCTCTTCGCGCAAAATCCGTTCGGCGCCCCGCGACCGGCACGGCCGGTCGAGCCCGAGGCCGGCGGTCTCATTGGCTGGCTGCTGGCAAAACAGTCGGAATTCTATCGCCAGATGTCGGCGACCATCCGTGCCGCGAAGTCCGACGGCTCGGCGGTGTGGACGCTGCTCTTCATCTCGTTTGCCTATGGCATCTTCCACGCCGCCGGCCCCGGCCACGGCAAGGCGGTGATCGCCTCCTATCTCGTCGCCAACCGCGAGACCGCGCGGCGCGGCATCGCGCTGTCGTTCGCCTCGGCCCTGATGCAGTCGCTGATGGCGATCCTGATCGTCGGCATCTTGGCCTGGGTGCTGAATGCGACGGCCAAGACCATGTGCAAGGCGGAAGGCGCGATCGAGATCGCGAGCTACGCCCTGATCGCTGCGTTCGGTCTACGCCTGGTCTGGGTCAAGGGTCGCACTTTCATTCGCGCGCTCCAGGCAGCCCAGCCGGTGCCGGCAATCGCTGGTGTGCCGCATGACGATCATGATCACGGCCACCATCACCATGATGCCCATGACCATCATGACCACGATCACAGCCACGACCACGCGCGCGCCCATCACCACCACGGGCACGACCACGTCCACGACGAGCATTGCGGTCATTCCCACGGCCCCGCCCCGAGCGAGCTCGCCGGCCCCGGCGGCTGGCGGCGCGGATTCGCCGCGATCCTCACCGTCGGCATTCGCCCCTGCTCGGGCGCGATCCTGGTACTGGTGTTTGCGCTCGCCCAGGGCCTGTTCTGGGCCGGCATCGCCGCGACCTTCCTGATGGGGCTCGGCACGGCCATCACGGTCGCGGCCATCGCGGTCGTCGCCGTCTCCGCTAAGGACATCGCGGCCCGCCTGAGCGCGGGGCGCGACGGCGGCGGCGCCCTGTTCATGCGCGGCATCGAATTCGCCGCCGCCGGCATCGTGCTGCTGTTCGGCGCGGGCCTGTTGTTCGGCTACATCGCCGCCGAACGGACGACGTGTTTCTGAGCACGCCCTTTATTGGCGGTCACGGTACCAACGCTCGTCAGCGGCGTGCGCACGTATCAGACATCGGTTCGTCTGCCGGTCGCAGGAGCGCATGCATCTGTTCTGATGTCCCCGAAAGTCACCGGCCCCACCCGTGAAGTCGGCACATGTGCCTATACAATTTGCGGTTTGATCCTCACATCGCGCGGCCGTCACTGCTTTCGCCGATGGCGCGAGGAGCACTCCGGTGCCGATGAGGATGATCGCGTAGATAATGTGCCGTGTCATCCGAGACTCCCTGGGATAGGTGCGAGCGGTCTGCTCGTTCCGGCCGCTGCGTTTGACGAGCGCGGGCACGCCACTTTTGGTGGGCGTTGAACGGTCGCCTATTGATCTGGATCAAGCGCGGGACCATCGGGGCGACTCTCCTGCCCCGGACGCAGCGCAGCGTCCCTTCGACGATGCGCTGCAGAGCCGGGGCCCATTTCTGTATACCGGAGCGCGTGGCCTTCTGGGTCCCGGCTCTGCGGAGCAGCGCGAGAGCGCTGCACCGCGTCCGGGACACGGCGGCGGGAAAACTCACACCGGCAAAAACCGCTTCAGCGCCGGCATGAAGAAGATCCCCAGATTGATCGCAAAGCCGATGCTCCAGAGGATCGAGCGCAGAGTCGGGCGGTTGCCGAGATAGGTCAGCACGTAGGCGATCCGCACGATCAGGAACAGCACGGCGAGCTCGTCGATCAGGCGCTGTGGCGAATCCCGGAATTCGGCGAGCAGCACGGCGAAGGCGAAGAACGGAAAGGTCTCGATGCCGTTCTGGTGCGCGCCGAGTGCACGCTGCGCGATGCCGTCTTCATAGAAGGCCGGGTCGCGCGGCCGGGAATTGTCGAACTTGCGAAATCTGATCCATTTGATCGAGGCGATCGTCGCAAGGTAGAGCAGCAGTGCTCCAAATACGCACCATTCCGCGAGTGTCATCTTTCCTCCCCCCGCTTGGGCGCGACCCTAGCGAAACCGGCCTCGTCTTGACAAGTTCGGAGCAACGCGCGACGCAACGATACCATGACGACTGTAGCCCCCTCCGAAACCGCGAAGCCGACCGCTCAGTCCAGCCGACCGCGGGTCGGCGTGCTCCTGGTCAATCTCGGCACGCCCGATACGGCCGACGCGCTGGGCGTGCGGGTCTATCTCAAGGAATTCCTCTCGGACGCCCGCGTCATCGAGGACCAGGGCCTGGTCTGGCAGTTCGTGCTGAACGGGATCATCCTGCGCAGCCGTCCCCGCACCAAGGCGCTCGACTACCGGAAGATCTGGAACAACGAGAAGAACGAATCGCCGCTGAAGACGATCACGCGCTCGCAGAGCGACAAGCTCGCCTCCGCGCTGTCGGACCGCGCGCATGTCGTCGTCGACTGGGCGATGCGCTACGGCAATCCCTCGATTAAGTCGGGCATCGACGCGCTGATCGCCAAAGGATGCGACCGTATCCTCGCCGTTCCGCTCTATCCGCAATATTCGGCCTCGACCTCGGCCACCGTCTGCGACGAGGTATTCCGCGTGCTCGCCCGCCTGCGCGCGCAGCCGACGCTGCGCGTGACCCCGCCTTATTTTGACGACGCGGCCTATATCGAGGCGCTCGCGACCTCGATCGAGACGCATCTGGCCGCGCTGCCCTTCAAGCCGGAGCTGATCGTCGCCTCCTTCCACGGCATGCCGAAATCCTATGTCGACAAGGGCGATCCTTATCTGGGGCACTGCGTCGCCACCACCGAAGCGCTGCGCCGCCGGCTCGGCATGGACGAGACAAAACTGCTGCTGGCCTTCCAGTCGCGTTTCGGCAATGACGAGTGGCTGCAGCCCTACACCGACAAGACGATGGAGCGTCTCGCCCAGGAAGGCGTACGCCGCATTGCGGTGGTGACGCCGGGCTTTGCCGCCGACTGTCTGGAGACGCTCGAGGAGATCGCGCAGGAGAACGCCGAGATCTTCAGGCACAATGGCGGCGAGCAGTTTTCGGCGATCCCCTGCCTCAACGACAGCGAACCCGGCATGGACGTGATCCGTACCCTGGTGCTGCGCGAACTGCAGGGCTGGATCTGATGGGGCGCCCATGAACCGCCGCGAGATTTTGGCGTTTCTTGGGACGATCACCGCTTTGCCGCTCTCGGCCATGGCGCAGCAGCCGAATGCAGCGCGGAGGCTCGGCGTGCTCTCGGTCACGGCCGCAGATGACGCGATCGGTCACGAACGGAGCGGCATTCTGGTCGAGGCGCTCGCTTCCCTCGGCTGGAAGGAGCGCGACAATCTCATTATCGACTGGCGCAGCGGCGACGGTGATCGGGCGCGGATGGCGCAGCTCGCCGACGAGATCATCGCGTTGAAGCCGGACGTCCTGTTTGCGGTCGGCACGCCCTCGGTGGAGGAGCTACGCCGCCGCACCACGACGACGCCTATCGTGTTCGCAATCGTCACCGATCCCCTCAGCCAGGGTTTTGTGGAGAACCTTGCCCGTCCCGGCGGCAACCTGACCGGCTTCACTGACTATGACGGTCCGCTGGCCGGGAAATGGCTGGAGATGCTGATGCAGGTCTCGCCGCCCGTGCGGCGGGTCTTCGTCGTCTACAATCCCGCCACCGCCCCGTTTGCTCCCCTCATGCTGCGCACGATCGAAGACGCGGGGCGCGCGCTTGGTGTGTCGGTCGAAGCCGCGCCGGTGCACGATGCCGCCTCGGTCGCCGCACTGGCCTCGAAGGATGGCGGCCTGCTCGTGCTGCCGGACTTCTTCACGACAGTCCATCGCACCGAGCTCTTGACGGCGATCACGCAGGGGCGCTTGCCGGCGGTGTTCTGGAGCCGCAGCTTCGTCGACGAGGGCGGGCTGATGTCCTACAGCACGGATAGTGCCGAGCAGCTGCGGCGCGCCGCCTCCTACATCGATCGTATCTTCCGGGGGGCGCGCGCTGCCGACCTGCCGGTCCAGAATCCCACCAAGTTCGAGCTCGCCGTCAATCTGAAAGCGGCCAAGGCGCTCGGTGTCACGATCCCGGCCAGCCTGCTCGCAATCGCGCACGATGTCATCGAGTAGGGTTTGCCTGTGACGGATGGTCGCAAAACCTTAACCTTTGCCGCTAGGTCTGCGCTCGCGCGCTTTCAAGAGCCATCCAGCAAATACATAATCGTGACCGTTCCCTCTCCGGGCGTCTTGTGCTGAATCGCAGGGATGCCGACGTTAATCGCGACCGCTGAACCCCTGGGGTCGTGATCCCGACCAATGACAGCGCCGGGAAAGGCCTTTTCCCGCCTTGGAGGAAATATGAGCGGTTTCGACATTTTCGCGATTGTTCTGGTTTTGCTCGTCATCGTCACGCTGCTCGCCGGCGTGAAAACGGTGCCGCAGGGCTATGACTGGACCATCGAGCGCTTCGGCAAATACACCCAGACGCTGCGCCCCGGGCTCAACCTGATCGTGCCCTATTTCGATCGCGTCGGGCGCAAGATCAACATGATGGAGCAGGTGATCGACATTCCCGAGCAGGAGGTGATCACCAAGGACAATGCCACCGTGACGGTGGACGGCGTTGCCTTCTTCCAGGTGTTCGACGCGGCGAAAGCGAGCTACGAGGTCGCAAACCTCACCCAGGCGATCACGGTTTTGACCATGACCAACATCCGCTCGGTGATGGGTTCGATGGATCTCGACCAGGTGCTGTCGCACCGCGACGAGATCAACGAGCGCCTGCTGCGTGTCGTCGACGCCGCGGTCTCGCCCTGGGGCGTCAAGGTCAACCGCATCGAGATCAAGGACATCGTGCCGCCGGCCGATCTCGTCGAGGCGATGGGCCGGCAGATGAAGGCCGAGCGCGTCAAGCGCGCCGACATTCTCGCCGCAGAAGGTCAGCGCCAGTCCGAGATCCTGCGCGCCGAGGGCGCCAAACAGGGCCAGATCCTCCAGGCCGAGGGCCGCCGCGAGGCCGCCTTCCGCGACGCCGAGGCGCGCGAGCGTCTGGCCGAAGCTGAGGCCAAGGCGACACTGGCGGTGTCGGATGCCATCGCCAAGGGTGACGTCGCCTCGCTGAACTATTTTATCGCAGACAAATATATCAAGGCGTTCGGCCAGTTCGCGGACGCGCCGAACCAGAAGATCATCATGCTGCCGATGGAGGCGGTGAGCCTTCTGGGGTCGCTCGCCGGCATCGGCGAGATCGCAAAGGCTACGTTCGGCGAAAGCGCAGCGTCCGCTGTTGCCGCAGCCCGTCGCGGCTCGGTGCCGTCGTCGGGACCGACGCCGCCGTCCGTGCCGTCGCCGTAGGGTTAGCTCAAGAGGTCGTGTCATGACCGACATGTTCGTATCGCTCGGCACCTGGAACTGGCTGATCTTCGGCTTCATCCTGATGGCGCTGGAGACGATCGCGCCCGGCGTCTTCCTGTTCTGGCTCGGCCTCGCCGCGCTGCTCGTTGGCCTGATCTCGTTCGCCGTTCATCTGTCCTGGCAGATACAGCTCGTGATGTTTGCGGTGTTCGCCGCCGCGGCCGTGCCGGTATGGCGCCGGCTCGCTCGGCCGAAGCTCGATGCAAGCGACAGCCCCTTCCTCAACAAGCGCGCCGAGGCGCTCTTGGGCCGCGAGTTCACACTGGAGAAGCCGATCATCGACGGCAGCGGCACGGTACGCATCGGCGACACGGTCTGGCGCGTCGCCGGCCCCGACACGCCGGCGGGGACCCGGGTGAAGGTCGTGCAGGTGGATGGCGCCAATCTGACGGTCGCCGTGGCGTAGTCCATCGTCATTGCGAGCGAAGCGAAGCAATCCAGAATCTTTCCGCGGTGAAGGTCTGGATTGCTTCGCTTCGCTCGCAATGACGGGTTTGTTGGAAGGCGTCGCCAGACTTAGGCGCCGCTCTTGCTGCTCCACCGCTCAGCAAACCGGTGCAGCGGCATGAATGTCTCGCACAATTCCCGCCCGAGCGGCGTCAATCCGTAACCGCCGCCTTCGCCCAGTTCGACGAACCCCGCCTCGCGCAGCTCGCTCAGCCGCGCCTGCAGCACCGTCGGCGAGGCCTCGTCGCAGGCCGTGCGCAGCGCGCGGGAGGTGAGGGGCTCGTCGCGCAACTCCCACAGGATCCGCAGGCACCAGCGCCGGCCGAGCAGGTCGAGCAGGGCCATGATCGGCCGCCCGGTGCGTGAGCCGCGTACGGGCCGGCTTCCTGATGCTGCCTGTTTGGCCATCGTCACCCTCTTGCGTCTTGCTACAGATAATGTAGCGTTGTGCTACAATAAATGTAGCAAGGAGGTCGGCCAATGTCTTCCGCCATGTCATCCCCGATGCCGCGCATTACGCCGCTCGAGCCGCCTTATCCCCCGGAGATCCAGGCGCAGTTCGACCGCATCATGCGCGGCGCCCCGCCGCTGGTGCTGTTCCGGGTGATGGCGGGCTACAGCCGCGCCTGGGACAAGTTTCGCGCCGGTGGCCTGCTCGATCCCGGCCCGCTCTCTTTGCGCCAGCGCGAGATCGTCATCGACCGCACCTGCGCGCTGACCGGATGCGAATATGAGTGGGGCGTGCACGTCGCGATCTTCGCCGGGCCTGCGCAACTCAGCGAGGAGGAGGTGCATGCGACCGTGCTGGGCGATGCGACGTCAGCCTGCTGGTCGCCGGCCGAGCAGACGCTGATCGCCGCCGTCGACGCGCTGCATCATCGCGCGGCGCTCGACGATGCAGAGTTTGCGGCGCTGTCGGCGCACTACGACGAAGCCCAGATCCTGGAGATCATGCTGCTGTGCGGCTTCTATCGCACCGTGTCATATCTGGCGAACGGACTGAAGCTGCCGCTGGAGGAGAAGGCGGCGCGGTTTCCGCGGGGCTGACCACCGTCATTGCGAGGAGCGCTACACTCTCGCCGTCATTCCGGGGCGCGCGAAGCGCGAGCCCGGAATCCATTGGGCAGCAACCTCGAAGTGGGATGGATTCCGGG
>JAEWFG010000025.1 GCA_023388935.1 Pseudomonadota bacterium | reverse complement strand
TGCCGCCGAGATGAGCCATGTCGGTCACGGTCTTGGTGACGCCGACATTGTAGCCCCAGTCGCCGGGGGTCTTGCCGTCGGCCTTCAGCGAGCCGTCCATCATCACCGAGGTGAAGCCGGCCTGGATCGCGGTCATGCAGGTTGCTGGCTCGTTGCCGTGGTCGAGATGCACGCAGACCGGAATATGCGGATAGATCTCGGTCACCGCGTCCATCATGTGTTTGAGCATGACGTCGTTGGCGTAGGAGCGCGCACCGCGCGACGCCTGGATGATGACGGGAGCGTCGGTCTGGTTCGCGGCGTCCATGATCGCCAGCGCCTGCTCCATGTTGTTGATGTTGAAGGCCGGTACGCCGTAATCGTTCTCCGCCGCATGGTCGAGCAATTGACGCAACGTGATCCGAGCCATGTTTCTTTTTCTCCCGTTTGGGCCTGCAGGGCCGCTAACTACTTGTCGACTGACTACTTGGTGCGCAGGACCTCGACGCCAGGCAGGGGCTTGCCTTCCATCCATTCAAGAAATGCGCCACCGGCGGTCGAGACATAGGTGAAATCACCGGCCACATGGGCCTGGTTGAGAGCCGCGACGGTGTCGCCGCCGCCCGCGATCGAGATCAGCTTCTTGGCCCTGGTGCGCGCGGCAGCATGCTTGGCGGCCGCGACCGTGCCACGGTCGAACGGCTGCATCTCGAAGGCGCCGAGCGGTCCGTTCCAGACCAGCGTCGCGGCGTCGTCGATTGCCGCGTGGACGCGCGCGATCGATTGCGGGCCGACGTCGAGGATCATGCCGTCGGCCGGGATCGCATCGAGCCCATAGGCATGCGAGGGCGCATTGGCGGCGAAATGATAGGCGACGGTGGCGTCCACCGGCAGGATGATCGCGCAGTTGGCGGCTTCCGCCTTCTCCATGATGCGCTGTGCAGTGGCCGCGAGATCCTTCTCGGCCAGCGATTTGCCGACTGCGACGCCCTGGGCATGCAGAAAAGTGTTGGCCATGCCGCCGCCGATCACGAGCGCGTCAACCTTGTTGACGAGGTTTTCGAGCAGATCGATCTTGGTCGAGACCTTGGCGCCGCCGATGATCGCGATGACGGGCTTGGTCGGTGAACCCAGCGCCTTCTCCAGCGCGTCGAGCTCGGCCTGCATGGTGCGGCCGGCATAGGCCGGGAGCTTGTGGCCGAGGCCTTCGGTCGAAGCGTGGGCGCGGTGCGCGGCGGAGAACGCGTCATTGACCCAGATGTCACCGAGCTTGGCGAGCTCCGCGACAAAGGCAGGATCGTTCTTTTCCTCTTCCTTGTGGAAGCGGGTGTTTTCCAGGCACAGGATGTCGCCGTCGTTCAGGGCGGCGACGGCCTTGGCCGCGGGCTCGCCGATGCAATCGTCGGCGAAGGCGACGGGCTTGTTTACGACCTTCGACAGTGCTTCAGCGACAGGCTTGAGCGACTCCTTGGGATCGCGTCCCTTGGGCCGGCCGAAATGTGCGAGCAGGATGACCTTGCCGCCCTTGTCCGAGATTTCGGTGATGGTCGGCGCGACGCGCTCGAGCCGCGTTGCGTCGGTGACGCGCCCGCTCTCCATGGGCACGTTGAGATCGACGCGCAGCAACACGCGCTTGCCCTTCACGTCGACGTCGTCGAGGGTGCGGAATTTGTTGGTCATCGGACCACTCTCTCTTGTCCCGGGCGCTGCGCGGCGCAAAGCGGTGCGCTGCAGAACCGGTACCTACGCAGGAACATAGGTCCCGGCTCTGCGGCGCACCGTGAAGACACGCTGCGCCGCGTCCGGGACACGAGACCTTGGCTTAGATCACCTTTGCCATTGCGACGGCGGTGTCAGCCATGCGGTTCGAGAAGCCCCACTCGTTGTCGTACCAGGACATCACACGCACCAGCGTGCCGTTCTGCACCTTGGTCTGGTCTTCGTGGAACGTCGACGAGTGCGGATCGTGGTTGAAGTCGATCGAGACATTCGGCGCGCTGGTGTAGCCGAGGACGCCCTTGAGCTGCTGCTCGGAGGCGCGCTTCATCGCCGCGTTGACTTCCTTGGCGTCGGTGGCGCGCTTGGCGACGATCTTGAGGTCGACGACCGAGACGTTCGGGGTCGGCACGCGGATCGCGACGCCGTCGAGCTTGCCCTTCAGCTCGGGCAGCACGAGGCCGATCGCCTTGGCGGCGCCGGTCGAGGTCGGGATCATCGACATCGCAGCCGCACGGCCGCGGTAGAGATCCTTGTGCAGCGTGTCCAGCGTCGGCTGGTCGCCGGTGTAAGCATGGATCGTGGTCATGAAGCCGGTCTCGATGCCGACGAGGTCGTTCAGCACCTTGGCGACCGGCGCGAGGCAGTTCGTCGTGCAGGAGCCGTTGGAGACGACCAGATGATCCTTGGTGAGCGTGTCATGGTTGACGCCGTAGACGATCGTGGCGTCGGCCCCGTCGGCGGGAGCGGAAACGAGAACGCGCTTGGCACCGGCGGTGAGATGCGCGGAAGCCTTGTCCTTCGAAGTGAAGATGCCGGTGCATTCGAGCGCGATGTCGACGCCGAGATCCTTCCAGGGCAGTTTCGAGGGATCGCGCTCGGCGGTCACCTTGATCTTGCCGCCACCGAGGCTGATCGAGTCACCATCGACGGTCACGGTGCCGGGGAAGCGGCCATGGACGGAGTCGAAACGGAGGAGATGGGCGTTGGTCTCGACCGGGCCGAGGTCGTTGATGCCGACGACTTCGATGTCCTTGCGGCCGGACTCGGCGATAGCCCGCAGGACGTTGCGGCCGATGCGGCCAAAACCGTTAATTCCGACGCGGACTGCCATGTTTCATCTCCTTATGACCGTTCAATGACGTGTTCGATAACGCCTAATCATCGCGCACAACGCGCTTGGCGCGCCTGCGAGGTTTTTTAGGGCGGACGCCCGGTTCGGCCGGGCGGTACTTGATCATATGAGACGTTCGTAGTCCTTTTTTTTGGCAAGCTCAACTCTCAGGAAACGCGCTTCAGCACAGCGTTAACCGCGGCCTCGGCGGTAATGCCGAAATGCTTGAAAAGGTCCTTCGCCGGCGCGCTCGCGCCGAAGGAATGCATACCGATAAATTCGCCATCCTGGCCGATCACGGCATCCCAGCCCCAGCGCACCGCCGCCTCGATCGCGACCTTCACCGGCGCGTTGCCGATGATTGCGGCGCGCTTGGCCTCTGGTTGCGCTAACAACAGCTCGAGCGAGGGCACCGAGACCACCCGCGACGGGATGCCGCGCTCGGCAAGCTGCTTCTGGGCGGCGACCGCGATCTCGACTTCGGAGCCTGAGGCGAACAGCGTTGCCTTGGCTTCGCCCTGCGCGGCGACCAGTTCGTACGCGCCCTGCTGGCACGGATTGTCATTCGGTGCGGTGGTGCGGAGCTGCGGCAGGTTCTGCCGCGTCAGCGCCAGCACGGTCGGACCGTCGATGCGGTTGAGCGCGAGCTCCCAGCACTCGGCGACCTCGATGGAGTCGCAGGGGCGGAACACGCGCATGTTCGGGATGGCGCGAAGCGCCGCGAGATGCTCGACCGGCTGGTGGGTCGGACCGTCCTCGCCGAGGCCGATGGAATCGTGCGTCATGACGTAGACAACGCCGGCACCCATCAACGCGGCAAGGCGCATCGCAGGACGTGCGTAGTCGGTGAACACCAGGAAGGTCGCGCCGTTCGGCGCGAAGCCGCCATGCAGGAAGATGCCGTTCATCGCGGCGGCCATGCCGTGCTCACGGATGCCGTAGTGGATGAAGCGGCCTTTTGGCGTCTTGGCCGAGAAAGCTGTGGCCGATTTCGCCTTGTTGTTGTTAGAGCCGGTGAGGTCGGCGGAGCCAGCGAGAAACTCCATTGGCATGACGCCCGCAATGACTTCGATGACGGCTTCCGAGGACTTGCGGGTGGCCGCAACCATCGGCTTTTCCAAGAGCTCCTTCTTGTACGCTCTCACCGCTTTTGCGAGCGAAGCCGGACGCTCATGACGCAGGCGGCGCTCGAACTCGGCGCGCTTGCGGCCGCCGAGCTCGCCGAGCCGGCCTTCCCATTCCTGGCGAGCCGCTGCGCCGCGGGAGCCGGCTGCGCGCCAGGCCTTCAGCACGTCGTCGGGCACCGAG
Source organism: Pseudomonadota bacterium (assembly GCA_023388935.1). Taxonomy (GTDB): domain Bacteria; phylum Pseudomonadota; class Alphaproteobacteria; order Rhizobiales; family Xanthobacteraceae; genus Bradyrhizobium. The sequence continues at coordinate 80 of JAEWFG010000025.1, read as the reverse complement.
AACGGCTCGAGCGAGATGCCGAGGTTTTCCTTGGCGGCCTTGAGCTCGTCGGCGCCGAGCGCTTCGCCATGCGCCTTCGC
>JAEWFG010000348.1 GCA_023388935.1 Pseudomonadota bacterium | reverse complement strand
CGATGATGGTCTTGGCGATCGGGAGCCCCATGCCCATTCCTTCCGGCTTGGTCGTGAAGAACGGATTGAAGACCTTGTCGAGATCGGAAGTGGCAATCCCGGGTCCGGTATCGGCGACCCTGATTTCGGCCTGATTGCCAGCGCGCATGGTCGAGACGCTGACCTCGCGTTTTCCGGTGTCCGCGTCGGAGATTGCATCCATCGCATTGATGATCAGGTTGAGAACGACCTGCTGGAGCTGAACCGGATCGCCCTTGACATGGAGATCGGCCAGAACAGGCATGTAGGTCAACGCAATCCGGCGTCCATCGGCGACGGCCGTCACCAGGCCGATCGCTTCTCGCACCGTGTCGTTGAGTTCGATGTCCCTGATTTCAAACGGCGTCTTCTTCAGAACGCTGCGCAGCCTGCGAATCACCTCGCTTGCACGCTGATCGTCGCGCCTGATGTCCGCGACAATCTGCCGGATCTCCTTGATGTCCGGCGAAGCGGCCTTCAGCATGAGCTCCGCCGTCTCCGAGTTGGTCAGGATGGAGCCGAGCGGCTGATTCAATTCGTGGGCGATCGATGTCGTCAATTCGCCGACGGCCGAATAGCGGTTGACGTGAGCGAGTTCGGCCAGGCGCTGGCGCGACTCGACCTCGGCGACCTGGCGGCGGCGGCGCTCATGAAGCAACCCGCTGATCAGGCCGGCCTGCACGAGGATCACAGCCGCAATCAGGAGCATCTGCCAGCGATAATGTTCCCAGACGGGAGGCTCTCGAAACAGGATTTCACTACCCGGCGGCAAGCGGCTCTCGCTGATGCCCCAGCGCTGCAACTCCCGCCAATCATATCTCGGCGGCGCGAAGCCGATCGGCTCGTATCTGATGTTGGCCGGCTTCTCGCCGCCGAGGATGCGGATGATGGCGCCGACGGTCTTGGCGCTGGTATCGGCTACCAAATGCATCGGGCCGCCGACGGTGCTGCCACCAAAGAACGGCTCCTGGTAGGAGAAGATCGGCGCGTTCGCGACCGCATGCAGGCTGCGGAGCGCAATGTCGCCCTCGTGGACGATTCCGGCGGCATCGACCGACATCAGGCCCCAGAACACCGCCGTGTGCGGCGGAAGCGTCGATGCTTGCTTCAATATCTGCTCGAATGACAGGTCCGAATACCAGGTGAGAGCGAGCCGGCCGTCCAGTGGCTTCAGCTCCCGTTTCACCTCGTCGATCCAGAACTTTTCGAGCGTTGAGGCACCAATCACGATGGCGACCTCCTTGGTGTCGGGCAAGAGCTGTAGAATGTTCTGGAAGGCTGCCATGAAATCATTGTGAACTGCCACGACGACGTCGTTTTCGGTAAGGTCGAAGCGGTCGACCAGCCGCTGCTCGACCACGGTCAGCACCATCGGCGTCTTTGGAAACAACCTTTGTCGATATCTCTGCACGAACATCGCGGCAGGCGCGCCGACGGTCAGCACGATGTCGGGCATTTGGCCCTGGTAGAGCGAGGACAGATATTCGACGAAGGGCGCTTCCGGGCCCGCACTGTTGAAGCGCGCGGTGAGCAGCGTGTGCTCCTGGATGTCGAGCGGCCATGGCGATTGCCGTTCGAGCTCAGCCTTGATGCTTCGCGCATATTCGCTCCAGGGCAGGAACTCCCGCCCGAAGGAATGCAGCATCAGCACGCGTTTGGGCTCGTTATGCGCGATCGCCCCCGGCCCGGCGGCACTCACTGGTCTCGGCAATGTGCAGACAGCGAGTACCAGGCCAAGCCAGAGCAGCACGGCCGCAACCGGCCATGATTTGACTGACGCAATGGTCACGCGTCCGCTCATCGTCCTCCGGTAGCTTCGACAGCCGCTGCCACGGACAATTCTAGAGGGGAATGTTGTCCGCCGACAACCCGCGCCTTTGCTGTTATGTCGCCGGACAGCGGTGGTAGCGGATCTCCATGCCGTCTTCCCTTCCCTGGCCGTTCAGTGACCGCTGAACACCAGCGTCTGGATCGGCAGCAGCAGCGCCTGGATGCGCAGCAGCAGCGCATGTACGAGGCCGACGCCGTCCACCACATGCAGCGCAATCCTCCGGCTGGTCGGGGTGTCCTTGGCCGAGATTTCCTCGTGGTTGCTGGTGTATGCGTTGACGACGCAGCTGCTGCCTGGCGTCACGCCGTCGAGCCCGCCCTTGTAGAGCGGTTCCAGAAATACCAGAATGGAGCCGGGACGGACGGCGTTCTGCGCCTCGACTAGTTGCTCGCCGGAGCGGAATTGTCCTGCGGCGATGTAGTCCTGCACCGTGGTGATCACCATCGGGATGATGACCCACGGCCTCGACATGCAGGTTGCCTCCGCCACCATGCCCTCCGTCATGACCTGCGCCTCGATCTGGCCGAAGCCGGCCTGAAGGACCCGGCCCGCCCCCTCCGGAATGAGGACGCCCGCGGGACGCATCAGTTGATTGACGACGTCGCCGGGACGGACCAGGAACTGCTCGACCCGTCCATCGACGCCGGCACGTACAATGGTCTTGTCGAGATCGACCTGGGCCTGGTCGAGCGCGGCTTCCGCGCTGGCCTTCTGCGCCGGCAGCAACGTCGAAATCTGCAACGAGGCCGCCTGTCGCGCGGCGGTCGCGGCATCAATGCCGGACTGACGCTGATCGACCAGCACCTGGAGCTTGTCGATGTCACGCTGCGCGACGATGCCGGGGTTGCGGCGCTGGAGCTCGGTCTTGACGTCGAGCTCGTCCCTGGCCTGCTGATAGTTGGCTTTCGCCTCACCGATCTGTGCGTCGGCCTTGACCACATCGGCCTGCGCGGTCTGCATGGCGGCATCGACCTCTGCGACCTTTCGCTTCGCGGTTTCGACCGCGGCCCGCTGCTTCGAACTGTCGAGCGTGAACAGGACGTCGCCCTTCTTCACGGGCGCGCTGAAGCCGACCTTGACCTCGGCGACGCGGCCCGAGCCTTCGGGCAGAATCGGCACCGTGCGGAAGTACAACGTTGCCGACGACGTCGTCGGGTGGAAGTAGAAGATCATGGTAATCAAGGACACCGTCAGCATCAGGCAGCCGGTGATGCCCCAGCGCAGCTCGTACCAGACCGAGAAGAAGGTGATCTCCTTGCCGAAGCGCTTGCCCTGGACATAACGGCGGTAGAGATAGTCGGGCAGGATCGTCAGAAGCGAGCAAAACATCAGCTCAAACATGGCTGTGCTCCTTCTCCTTGGCGGGCCCCGGCTTGTCTGTTGGTGACGACGCAGCTGCTGCCTCTTCCTGGACTTCCCCGCCATCGGCGGCCGACGCCGCGCCGGCAATCTTCTCGACGGAACCGGCAATGCTGCGCAGCGGTGTGCCGAAGTCCGGTATGTCAATCAGCGCGAGCAAAAGGCCCGCGATCCAGAAGATGTGCATGTGCGTGAAGAGCGAGATCAGGCCGAGCACCGCGACAAATTCGAACTGCAATTTCTGCGATTTGTGCGCCATCCGCTCCGGCAGGCTGTGCAGCTTCCAATAGAGGGTGCCGACCCAGAGCACGGTTCCGAGCAGGAAAATACCCATCACCACCATCAGCGGATCAACCCCGCTCCCCGGCGCGAGATAGAACGGCAGGTGATGTGGGGCCATTGGATGAAGCTGGTCGCTCAAACGTCTCTCCCAATGCGGACTCGCTCCATACGAAGCGCGTTTGGCACTGTGTTCGGGCGGGCCCCCGGATGCTTGATCTGAATCAAGAAAACCCGCGCGGCCCGACCTAGCGTTGCCTGAACGTCGATTGCACAATCATCAGGAGACGCAGCCATGCCCGGCCTCGACGATCTCATCCCCAGTGCCGCCCAGATTCGTAAGGAAGCCGCTCTCAAGGAGGCCGAGAAGGCGGAGGAATACGTCCGCGTGGCCGCCGCCGCCGATGCCGAGAAGCGCGCGCTGATCGAGCGTCTGAGCCAGCCTTCCGGCAAGAGCGAGGAGGAGAAGATCAAGCTCGCCTCGACCATCATCCAGCGCGCGGTACGCAACGGCCTGACCGAGGTGCTGGTCTATCGTTTCCCCAACTCGCTGTGCACCGACAAGGGGCGCGCCATCAATCAGATGGAACAGGGCTGGGAAAACACGCTGACGGGAATTCCCAAGGAGATCTTCCAGCTGTGGGCGGACCATCTGAAACCGCGCGGCTATCGCATCGCCTATCAGATCATCGATTTTCCGGGCGGTGTGCCCGGCGATATCGGCGTGACAATTTCCTGGGATGAATGACGAGCGCAGCAACGAAAGGACAGGCATGGCCAAGGACGCGCCCGCGGAGCGGATGAAGCGGAAGGATTATGAGAAGGAACTCGAGAAGCTCCAGGTCGAGCTTTGCCATCTCCAGGAGTGGGTGAGAGCAGAGAAGCTGAAGGTGATCATCATTTTCGAAGGCCGCGACGCCGCCGGCAAGGGCGGTACCATCAAGGCATTGACCGAGAAGGTGAGCCCGCGCGTGTTCCGTGTCTGCGCCCTGCCCGCGCCTTCCGACCGACAAAAAACCCAGCTGTTCCTACAGCGCTACATCGAACAATTTCCCGCCGGCGGCGAAATCGTCATCTTCGACCGCAGTTGGTACAACCGCGCCGGCGTTGAATATGTCATGGGTTTTTGCTCTTCCGCCGACCACAAGCGTTTCCTGGAACTGTGCCCGTTGGTCGAGAAATTCGCCGTAGACGCAGGCATCATCCTGATCAAGCTGTGGCTGGAGGTCGGGATGGACGAGCAGGAAGTCCGCTTCAAGGCACGTATCGAGGATCCGCTGCGGCAGTGGAAGCTGAGCCCGATGGACACAGAGTCTTTCGGGCGCTGGTACGATTACTCGCGGGCGCGCGATATGATGTTCAAGGCGACCGACACCAAACATGCGCCATGGCGACTGGCCCGCTCCGACGACAAGCGGCGGGCACGGCTCAACGTCATCTCGCATATCCTGAGCACGATCCCTTACAAGAAGATCACGCGGAAAAAGGTCAAGCTGCCGAAGCGATCCAACAAGGGACGCTACAACGATCAAGCGAGCTTGCGCGGGATGAAGTTCGTCGAGGAACGATACTGAAATGCGAACGGGCCGCGGTAGCGCGGCCCGTCGCATCTTTAGGTCTGTTCTGAGACCTATTTCAGCCGAATCGTGACACCTCCGACCGCGGCCGATACTTCCGCGCCGACCCTCGGCCCGCTGAGCTGGAGAATAACGCCATTGCTGTTCTGCAATTGAACAGCACCGGCGCCCGCGGCAACTGCACCGCCAGCACCGCCCACCGCGTAGGAACCTTCGATAGACGCTGGCCCCCTCAGATTGAGGGCTCGGCCCACGAACTTGCTGGTCGAGGCCCCAATCGTGAAGCCGACGCTCATGCCGGAGACGGTGAAGGGATATCTCTTCCCCCTCAGGACCAGAACGCCCTCGCCGCCACCGACGCCGACGACGAATCCGCCCTTGGTGAAGACGACCGAGACCTGGCCGGTATCGGCTCGCGAGGGCGTGCTGAAGCCAACCACGGCGGCTAGCGAGGCGATCAGGACGGCGCTGGTGGTCAATTTCCTCATGACGTTCCTTCTCCTTTGGTTGTTGCGTCGACTACTGCGCAGGCAACATTGCGAAGTAGCCGAAGATGGTGAGCAGGATGCCCGAGACGGCGTAGCCGACCGGAAACCCGATCCAGGGCACAGAGCTCCGGATTTCGACTGCGGCCTCACGGCACGGGCCGGAATGCGACCGCACACCGGCAACGCCGCCCATCAGCACCGCCGGGTTGATCTTGAAGACGTGAAAGCCGATCGCCGAGAGGGCGACGACGAAAAACGGCAGCAGAAAAGGATTCTGCTGTAGGAGGGCGAAAAACGCCTGCATGTTCGTCCCCCCCTTTACGACCTATGATGCGGCCTTGAGCTTCGGCTGCGTACCGGGTTTCGGCCGTCCGATCTTCGCCAGGGCTTCCGTGCGCACGAGCTTCAACCCTTCCTTGGCGTCGTAGCCATGGATCTCCTTGACATCGAGCTTGCGCATGAAGTCGATGGTCTCCTGGGTGATGACCTGGCCGGGCACCATGATCGGGAAGCCCGGCGGATACGGGATCACGAAATTGGCGGAGACGAGCTCCGGACCGGCCTTCAGCCGCCGGTCGATCTCGGGATCGTTGAGACGGATATGCTCGCAGCCGGCCACGTCATATGCGGCATAGAAGCCGGTGCGGATGTCGCCTTCGTTGGTCTTGGCGCCGGCATCGCCCCGGAAGCTCGGGTGGAAATGCGAGAAGTTCGGCAGGTCCGGCACGTCCTTCATCAAGCTCGTCACCCGCGCCTCGAACGTCTTCTTCGCGTTGGCGCCGCCCTGCGCAAGACCACGATCGACCTCGCCCGCGATCTCGGCCAGCACACGAACCAGATGGGCGACGTCGCTGCGGGTGTTGTTGATGTTGGACTGAATCAGGACCGAATTGCGCGAGGTCTTGTTGACCTGGATGTTGTAGTCGTTCGAGAGAATGCCCTTGAACTGGGTGCCGTCGTAGCCGGCCATGCCGCATACCAGCGTCATCCGGGTCGGGTCGAGACAGAACTCATCCTCGTCTAGACTCTTGAGCGTATTCACCCAGTTCACGCCAGCCGCGAGATAGTCTGTGAATCCGCTCTGCCGATATTGCGCCGGCACCATGGCGTCGGCGCCGAGGATACGGAAGTACTTCGAGATCAGCGGATTATTGTTGACCGCATGCCGGATCGCGAGCGCGATCTCCATCGCGTTGGCGACGAGGCCATAGCCCTCCAGCTCCATCTGCCGACGCGAGACATCGAGGCTGGCGATGAGCTGCTGGTTCGGGCTGGTGGAGGCGTGCGTGAAGACGGCTTCCTTGAACTGCTGCTCGACCGTATGGAATTCGACGTCCTTGACAGAGAGCATAGAGCCCTGACGAAACGCCGACATCGACTTGTGGGTCGAGTTGGTCTGGTAGACCCGCAGGCGGATCTGACGCGGATCTGGAATGAGCCGGGTCTTGAGCAGCACCTCGTCGGACGGGTTCTTGCCCAACTCAGTCTGCTGCTTCTCGTAAGCCGCGGCCGATTTCGGATCGTGCATCCACGCCTCGATCTCGTTGGCGGCGCCCATCGCGGTCCGCCTGCGCAGGAACGGCGAGAAGCGCGCAAAGCCGAACCAGGCCTCGTCCCAGAGGAAGATCAGATCCGGCTTGATGGCGAGACATTCCTCCATGACCCGGCGGGTGTTGTAGATGTGGCCGTCGAAGGTGCAGTTGGTCAGGTCCAGCATCATGACGCGGTCGAGCCGGCCGTCTGCCTTGGCTCCCAACAGCGCCTGCTTGATCGTCTTCAGCGGCACCGCGCCATACATCGAATATTCCGTCATCGGGAAGGCTTCGACATAGAGCGGCTGGGCACCGGCCAGCACCATGCCGTAATGGTGTGACTTGTGGCAGTTGCGGTCGACAATCGCGATGTCGCCCGGCGCGAGCAGCGCCTGCACGGCCATCTTATTCGAGGTCGAGGTGCCGTTGGTGACGAAGAACACGCGGTCAGCGCCGAGCGCCCTCGCCGCCTTGTCCTGCGCCTTCTTGATATTGCCGGTCGGCTCCAAGAGGCTGTCGAGGCCGCCGGTGGTCGCGCTGCTCTCGGCCAGGAACAGGTTCGTGCCGTAGAATTCGCCCATGTCGCGGATCCAGTCGGACTTGAAGATGGATTTTCCGCGGGCGATCGGCAGCGCATGGAACGTCCCTATGGGGCGCTGCGCGTATTTCTTGAGATTGTCGAAGAACGGCGTGTCGTAACGATCCTGGATGCCTTCGAGGATCGACAGATGAAGCTCCAGGAGCTCTTCCACCGAATAGAAGATGCGGCGGACGACGTTGGCCTCGGGATTTCCGGCCATCTCCTCGACGTCGCGGTTCGAGATCATGTAGAGATCGAGCTCGGGACGAACCCGCTTGATGATCTGCGCAAGCCGCAGCGCGGACGCGTCGGATTCGTCGTTGAGACCGGCCGCCGCCGTGATCGAGTGGAGCACCGGCGCATTGTGTCGCGTGCGCAGGCCAAATCCCTCGTTGATGACGACCGCCGCAATATTCGGATTGAGCATTGTGGCGCAGAAGGCATCTTCGAGGCTGCCGACGATGACAGGCTCATAGATGAAGGCATCTACCGGACGCCGCAACTTCCGCCATTCGGCGGCGAGCGCCGGCCATTGGCTGGGTGACACACCGGTGACGATCAGGGTCTCGAAATAGGGCCGCCGCGCCACATGCGCGCCGAAGGTCGGCGGCACCAGTTCGGGCACATCGCCATTGCCCTCATCCTTCGCGCTCCAGTCGCCGGCATGCTGGCGGAAGGATCGCGTGGCCAGCGCTTGGGTGATCCGGTTCGCAAGTGCAAGTGAGGTCGCCCCGTCGTCCGCGGCCGCAGCTTCCCGCAGCGCCGCCATCAGATGCAGACCGGGATAGCCGTGAAACTCCTCCGTAACCGAGAGATCGGCGAGCGCCGCGTCGTAGACAGCGCGATTGCCTGTCCGCGCCCAGGTCTTTGCAGCCTCCACCAGATCGCGCCAGTCGTCCGCCCGTCCTCCGGGACCGGAAAAGAACTGGTCGATACGCTTCTGCGCGGGCTTGGTGTCCTTGGACATTCGTCTCTCCCGATCCTTTGGGAAAAGGGTGGTGCGGGATCGTGAGTGCGTCGCTCATCTCTCCATTGATCCAAGTCAACGGTAACGCGCATTCCGACGGACCGGTTTGCCGCTGCGAGATTTTCGCGCTGCAACACGGCGCCATCACGCCGTTCGATGAGCCGCATCGGCCTGATCGTGGCCGAGAACGCTGTCGAGCGACCGCAGCCACTGGCCGCTGTCGGTCTTCTCCGCGAGCCCTTCGGCGCGCAAGAGGTCGCGGAGCTGCGCATGTGCGCCGACGATGCAGAAGGTGACCTGGCGGGACGCGAGCTCATCGTAGAGGTCGTGCAGCATGCGCGCGCCTGCGAGATCGATATAGGGCGACGCCGAGAGATCGCAGGCCACCAGGTGGATGCCCGGCGACCTCCGGAGCGCGATCAGGACGGTCTCCAGGATTGTCTCCGCATTGATATAGAGCAGCGAGGCTTCCGGGCGAAAGGCGATGATTCCGACCAGTGGCTCGACACCGTCATGCCGCGCACTGTCCGAGTAACGGCCGCTGCCGGGCAAGCGGCCGAGGAATGCGACGTTCGGCCGTGAGGCGCGCGCCAGCAGCAGGAAGATCGACGCGATCGACGCCAGCAGGACGCCCTGGAGGATGCCGAGCAGCAGCACCGACACCAGGGAAATCGCCGCCGCGTAGAAATCGATGCGGCTGACCTTCCACATCCGTAGCAGCGAGCGGACATCGACCAGCTTGTAGACGGCGGCAAAGACGATGGCCGCCAGCACCGCCTTGGGCAGATTGGTGAGCAGCCCCGTGAAGAACAGAAGACACAGCCCGAGCGTCACGGAACAGATCACCAGAGCCAGAGGTGTTCGCGCCCCAGCATTGTCGTTTACCGCCGATTGCGACAGGCCGCCGGCGACGGGGTAGCCATGGCCGAGCGCGGCCGCGAGGTTCGCCGCGCCCAGCCCGAGGAACTCCTGCCGGACGTCGAGAGGATAGCCGTGCTTCGCAGCAAAGCTGCGGGCGGCCGAGACGCCTTCAATATAGGCCAGCAGCACGCACCCAGCAGCGAGCGGAAAGAGGTCGTCGAATTCCAGCAGCCCGAATGTCGGCATCCCCAGCCCCGGCAAGCCCTCCGGTATCTTCCCGGTGACGGGCACGCCGTGCGTCGGAAAGCCAAGCACTGTCGCCACCACGATTGCCAACGCAACGATGGTGATGCCGACGGGCTTACCCGGCAGAAGCCGTTCGCCAAGCAAGAGCAACAAGAGCGCGACTGCGCCGATCGCGAGCACGAGCGGGTCGATGTGGCCGAGTTGCCCAATCAGCTTGACGGCGCGGTCGAAGAAATTGTGTCCGCCGCCGGGGACGCCGAGCAGGCTTGGCAACTGGCTCATGATGATGGTGAGCCCGGCGCCGGCCTTGAAGCCGACCAGGATGCTGTCGCTGACGAGACGGACCAGCACGCTGAGCTTGAACAGCCACGCGATGAAGCACAGCACCGCCACCGCGAAGGCCGCAAGGCTTGCGATCTGCGCATAGCGCACCGCGTCGCCACCGGCGAGCGCCCCCACGGTCGCGGCAATCATCAGGGAGATCGCCGAGGTCGGGCCGATCGCAAGTTGCCGCGACGCCCCGAGCAAGGCATAGCCGATGCCGCCGAGCATGTAACCGTAGACGCCGACTTGCGGCGGCAGGCCGGCGAGCGCGGCATAGGCGAGCGA
>JAEWFG010000297.1 GCA_023388935.1 Pseudomonadota bacterium | reverse complement strand
GTGGGATCGCTGGTCAGGATGTCGTTGGCGGTGATGTCGTTGACGCAGGTGTAGCCGAAGATGAAGCTGTCCGCCTCGGCTGGCGAGACGCGTGCGCAGGTCCTGCCGATGACGATGCCGAGCTCGCCCTCATAGGTCGTCTTGCCGTCGTAATAAGACGGGCGGCGGATCACCGCGCCGGGGGCAGCGATGCTGGTGGTGGCCTTCAGGAGGTAGAGCGGCTCCGGCGGCTCGGGCTGGTTCAGCTTGGCCGCGAGCGCGTGGAAATTATTCCAAAGCGCGACGATCTTGCTGGGCGAGCAGGGCGCGAGCCGCTCGACCTCCGACAGCGCCAGCGTCTTGCCGGTCGCTGCATGGCGGCCGAACATCTCGCCCTCGTGCACGCTGATGCCTGATGGCGTCAGCGTGCCGAAACCGGTCGCACCGCCACGGCGGTAGCGCAGCCATTTGGTTGCTTCGCCGGTCATCATGCCACCGCCAGTGCGCGCGGATCGGCCGGTGTTAAGACGCGGTCATAGAGGCCCGCGATGCGGGCGCGCTGCGTAACCATCGCCAGCACCGAATCGAGCGCGGGCGTCGCGATCCCGGTGAGGCGGCCCATCTCCTGGACGACGGTGACGAGCGGGTCGATCTCCATCGGGCGGCCGCGCTCGAGATCCTGGAGCATCGAGGTCTTGTGCGCGCCGACCTTGCGGGCGCCCTCGATCCGCCGCTCGACATCGACGCGGAATTTGACGCCGAACGTCTCGGCGATCGCCTGCGTTTCCACCATGATCGCGCGCGATAGCGCGCGCGTGGACGGATCGGTGCAGATCACGTCGAGCGTCGCATGAGTGAGCGCGCTGATCGGGTTGAAGCAGACATTGCCCCAGAGCTTCAGCCAGATCTCGTCACGGATACGGTCGAGCACCGGGGCCTTCAGGCCGGCCGCGACAAAGAGATCGGCGAGGCGCTGCACGTCCGATGTGATCTCGCCCGAGGGCTCGCCGAGCGGAAAGTTGTTGCCGTAGACGTGGCGGATCACGCCGGGCGCCTCGATCTCCGTGGCGGGATAGACGATGCAGCCGATGGCGCGCTCAGCGCCGATTTCGTGCCACTGCCGCCCACCGGGATCGATGCTCTCCAGCGTCGAGTTCTCGTAGGCGGCGCCGTGCTTGTAGAAGTACCAATAGGGGATGCCGTTGACGGCGGTGACGATGCGGGTGTGCGGCCCTAGGAGCGGTTGCATCTTTTCGATCACGCCGGTGATCGAGTGCGCCTTCAGCGTGATGATGATGTAGTCCTGCGCGCCGAGCTCGGCGGGATCGTCGGTGCAGCGGGGATAGATCGTGTGCTTCTCTTCGCCCGCGAGCAGCGTCAGGCCGCGCTCGCGCATCGCGGCGAGGTGGGCGCCGCGCGCGACCAGGCTGATGTCGGCGCCAGCGCGCGCGAGTTGAACCCCGAGATATCCGCCGATCGCGCCGGCGCCGTAGATGCAGATCTTCATGAAATCCTCGCGGGAAACCGGAATTTTGGGACGAAGGATCTGGTCCGGCTCGGAGATGTCCGAGCCAGGGTCGGTAGTCGCAGGGGAAGGCGCGTACTGCTTAGGCGGCTTGCGGCGTGCCGTTGGTCATTTCGTCAACGGCAGCGGCGATGTCGCGCATGCTGATGACGGAGACGAGGCTGAAATTGTCGATCACCGGCAGGTGGCGGATGTGATGCCGGTTCATCAGGTGGCGGACGTGCTCGATCGTGTCGGTCGAGGTGCAGGGGACGAGCTGCTGCACCGAGATGAGCTCCGAGACCTTGACGTTGACGGCATTGGCGCCGTGCTCGGCGACAGCGCGTACCACGTCGCGCTCGGTGAACATGCCGACCGCGGTGTTTCCTTCCGAGCGGACCACGTCCTTGACCACCAGCGCGCTGATGTTGTTGGCGCGCATCAGCTTGGCGGCGATACCCACCGTTTCGTTCATGCGCACCGTGACAACGCGCGGCGTCTTCTTGCGCAGAATGTCTCCGACCAGCATTGCGACCTCCATCGGTGAATGATCGGAGAATTCTGGTATACATAATGCCAATCGTCAAGCGCTGGATTTGGCCGATGCGAAAAATCTTGCGGCAGGACTGCTGACGTTTGTCGTCCAGGCAAAAAGAAAGGGGCGCATCGCTGCGCCCCTTTCGACCCGTGCAAAGGCGTGTGAGCCCTACGCCGTCTTGGCGCTGCCCGTTGCGGCTTTCGCGCTCTCCGCTTCCTTGCCGAAGATGAAAGAGCGGCGCAGCGGCTTGATTACGAACAGCGCCATCAGCGCCGCCGTCGCATTCAATGCGACCGCGACCACGAACACGGCCTTCCAGCCATAGGCGGTCGAGATCACGCTGGCGAGCGGGACGAGGAGGGATGCGGTGCCCTTCGCGGTGTAGAGCATGCCGTTGTTGGTGGTCGCGAACTTCGAGCCGAAGGTGTCGCCGCAGGTTGCGGGGAACAGCGAATAGATTTCGCCGAATACGCCGAAGTACACTGCGGTCGCGAGCACGAACACGATCGGGATGTGGCCGTAGGCCGACAGCGTCAAGAGCATCAAGGCCGCCGTGCCGAACGCGATGAACATGGTGTTTTCGCGGCCGATGTTGTCGGAGACAAAGCCGAAGAACGGACGTCCGAAGCCATCGAAGATGCGGTCGAGCGAGATCGCGAAGGTCAGCGCCGCCATCTGGAAGCCGAGAAGCGTGACCGGGGTGCTCGCGATCTTGAAGTCGTGCGCGATCGGGGCGATCTGCGCCGCGGTCATCAGGCCGCCGGAAGCAACCATGACGAAGACGAGATACATCACCCAGAAGATGGGGCTGCGCAGCACTTGCGAGGGAGTGAAGTCGATCTTGGTCTGCGGCAGATTGAGCTGCTTCTTCTTTGGCGGGATTGAGATCCGCGGGGGTTGGATGAAGAAGGCGAGCACGAATACGACCAGGCCCTGGCCGATGCCGAAGGTCAGGAACGCGTGCTGATAGCCGGTCGATGCGATCATGGCCGCGATCGGCACCACGGTGAGTGCGGCGCCCGCGCCGAAGCCGGCGGCAGTCGCACCGGCGGCGAGGCCGCGACGATCAGGAAACCACTTCAGCGCGTTGCCGACGCAGGTGCCGTACACCGCGCCCGCTCCCATGCCGCCGACAACTGCCGCAGCATAGAGCACGGCAAGACTATCGGCGTAGGAGTTGAGCACCCAGGAGAGTGCGATCATCACGCCGCCGAACATGATGACCATGCGCGGGCCGTACTTGTCGACGAACCAGGCTTCGATCGGCACCAGCCAGGTTTCGGTGACGACGAAGATCGTGAAAGCGAGCTGGATCGCCGCGCGGCCCCAATGATATTTGGCGTCGATCGGATCGACGAACAGCGTCCAGCCATATTGCAGGTTGGCAATCATCGCCATGCAGACGATGCCCATCACGAGCTGGAACCAACGGAAACTTGTGCGAAGAGGCGCGGCTGTAACGGCGCCATCCGTGTTGGAAATCATCAGCAACCTCCCAAGCGCCTGTCTTGTTGCAGCACCGGAAGCCAAGGTGACCTAGTGTCGCAAATATTGTGGCTTATCGTCGCAAGCGCGGCGAGCAGATTGGTATACGATATTCCAGAATGCAAGCGCTATGTCGGGCCGTGACGCAGGAAAATGTAGGGTTCCATTCGGATTCGGGGAATCGAATACGCTTCGCGTAAAACGAAAACGCCCGGCCGTGAGGCCGGGCGTCATGCGCGAGATGGCGATTTTGAAGCGTGTCAGACCGTCGACTTTGCGACCACAATCTTGCGCCAGGGCTTGAGCACCGCGATCGCAAGCAGCGAAGCCAGGATGTTGGCGCCGGCTGCGATGATGAACACGTTGTCCCAACTGCCCGAGCTCTGCTGCATCAGGTTTGCGACCGGGACGAGCAGTGCGGCGGTACCCTTTGCGGTGTAGAGCAGGCCCGCGTTGGTGGTCGCGAATTTCGCGCCGAACGTGTCGGTGCAGGTCGAGGGGAACAGCGAGTAGATCTCGCCCCAGGCGAAGAACACGAAGCCGGACAGCAGAACGAACCAGATCGGGTCGTGGCCCCAGAGATAGAGCATCCAGATGCCGAAGCCTTCCATGCCGAAGGCGATGAACATCGTGTTCTCGCGGCCGATCATGTCGGAGATCCAGCCGAAGAACGGACGCGTCAGGCCGTTGAGCACGCGGTCGATCGTCGCCGCAAACGTCACCGTCGTCATGGTCATGCCAATCAGCGTGACCGGAATGGCATCGACCTTCCAGTCGACCGCGATCGGCTTGAGGTTAGCGGTCACCATCAGGCCGCCGGCGCCGACGATTACGAACATGAAGTACATCAGCCAGAAGATCGGCTGGCGCAGCACCTCGGTCGGCTGATAGTTGCGGCGGCTCTGGGCCAGCGCAGCATTCGCCACTACGTTCGGCACCTGGCCGGCCTTAGGCGCGAACAGGAAGAAGGCGAGGATGCAGATGATGATGCCCTGTCCGAGGCCGAAATAGAGGAAGGTGGTCTGGAAGCCACTGTCCTTGATCATGGCCTGGATCGGCGCGACGGTGAGGGCGGAGCCTGCACCGAAGCCTGCGGCTGTGATGCCCGCGGCAAGACCGCGCTTGTCGGGGAACCATTTCAGCGCGTTGCCGACGCAGGTGCCGTAGACGCCGCCCGCACCGATGCCCGCGACGATCATGCCGAGATAGTAGCCGTTGAGCGTGGTCGCCTGCGCGTTGATCGCCCAGCCGATCGCGCAGAGTATGCC
>JAEWFG010000274.1 GCA_023388935.1 Pseudomonadota bacterium | reverse complement strand
GCCGCGGGTCGCTCCGCTCCTGCCCGCGGAGCGACCCGAGGAGGCGCCGCCGCGCGAGGTTGCGGCAAGGTCTGAGACGAAGGATGGGGCAGACGATGAGGGGCCGGCAAAGTTAGCGACGCCTGCGGACAGGCCGGCGGCGGACCAGGTCCAGCCGTCCAAGCCCGCAACAAAAAAGCGCCGGTAAACCGGCGCTTTTCAAACCGTTATCCGGCGGAGGTCAGTATTGCGTGCCGCTGTTGCTGCCACCCTGCAGCGCCAGCCGCGAGTTGTAGGGGGAATCGCCATGCTTGGGCTCGAGCACGACCACGATGGCGCCGAGCTTGACGCGGCCGTAGAGGTCTATCGCGTCCTCGTTGGTCAGGCGGATGCAGCCCGACGAGATCGAGGCGCCGATATACTCCGGCTGGTTGGTGCCGTGGATGCGGAACAGCGTGTCCTTGCCGCCGGAGTAGAGATAGATCGCGCGAGAGCCCATCGGATTGTCGGGACCAGGCGCGACATAGGTCGGAACGCCCAGGCGCGAAATCTCGCCCGGGGTCGGATGCCAGGCCGGCCACTCGGCCATGCTGCCGACCTTGGCGATGCCCGACCATGCCATGGCTTCTTCGCCGACGGTGATGCCGTAGCGGATCGCCTTGCCGCCATCCATCACGTAATAGAGGTAGTGGTTGTCGGAATCGACCACGATCGAGCCCGGCGATTCCTTGCGGTGATAGTCGACGATGGCGCGGCGGAACGGCTCCGCGACCGGGGTGTTCTCATACCGGACCTTGGCAAGGAGTTCCTTGTCCTTCGGCTTAAAGGCCTTGGTATCGGTCGCCTCAAAATGTGTGGCCTGCATACAGCCTGACAGCATCAGGCCAGCGGCCAAAATACCCAGCGTAACTTTCAGCGACGACATGACTTGGTTCCAATCGACAACAACAAACTTACGTGGGACTTGAGCCAAGCCCCAAGCTACGATTCCGTTGACCTTATTATCGTTGAAATCTGCCACAATTCCAGCATTTCGGACCTTTTCCCGCACTGCGAGACCCAAGCTGTGGCTTTTTTGCCGCAAGTTTTGCGGCCTTGGACCGGTTTTTGGACAAAGGATGCTGAACTTGTCGTTTCCGTGCCACGGTTAGCCGTGATGCGGCCATAAATGCAAATGCTCAGTTAATGTGCTTGTCATCATGAACTTGTCAGAATCGCGCTAAGGGCTGTCGCAGGCCTCTGCTGGAGTAGTGCATGTTTTCGGTGTTTGTTCCCTCCGACTCCACCCTCAAGAAGGCCGTCGTCGAGGATCTCACGGCGCTGCCGGAGAACGCGGTCTGGATCGACCTGGTCAATCCAACCGCGGCCGAGGACAAGGCGGTGGAGCGGCTCGCCGGCATTGGGATCCCGACCCGGGAAGACATGCAGGAGATCGAGATCTCTAGCCGCCTCTATATCGAGAACAGCGCGCGCTACATGACGGCGACGCTGATGTGCCACTCCGATAGCGACATGCCCCGGACCACGGCGGTGACGTTCATCCTCGGCGACCACCGCCTGGTGACGGTGCGCTACGAGCTGCCGAAGCCGTTCGCCCTGGTCGAGGCCAAGCTGGCCCGCTCCTGCACGCCGGCCATCACCGGCGAGATGGTGCTGATGGAGCTCCTGGACGCCGTGATCGACCGCTGCGCCGACATTCTGGAGCGCTGCGGTGCCGAGATCGACCAGGTCTCGCACGACATCTTCGAGCCGGAGAGCGAGCGTCACGGTCACGCCAAGCAATATTCCCAGATACTGATCTCGATCGGCCGCAAGGGCGATTTGACTTCCAAGGTTCGCGAGAGCCTGGTGTCGATCGGCCGCGTCGTCACCTTCCTCTCGGCGATGGTGGAGGGCGTGAAATGGTCGAAGGACATGCGCGAGCAGCTCAAGACCATGCAGCGCGACGTCGCCTCCCTGACCGATCACGCTTCCTATCTCTCCAGCAAGATCACCTTCGTGCTCGACGCCATGCTCGGCGTCGTCAATCTTGAGCAGAACAACATCATCAAGCTGTTTTCGGTCATGGCTGTTGTCCTGATGCCGCCGACGCTGATCGCCTCGGTCTACGGCATGAACTTCAAGGTGATGCCGGAACTCGATTGGGCACACGGCTATCCGATGGCGCTGGTGATGATGCTGATTGCCGCGGTCGTCCCGTACTGGATCTTCAAGTGGAAGAAGTGGCTGTAGGCATGATCCGGACCCGGAGGGCCGCGTCAGCGCAAAGTGCGACGCGGTTTTCCCTCGCGGCAAATGCGGAACGCGTTTGCGCGGAGATCATGCTCAATACGACAGCCTGGCGTTCGTAACGAGAGCCATGGCGGTCGAGCAAGATAGCTACTGAGACCTTACACCGTTCGCAGAGACACGGTGAAACGTGTCGCAGAATAGATCGGGATTGCGGCCGCGCGGTGATGGGCGGGCTCCGCCCCAATTGCTCCGGTAAAATTTGAGCGGTGGGCTGAACGTTTGCGCGAAATTTGTCTGCGATAAGCAGCGCGTAGCCGCGAGGAACAGCCATGGTTGAAAAACACATAACGACGCCCCGCAACGTCATAGATCTGGCGAACTATCGCCAGGTCGTGGCGAGCGGCAAGGCGTCGTCGATGTCGGCACGTATGTGCCGGCACTGTGGTGCTCCGCTGCTCGATGGCGAGAACGACGACGACTGCTCGACTGCATTCAATGCTGCAGCTCCCCGGCTGCGCGAACAGTCGCGTCGGTTTCGCGCCGATTGAGAACGGAAAGGACAAGGCGATCCAGGTCTTGCGGCGGCGTTGTCTGGATCGCCTTGCTTCCGTCTTCCGCGGTAACTCACCTAGCGCGTCACGATCAGCGCCGTTGACACGATGGTCTCGGCAATCACGCCATCGCGGCTCAACGAAGTCAGGCATTCCCTGACATCGCGCAGCATCGCATCGACATTCTCGCCCAGCGCGTCCGGCGAGGACGACGAGTAGGTGAGTGTGCGTTGCGCCAGGTCTTGCACGCTGACCATGTGGCTTGTCTCGACCGTGACGAGCTCTACCGGCTGAAAGGAGCTGCCGCGAAAGAATGCGGGAAGGTCGCGATGGGTCCGCGTGCCTTTGCCGGCCTCCTCCCAGAGATTGGCCGGCGACCAGCGGCGGCGGATTTCATTGTAACCATCAAGCCACGGGTTGCGGCCATCGGTGGCCGAGAACGAGGCGCAGATCGCGATCGCGCCGTCGCGCGCGACCAGCCGATCGAACAGCGCAAGCGTGGGATCGCGATCCATCCAGTGCAGGGCGCGCCCGATCGTCACAACGTCGAAGGTGCCGATGTCGGGGGCAAGCGTCTCGGCCTTGCCCTCGATCAGCGCGAGAGCGTGGCCCGCGGATGCAGCCGCGCGTCGCGCAGCGTCGAGCATTGCCGGTTCAGGGTCGACGCCGACGATGCGGCCGACATAGTCGGCGAAGCCGAGCGCCAGCAGCCCGGGTCCGGTGCCCAGGTCGATCAAGGTGCATCGTTTGGAGAGGCCGAGCTTTTGTGCGACGTCGCGAAAAAATTTGGGCGGGTAAGGCGGCCGCAAGTGCTCGTAGAGTGATGCTGTGCTTGCGAACCGGCCCATCCTTCGCCTTACGTCTTTTGCCTACACGTGCTGGCCGCCGTTGATGTGAATCTCGGCGCCGTTGACGTAGGACGAGGTGTCCGTGCACAGCACATAGATGATCTTGGCGACCTCGTCGGGCGTGCCGAGGCGGTGCATCGGGATCTGCTGATCTACGATCTTCTCGGTACCCGGTGACAGGATCGAGGTGTCGATCTCGCCCGGGGCGATCGCGTTGACGCGCACGCCGATGCGGCCGAAGTCGGAGGCCATCTCGCGCGTCAGTGCGGCGAGCGCGGCTTTCGAGGTGGCGTAGGCGGCGCCCGCGAAGGGATGCACGCGCGAGCCTGCGATCGAGGTGACGTTCACGACCGATCCCTTCGCCGCTTTCAACTCCTCGATCAGCCCGCGCGCCATCATGATCGGCGCGAAGAAGTTGACGTTGAAGACGTGTTTCCAGGTGTCGAGGTCGGTGTCGACCGAGCCGAGCCGCGCGCCGCCCGGCCCCTTCGGCGAGATCGCGGCATTGTTGACCAGCGCATGCAGCGTGCCGCCTTCGAGCCGGCGGCGGATCTCGGTGATCGCGCGCGCAGTGTCCGTGGGATCGCCGAGGTCGACCTGGATATGGTCCTCAGGGCCAGCGTCCCACGGGCAGTCCTCCGGAAAGGGATGCCGCGAGCAGGTGATGACGCGCCAGCCCGCCGAGGAAAAGCGGATCACGGTGGCGTGGCCGATGCCGCGGCTGGCTCCGGTCAGAAGGAGCGTGCGACGCGGCACGTTGGACGAATGCGGCATGGACATCTTTCAGGTCGGCCCAAGGTTCAAGAAAGACTCAAGGGTACATCCGCGTCTTGGACCACGGCTGGCCGGCCGCGTCACGACGAAATTCGATGCGATCGTGCAGGCGGAATGCGCGGTCGTGCCAGAACTCGATGCGCACCGGCGTGATACGCCAGCCGCTCCAGCCCGGCGGCCGCGGCACCTCGCCGATGACGTATCTGGCGGCGACCTTGGCGATCGCCTGCTCGAAGGCGAAGCGGCTCTCCAGCGGCTCGGACTGCTTGCTCGCCCAGGCGCCGATCTGCGCCTGCTTGGGGCGCGTAGCGAAATAGGCATCGGCCTCGGCCTCGGTCACCGGCGTCACGTTGCCGCGGATGCGGACCTGACGGCGCAGCGACTTCCAGTGAAAAAGTAACGCCGCCTTAGGATTTGCGGCGAGTTCGCGGCCCTTCTGGCTCGCGATGTGACTGTAGAAGACGAAACCCTCGGTATCGAAGCCCTTCATCAGCACCATGCGCACGTCCGGCAGCCCGTCGGGGTCGACGGTTGCGAGTGCCATGGCGTTCGGATCGTTCGGCTCGCTCTTGATCGCCTCGTTCAGCCAGGTCTCGAACAGCGCAAATGGCTCGTCGGCGGCGGTGAAATCACCGGATGTTAAGGGTGTCTGGTGTTTCATCGAGGTCGTGTCGGTCATGTCTGGAGTCCGAGTTGCGTCCCGCGGCCCAAAACGCGTTGTTGTCCGCTACCGCCCTATATAGGGCATGGGGACGCGTTGGCCTATCGGCGATCCGGCCGTCCGGCTTTGTCATGATGATGATTCTGATCGGGTTAGGCACCGGCGGATGCAGCTTCTCGCGCAACGACACCGGCGCCTATGCCAAGGCCGATGACGGCGACCTCACCGGCTCGATCGCGCGGCCGGCGAGGGGCGCACCGCCGAACGAGACCGATCTCGCCTTCACCCGCAACGCCGCTTCCGACGTCCTCAGCAGGGGCGACAGGGATTCCAGCCAGCACTGGGAGAATCCGGCGACCGGGGCGCGCGGCTCGGTGACGCCTATCGCGCAATCCTATGCCGCGGAGGATGGTCGCAAGTGCCGCGACTTTCTGGCGAGCTACGTCAATGGCAGCACCGAAAGCTGGCTCCAGGGTGCCGGCTGCCAAAGCAGTCGTGGCCGTTGGGAGATTCATACGCTAAAGCCGTGGCGGAGCTAGGAATCAGCCCCGAAGGCTAGTTGCAAAAATACCACTCGGCCCCCACATAAGACGCAGAGGGGGCGGGGTGCCCTTTGAACATATCGATTTCCCAAGAGGAGACGTGACGGATGCGCGACCCCTATGAGGTCTTGGGGGTGCCGCGGAGCGCCAACGCTGCCGCGATCAAGAGCGCCTATCGCAAGCTTGCCAAGAAGCATCATCCAGACAGCAACAAGGGCGACCCGAAGGCCGCCGAGCGTTTCGCCGAGATCAACTCGGCCAACGAGATCCTCGGCGACGAGGATAAGCGCAAGCAGTTCGACCGCGGCGAGATTGATGCCGACGGTAAGCCGCGCTTCCAGGGCTTTCCGGGCGGTGGCGGTCCGCGCGGGCGCGCAGGTCCAGGCGGGTTCGAGAGCTATACGTTCCGCAGCGGCGGCGCGGGCCCCGGCCAGGGCGCGGGTGGGTTCGAGGATATCCTCAACAGCATGTTCGGCGGCGGGATGCGCGGCGCGCGGCCCGGGGCCGGCGGCGGAGCCCACTTCGAATTCGACACCGGCGGGATCGGGCTCGATCTCGACGTGAAAGTTGCCATGAGCGTCTCGCTGGAAGAGTCGGTCAAAGGTGGCGAGAAGCGCGTCCGGCTGCCGAACGGCAAGGAACTCAACGTCAAGATTCCGGCCGGCGTCACCGAGGGCCAGCAGATCCGGCTGAGAGGGCAGGGCGAGAGCGCTCAAGGCCATCCGCCGGGCGATCTCCTGATCACCATCAGCATCGCGCCGCACCCCCACTTCAAGGTCGAGGGTGCCGATTTGCGGATTGATCTGCCGGTCACGCTCTACGAGGCGGTGCTCGGCGGCAAAGTCCGCGTGCCCACGCTCGGCAACGCCGTGGAGCTCTCGGTCCCGAAAAACACCTCCAGCGGCCGGACCTTCCGCCTCAAGGGCAAAGGTCTGCCGAAGGCCGGCGGAACCGGGGATCTCTTCGTCATCATCAGGATTATGCTACCGGACGGGAACGACGCCGAGCTTGAAGCATTGATGGAGAAGTGGCGGGACCAACACCCCTACAATCCGCGGAGCGGGCTCGGCTAGGGGCCATTCCCTTTGCGACAAGATGATGCTCGTCATATACACTTGACGCGTTAGCCGTTTCGCGGCTCACATGTCTCGGCGTGTCGGCTGCCTGCTTGGGCAATCGTGAGTGCGGCCTCGAGAGGGGGACCAGCGCGGTACCAAAAACCCCAATCGAGGCCGCAGCGTCGATCGGCGGATCGAACGCAGCTCATTTTCGCGTGAGCATCCGGTGCGATAATGAGACGCGCCCATGTCCTGATTCCAGATTTTCGATGACGGAATCGAGGCGCCACGCCGCATGGTTGTTTAGCCGCCGTTTTTCTCTGTCTGGTCGTAGACCGCCTGCGCGACCTTCGTCAGCCGGTCGCGGTCGCTGCCGCCGCCACTGACGACGTAGCCGACGCCGCGGTCGGCCCAGAACAGCGCGCCGTCCTTGTCCGCCTTGGCGTAACGCATCTGAGTCGCGCCGTTCTCGGTCTTGGCGGTGTAGATCGTGTAGCGCTCGCCCGAGGCGCTCTCATACATCAGGAATGACGCCGGGCCGTTCGGCCCCGGCAACAGCCGGCCGCCGACGAGCTTCAGCCCGCTCGCCTCCAGGTTCGGTGCGAACACGGTCCAACCGCAGCGTTTGGTCAGCCAGGCCTGGAGATGGTCGCGCTCGTTGCCGGGGACGTCGACCGGGTGGCGGACCTCGACGACATAGAGGCGGTGGGCGTCGAGCGCGTCGGCCGTAAAGCTCTGGAAGGTCGACGGCACGGCCGCGGCCCCATGCGCGACCCAGCCGACGGCGCCGCCGGCGACGAAGGCAACCAGCGTGGCCGCGGCGGCGCCGTATAGCCATTGCCGCGGGCGGCGCTCCAGCCGCTCGAGCTCCAGTCGTGCCGGCACCGGCTCCTGGGCGACGGCGTCGTAGCGGGCGTGCAGCATCTCGGCCATGGCGCGCCAGGACTGAACGCGCTCGGCGTCTTCAGGATGGGTGGCAAGCCAGGCTTCGACATCGGCGCAGCGCTCGGCCGGCAGCTCGCCGTCGACATAGGCGTGCAGTTCGTCCTCGGTCACTGGGATATTGCGGTCGTTCATATCGTTCGTCTCTGGCTCTGCGGCCCAAAATGTCCTTGGTGGCTCAACTTCGCTCGCTTCATCGGCAGGCTGCGGGCGGACAACACGCGATGCATCAACCCTGACATCATTTCACCCGCCTGAGCGCCGGGCGCTCGCCCGTCAGCGATCCTTTCACGTGGGCGCGGGCGCGGGCCAGGCGCGACATCACGGTGCCGATCGGCACGCCCTGGATGTCGGCGACCTCGCGGTAGCTCATGCCTTCGAGCATCACCAGCAGCAGCACCGAGCGCTGCTCTTCGACAAGCGTCGCCAGCGCCTTCTCGATGTCGCGCCCTTCGGCTTCGGTCCCGCTGGCATCCGGATTGTTCTCCGTCAGTTGCATGAATTGCGGCCGCCTTGCCAGCGAGCGCCGCCGGTTCTTGTTGAGGTTGGTCAGGATCGTGTAGAGCCAGCTCCTCACGTCACCTCCGAGGAATAGGCGCTCCGAACGCAGCGCCCGCACCAATGTATCCTGCACCAGATCGTCGGCCGCATCCGTATCGCGCGTGAGCGCGCGGGCGTAGCGGCGCAACGCCGGGATCATGGCTTCCACACTCTGGCGAAACGCACTCATGCCGTGTTTGATGTCCTGCCGTCGGCGCGAGCGCCATAACCATCATAACACCCGAACGGAACGGCTATTCCAGCGTTCGAAACAACGTTAACGCCGCGTATTAGGGCTGTACCACGCCGGAGGGCTGGTGTACCTCCAGACCTCAACGAGAGCTCGACGGGACGTTAAAAAATGGCGCAGAATTCAGGTCTGATGCAGGGCAAGCGCGGGGTGATCCTCGGCGTTGCCAACAATCGCTCGATCGCCTGGGGCATCGCCAAGGCATGCCACGCGGCCGGCGCCGAGCTCGCCTTCACCTATCAGGGCGATGCGCTGAAGAAGCGCGTCGAGCCGCTCGCCGCCGAGATCGGCGGCCTCGTGCTCGGCCATTGCGACGTCACGGACGCTGGGACCATCGACGCCGCCTTCGCGGTGCTGAAGGAGAAGTGGGGCAAGATCGATTTCCTGGTGCATGCGATCGCCTATGGTGAACAGCTCGACGGCCGCTACGTCGACACCACGCAAGAGAACTTCACCAAGTCGATGCTGATCTCCTGCTATTCGTTCACGGCCGTGGCGCAGCGCGCCGAGAAGATGATGACCGACGGCGGCTCGCTCATCACGCTCAGCTATTACGGTGCCGAGAAGTGGATGCCGCATTACAACGTGATGGGCGTAGCGAAGGCCGCGCTCGAAGCGAGCGTGCGTTATCTCGCCGCCGACCTCGGTGAGAAGAACATCCGCGTCAACGCCATCTCGGCGGGGCCGATCAAGACGCTCGCCGCGTCCGGCATCGGCGACTTCCGCTATATCCTGAAGTGGAACGAGTACAACGCGCCGATGCGGCGCAATGTGTCCACCGAAGATGTCGGCGGCAGCGCGCTGTATTTCCTCTCCGATCTGTCGCGCGGTGTCACCGGCGAGGTGCATCATGTCGATTCCGGCTATCACGTGCTGGGCATGAAGCGTCCGGACGCGCCGGACATCTCATTCGGCGGGAAAGACTGACCTTCGACCACGATGCCCGTGCCCACGATCTACTTTCTTCGCCACGGCGAGACCGAGTGGAATGCGCTCGGGCGGCTCCAGGGCACCAAGGACGTTCCGCTGAATGCGCGCGGCCGCGGCCAGGCCGTGCGGGCCGCCGGCATTCTGGCCGATCTGTTCAGGCGCGACGGCAAGGACAAGGCGGCGCTGCCCTACGTGTCGAGCCCGCTCGGCCGTGCCCGCATGACCATGGAACTCGTGCGCAGCAAGCTCGAATTGCCGGTCGCCGATTATTCGCTCGACGATCGCCTGCGCGAGATCGGCTACGGCGTCTGGGAGGGGCTGACGCTGGCCGAGAGCGAGGCCTCCGATCCGGATGTCTATGCG
>JAEWFG010000260.1 GCA_023388935.1 Pseudomonadota bacterium | reverse complement strand
TCGGGCTGCTGAGGAGGCATCTTTGACGTCGAGAAATCGACGGCGCGCCTCGCTGAGCTGAACAAGCTCGCAGAAGACCCCAACCTCTGGAACGATCCCCAGAAAGCCCAGAAGCTGATGCAGGAGCGGACCTCCCTAGAGGACTCGCTCGCGGGCATCGGCAAGGTCGAGCGGCAGCTCGAAGACGACATCGGTATGATCGAACTCGGTGAGGCCGAGGGCGATGACGGCGTCGTCGCCGAAGCCGAAGCTGCTCTGAAGAACCTCAAGAAGGAAGTGGCGCGGCGCGAGCTCGAGGCGCTGCTGTCAGGCGAAGCCGACCGTTTCGATTCCTATCTCGAAGTCCATGCCGGCGCCGGCGGCACCGAGAGCCAGGACTGGGCGCAGATGCTCTTGCGCATGTACACGCGCTGGGCCGAAACCCATGGCTTCAAGGTCGAGGTTCTCGAAGAGTCCGAGGGCGAAGAGGCCGGCATCAAGTCCGCGACGATCCAGGTCTCCGGCCACAACGCCTATGGCTGGCTGAAGACGGAGGCCGGCGTGCACCGTCTCGTCCGCATCTCGCCGTACGATTCCAATGCCCGGCGGCACACCTCGTTTTCGAGTGTGCAGGTCTTCCCCGTCATCGACGACAGCATCAAGATCGACATCAAGGAATCCGACGTCCGCACCGACACCATGCGCTCGGGCGGCGCCGGCGGCCAGCACGTCAACAAGACCGAATCCGCCGTGCGCCTGACGCACATTCCGACCGGCGTTGCGGTGGTCTGCCAGGCCGGCCGCTCCCAGCACAAGAACCGCGCGCAGGCGTGGGACATGCTGCGCGCGCGGCTTTACGAGATCGAGCTGAAGAAGCGCGAGGAGAAGGCGGCTGCCGACCAGGCCGCCAAGACCGATATCGGCTGGGGCCACCAGATCCGCTCCTACGTGCTCCAGCCCTACCAGATGGTGAAGGACCTGCGCACGGGTGTGCAGACCTCCGACACCTCGGGCGTGCTCGGCGGCGATCTCGACGACTTCATGGCTGCGACGCTGGCGCAGCGCGCCTTCGGCACCACCACCGGCGACATCGAGGACGTGGACTGATCATGGCTCGCGTTGCCTTCATCGGATTGGGGCGGATGGGGCATGGCATGGCCGGCCGCTATCTCGATGCCGGCTTCACGGTGACGCTGTGGAATCGTAGCAAGGCCAAGGCCGAAGACCTTATCGCGCGCGGCGCGCTGTGGGCGACCTCTCCGGAGGATGCCGCGATCGATGCCGACGCCATTGTGACCATGGTCGCCGACGACGAAGCCTCGCGCGCGGTATGGCTCGGGCCGAACGGTGCTGCCAAGACGGCGAAGGCCGGCACCATCGCGATCGAATGCTCCACCGTCTCCTATGACCACGCCCGCGAGATGGGCCGCGAGCTCAATGCGCGTGGGCTCATCTACATCGACTGCCCCGTCACGGGATTGCCGGACGCGGCAGCGAGCGGAAAGCTGACGCTGCTGGCCGGCGCCGATGCGGCCGATCTCGAACGCGCGCGGCCCTATCTCGAACCGATCGGCTCGACCATCCGCCATTTCGGCGCTGTCGGCTCCGGCACGGTCTACAAGCTCATCAACAATCTGATGGGCGCGATCCAGATCGCCGGCCTCGCCGAGGGATTGGCGATCGCTGAGCAAGCCGGGCTCGACATGAAACTGGTGCTGGAGTCGATCCAGGCCGGCGTCGCAGCAAGCCCCCAGGTGCAGCGTCACTCCAAGCGCATGGTCGCCCGCGACTTCAGCGGCGCGACCTTCACGTCGGCGCTGCGGCACAAGGATGCCGCCTATGCCGTCAAGCTCGCGGAGAGCCTGCTTGCGGACAAGCCGTTGGTATCGCGCGCGGCGGTCGAAGCCTATGGCAAGGCAAAGGCCGCAATGCCCGACGACGACGAAGGCAAGATGATCGAGTTGGTGTCGCGGCCGAAGAAGCAGTCCTAGGCGGTCACGCCCTATCGCTTCTCAACACGGGAATTCCAAACCTCGTCGGAAATCGGGTGGCAGCGGCTGTCGCACCGAAGTAGGCGAGCAGGCTCGGCCGCCGAGGTGAGACGCCATGCCCCCGAACGACAACCGGATCGACGCGCGAGACTGGTCGCTGCTCGCTTTGCTCTCGGTTCTCTGGGGCGGGTCGTTCTTCTTCAACGGCGCGGGCTTGCGGGAATTGCCGCCGCTGACGCTGGTGTTCCTGCGCGTCGCGCTTGGCGCTGCTATCCTCCTGCCGCTCCTGCGCATGCAGGGGATCAGCTTTCCCAGAGGTGCCACCGGCTGGCGGGCATTCTTCGTCATCGGTCTGCTGAACAACGTCATTCCATTCTCGCTGATCGTGGTCGGCCAGACCTTCATCCCCAGCGGGCTGGCATCGATCCTCAATGCAACGACACCGCTGTTCGCGGTGATTGTGATGGCGGCGGCGGGTGAAGAGGCCTTGCAGATGCGCCGCGTGGCCGGCGTGGCGCTCGGGCTTCTCGGCGTGATTGTTCTGCGCGGATGGGGCATCGAGACACGGACAGGGCAGGGGCTCGGCATTCTGCTCTGCCTCGGCGGCGCCCTCAGCTATGGCTTTGCAGCGCTGGCGGCGCGGCGATTGCTGAAAGATTCGCCGCCGCTGGGCACAGCGACGTTTCAACTGATGGCATCCACGATGATGATGGCGATTGTCGCCGGTGCGCTCGAGCAGCCATGGCGCTTGCCGATGCCGGGCCTCACAACCTGGCTCGCGGTGCTTGGCCTTGCCGGTCTGTCGACGGCGCTCGCCTACATCGTCTTCTTTCAGATCCTGCGGCGCTCGGGCGCGACCAATGTCATGCTGGTGACGCTGCTCATCCCCGTCACCGCGATTCTTCTGGGATGGGTGGTGCTGGGCGAGCCGATCTCCATGCGCGAGATCGCGGGCGCAATCCTCATTGCCTGCGCGTTGCTCGCGATCGACGGGCGCGCTTCCAGTTTGCTGCGCCGCGTAGGTTCCGGCCTCGTTTCTCCCCGCGGAACATAGAGATGCTTGCCAGCGGCAAGCGACCTTGCGACACTCTCCTCAAAATAAGACTGCAAAACATAGGGGACAGAACGATGCCGGGTCGTCGGATAAGCCTTGCTGCTTTCGCCATTCTTGTCGCCGGAGTGCTTGTCACGACGCCGGCCTCGGCGCAGAAGAAA
This sequence comes from Pseudomonadota bacterium, assembly GCA_023388935.1. Taxonomy (GTDB): domain Bacteria; phylum Pseudomonadota; class Alphaproteobacteria; order Rhizobiales; family Xanthobacteraceae; genus Bradyrhizobium. The sequence continues at coordinate 2,375 of JAEWFG010000260.1, read as the reverse complement.
TACGACCCCGGCGCCACCGACACCGAAATCAAGATCGGCAACATCATGCCCTATAGCGGGCCGGCGTCATCCTATGGCGTGATCGGCAAGACCGAGGCCGCCTATTTCAAGATGATCAACGACCAGGGCGGGATCAACGGCCGCAAGATCAACTTCATCAGCTATGACGACGCCTACTCGCCGCCGAAGGCGATTGAGCAGGCGCGCAAGCTCGTCGAGAGCGATGAAGTCCTCTTGATCTTCCAGGCGCTCGGCACGCCCTCGAACTCCGCGATCATGAAATACATGAACGCCAAGAAGGTGCCGCAGCTCTTCGTCGCTTCCGGCGGCACCAAGTTCGGCGACCCCAGAAATTTCCCGTGGACCATGGGATTCCAGCCCAACTACCAAAGCGAGGGGCGGATCTACGCAAAATACATCCGCGATCATTTCCCGAACGGCAAGATCGCCGTGTTCTGGCAGAACGACGACGCCGGCAAGGACCAGTTCAAGGGTCTGAAGGACGGCCTCGGCGACAAGGCCAACATGATCATCGCCGACAAGTCCTACGAGGTCAGCGATCCCTCGATCGACTCGCAGATCGTGGCCCTGCATGATTCCGGCGCCGACATCTTCTTCTCCTGGGCCGCGCCGAAAGGATCGGCACAGGCGATCCGAAAGGTCGGCGAGCTCGGCTGGAAGCCAAAATTCTTCCTGGCCAACACCGCGACGTCGGTTGCCTCGGTGCTCAAGCCCGCCGGGCTCGAATATTCCAAGGACATCATCTCGACCGTCTATCTGAAGGACCCGACCGATCCGACCTGGGACAAGGATCCGGCGGTGATCAAGTGGCGTGAATTCATGGACAAATATTATCCGGATGGCGACAAGGCCAATTCCAACAACATCTACGGCTATGTGCAGGCCGAGGCGATGACGCAGGTACTAAAGCAGTGCGGCGATAACCTCACGCGTGAAAACGTCATGAAGCAGGCCGCGAACCTCAGGAATTTCCACACCGAACTGATGCTGCCCGGCATCATGGTCAACACCTCACCCGACGATTATTTCCCGATCGAGCAGATGCAGTTGATGCGCTTCAACGGGCAGGCCTGGGAGCTGTTCGGTGATGTCATAACCGGCGAGGTTGGCCACGAGCGCAGCCAGTAGTCATGGCGTGCCGGCGTTGTCGCGTTTCGTCTTGGCACGTAGCGCCATGCCGCCGGCTACGCTCAGCCCGCTGAAGGAAATGCGGCGCAGGCTTAGCCCGCGCTGAGGCGCACGCCGGCGCGCAAGAACTTCTGCGGATCGACCGCTTCGCCGTCGATGCGGGTTTCGTAGTGCAGATGCGGACCGGTGGAGCGGCCGGTCGAGCCGACGAGGCCGATGACCTGGCCGATCTTCACGATCTCGCCAACCCTGACGTTGATCTCGGAGAGATGGCCGTAGCGGGTCGACAGCCCGTTGCCGTGATCGACTTCGACCATGCGGCCGTAACCGCCGGACCAGCCGGCCGAGACCACCTTGCCATTGGCAGTGACGCGTGCGGGATCGCCAGTCGCGGCGCGGAAATCGAGGCCGGTATGCATCGCGGGCCGGCCGAGGAAGGGATCGCTGCGCACGCCGAAGCCGGAAGTGAATTCGACCTCGCCGACCACAGGCTTGCGATAGGGTACGAGCGCCAGCGTGCGATTGAGGCGGTCCATCTCGGCGCGGGTGACGTTGATGCGGTTGAGCTGCTTCTCGAACGGCCCGGCATTGGCGGTGAGCTTCACCGGCACGAACGGCCCGCCTATCGCAGCGCGTGGCACGGCAGCCTGGAGATTGGCGAGGTTCAGGCCGAGGTCACTGACGACGCCGCGCATCCGGCGCATCCGCGAATCCATGCCTTCCTCGACGGCGCTGAGCGCCGCGATCTGGCGACGCTCGACCTGATCAAGCGAGGTCGTGAGCCGGACCAGGACATTGTCGAACCCCTGATTCCCGGCGAATTGAGTGACCGGCGCGGCGACAACGGTCGGTGCGCGCGACTCAAGCCGCGCTTCGCGATCCGGCGGCGCCACGAAGATCACGGTGTCGCTGATCGGCGACGGCTTCGGCGTCCCCTGTGTCGTGCTCTGGCCGGCGTCTCCACGTTGCGGGATCGAGCGGGGAATCGATCCGGTCACGTCGGGCATGGCGCCAAGCGCCGTAGCCCGGGACTCCAGCGCCGACTGGCGCTTCAGGATCTGGTCGAGCTTCTGGTCGAACTGTTCCTGGTCGAGCAGCTGGCGGCTGGTGGAGCGGTCGACCTTGGCGCGCAGCTCGGCGATGCGGTCCTCATAGGCGTACTGCATCTCGGCCTGGCGGGCGATCAGTCGGGTCAGCACGTCGTCGCGGAAGGCGAAATAGGTGGC
>JAEWFG010000252.1 GCA_023388935.1 Pseudomonadota bacterium | reverse complement strand
GAACCGTAGTAACCGCCTCCGTGCCCCAAACGGCATGCCCAGGTGGTGGAATTGGTAGACGCGCTGGCTTCAGGTGCCAGTGGCTTAACGGCCGTGAAGGTTCGAGTCCTTTCCTGGGCACCATTTTGCGAAATTTGGACGCAAAATGGGGCCGCTTCCGATAAGTGGGAATAGCAGGGCGGCGATCCATGCGTCGCCATCGGAAGGTCCGTTAGCGGACTGAACCAGCACGCTCGCCCTCAGACCACCCGCCTTCCAGCCCGATTCGCGACCGCTTTCTGCACAAAGTACATCGCGACCAGCGAGACGATTGCCGACGCGACGACGATGTAGCCGAGCCGGTCGAAATGGATCAGCGACCCGTCGGGCGCTTGCGCGATGATCGCGCCGGCGAGCACCGAGCCGAGCCCTCCGGAGAGTTGCTGAAGTGACGCGCTGACCGCGCTGAACGAGCCACGCTGGTTGGCATCGGGGATCGCCGACATCAGGGCCTGCGAGGGGATCATGCGGGAGAAGATGCCGACGAACATCAGCACGTTGACGAGGATCGCGGTCGCCAGCGACACGTGGCCGAGATGGGTGTAGATCAGCACCATGATCACCGACACCACGCTGCCGAAGACGAAGGTCGGATATTTGCCGAACGCATCGCTCGCCCGGCCGACCAGCGGCCCCGTGACGATGCTGAACAGGCCGGAGACGAGATAGATCGTCGGCAAATGCTGGATGTCGATGCCGAGATTGTGCACGGTGAAGGCGCTGGAGAACGGCATCAGCATGTACCCGCCGGTCGCCAGCAGCGTCGTGACGGCGAAGGCCAGCGTATAGCGCGGCTGTCCGATCGTCGCGATCAGGTGGCGGAACGGGTTCCTATCCTGCTTCAGTTTCAGATGCGCATCGACCGGCTCCATCGCGAAAGCGATCACGGCGATCGCCACGATCGACACACCGACGATCGCAACGAAGCAGACGTGCCAGCTCCAGTGATTGGCGAGAAACAGCCCGGCCGGGATGCCGAGCACCTGGCTCGCGGCGAACGCGGTCTGGATGAATCCCATCACGCGGCCGCGATGATGCAGCGGGAACAGGTCGGTGACGATCGCAAGCACGACCGAGCCGATCACGCCGCCGAACAATCCGGTCACGATCCTGCCGAGCAGCAGCACATGGTAATTCTGCGCGGCGGCGCAGAGCATGGTTCCGAGCGTAAAGCCGACATAGAAGAACAGCAGCAGGCGCTTGCGATCGAAGCGATCGGCGAAGCCGGCGGCCAGGATGCCCGAAATTCCCGCACTGAACGCGTAGGCCGAAACCGCGACGCCGAATTGCCCGGCCGTGATGTTGAGCGCGGGCATCAGGATCGCGCCGAGCGGCGACATGATGATGAAGTCGAGGATGATGGTGAACTGCGTGAACGCGAGCAGCGCGATCAGGAGCGACTGGTAGCGCGAGAAGCCGCGTTTGCGCTCCTGTTGATCGTCGATGGGCGCTGCGAGCGTCTGTTCGGTCATGGCACCTGGTTCATGGCGAGCGGAGAAACGGGGCGAGAAGCTGACGACAGATAGGGTTGGGCGGGACGATTTCCACGGTGCGCATGGCGCGAGCCCGCTGCAATATGAAGCTCGGGCCGGGTTGTGGGATCCATGCAACAGCCCGGCGCACCAATTGGACTTGGGCACCCCGCGGCTTCTCCGGTCGAATTAAGCCGCCCTTAGCGAATGACCCTTACGGTTTGACCGTCCATTTCCCTGCTCCCCGGCCAAGGGGCCGGTTGTGTTGGGGGCAGTAGAGCGTTTTCGGATGGAGCAGCCTGCCTGGCAGTACGATTCCGGCGTGCCCGAGCCGTCGGCAATTGCGGCGCCGGCCCGGACGCTCGTCATCGATCTCGAAGGCGCGCTGCTGCGTTCGGAATTGGCTTACGAGGCGCTTTTCGCCGATGTCGGCCGCTGTTTTGCCAGCCTGCGCGCACGGGGCTTTGCGTCGCTCGGCGACGTGCTGGCGCAGGCCGAGGTCGACTACGCGCATCTGCCCTACGATTCCGACGTACTGAACCAGGCGTTGGCGGCGCGGGCGCGGGGCGCGAAGATCTATCTCGTCGCGGGCCGCTTTGCCGACCATGCCGCTGCGATCGCCGCGCATCTCGGCTTCGATGGCGTCGTTGCGCCGGCTGATCTCGTCGCGGGCGACGCCCTGCCGTTCGATCGCGCCTCCATCGAGCGCATTGGCGAACGCCGCAGCAGTAGCGCCAGCCTGAAGACTTCGAGCCTGAAGCCTTCGAGTCTGAAGACTTCGAGGCTGAAGACCTGGGCGAATGCGCTGCGTGTCTATCAATACGCCAAGAACACGCTGGTGTTCGTGCCGGCGATCACCGCGCATCAGATGAATTTTGCGACGCTCGGCCACGCATTGCTGGCGTTCCTGGCGTTCTCGGCCTGCGCGTCGGGCGCCTATCTGATGAACGATCTGCTCGATCTCGCCGCGGACCGGCGGCATCCGACCAAGCGCCATCGCGCGCTCGCGGCAGGTGACTTGCCGATCTCCTCGGCGCTGCGCGCGATCCCTGCGCTATGGCTGTTCGCGGTTGCCGCCAGCCTCTGCATCTCGCCGCTGTTCCTCGGCGTGCTCGGCGCCTATCTCGCCGCGACGATCGCCTATTCGCTCGCGCTCAAGCGCAAGATGCTGGTCGACGTGGTGACGCTCGCCGGCCTCTACACGTTGCGCATCATCGCGGGCGCCGTCGGTGTCGGCGTGGTGCTGTCGGAATGGCTTTTGATCTTCTCGCTGTTCGTGTTCACCTCGCTGGCGCTGATCAAGCGCTTCAGCGAGCTCAGCATGCGCGAGAGTGCGGGCCTCGCCGATCCCTCCAACCGCGACTACAGGATCACCGACCTGCAAATCATCGCCGCGATGGCGGCCGCGAGTGCCATGAACGCGGTGACCGTGTTCTCGCTCTACGTGTCCTCGTCGGCGGTGACGCCGCTCTACAGCCGCCCCTGGATGCTGTGGCTGTTGAACCCGCTGCTGCTGTACTGGTTCGGCCGCGCCCTGATGATGGCGCATCGCCGCGAGATGCCGGACGATCCCATCATCTACAGCTTTCGCGACGGCGCCAGCCGCATCACCGTGGCGGCGATGATCTGCATCATGCTGGCGGCGATCTGACGGAACCTGTAAGGACATGACCGCGCTTGCGCGGCCCGCCCGCAGTGGCTACATCGCGGGCAATTCGAACTAGCCTATTGTGCCGACAGACCGATTCGACTGGGATTTTGAAACGCCATGACCGTACGCCTGCATCGCGGCGACCTGCCCGACCTGTCCCGCTACACCGGAGCGGTGGCGATCGACACCGAGACCATGGGGCTGAACCCGCATCGCGACCGGCTCTGCGTGGTGCAGCTCTCGCCCGGCGACGGCAGCGCCGATGTGGTGCAGATCCCGAAGGGCCACACCGATGCGCCGAACCTGAAGGCGCTGCTGGCCAATCCCGCGATCACCAAGATCTTTCACTTTGCGCGGTTCGACATCGCTGTGCTGTACCGGAGCTTCGGCGTGATGACCGGGCCGATCTACTGCACCAAGATCGCCTCGCGCCTGACGCGCACCTATACCGACCGCCACGGCCTCAAGGACCTCGTGCGCGAGGTGCTCAATGTCGACCTCTCCAAGCAGCAGCAGTCGAGCGATTGGGGTTCCGACAGCCTCAGCGAGCCGCAGCTCGCCTACGCTGCCTCCGACGTGCTGCATCTGCATGCCCTTAGGGAGCGGCTCGACGCCATGCTGGTCCGGGAAGGCCGCACCGCGCTGGCGAAGGCCTGTTTCGACTTCCTGCCGACGCGCGCCCTGCTCGACCTCCAGGGTTGGTCGGAAGAGGACATTTTCGCGCATTCGTGAGGCCTGGAACGGCGGCTAGGTTGGGGCCGCCGCCCCGTTTCGGACACTTTCGTAACGGCCTGTCCCGGGCTGCATATTCAGGCGGTGCTGGGTATTATGTGCGCCCTTCAAACCGGACATGGCGAGCGACACCTCGGGAGCTCAGGTGAATTCGGCCCAGAATCCAACCTACGACGCCGCGCTTGCGGCGAAGTTCGCCATCGCGGCACGTCACAGCCGTCTGGTGCGGATTCTGCGCATCGCCGTGCCGGGCGCGGTGCTGCTGTCTCTGGCCGCCATCGTCGGCGTGTCGATCTTCAATCCGTTCCGCATGCTGATGCCGAAGCTGCCGATCGATAGCGGAAGCATGGTGGTATCCGGCACCAAGATCACCATGGAATCGCCGCATCTGGCCGGCTACACGCCGGACCAGCGGCCCTATGAGCTCTGGGCCAAGGCGGCAACGCAGGACATCACCGACCCTGACCATGTCGATCTCGCCGACCTGCGCGCCAAGGTGCTGATGGAGGATCAATCCACCCTGTTCCTCGATGCCCGCACCGGCCGGTTCGACAACAAGCAGCAGCAGCTCGACCTGCACAAGGACATCTTCCTGCGCACCTCGACCGGCTATGAGGCGCGGCTGAACTCCGCCTTCGTCGACATGGGCAAGGGCACGGTCTCGTCGGATGACCATGTCGACGTCAAGCTGACCAACGGGACGCTGACCGCCGATCGGCTGCGAATCACGGAAGGCGGCGACGTCATCCGCTTCGAGGGCAATGTGGTGATGCACCTGGACAAGCTGGACGACCCTGCTGCCGCTCAGCCTGAGCCGGCCGAGCCCGCGCCGCCGGTGAAGCCGCGCGCATCCCAGAACAAGTCTGCCAATTCAAGATGATTTTCATGTCCAGTTTTTTTCCGCGCAACGGAGACAAGCGTAGCGCCATCCTCAGTGCGGCCGCGCTTGTCGTCGGCGTCGCGCTGGTCGCAACGGGCGCGGCAGTCGCGCAGAGCACGATGCAAGGCGTCCCCAACGCGATGCAGGGCTTCTCGCAAAACCGCGATCAGCCGATCCAGATCGAAGCCGCCTCGCTCGAGATGCGCGACAAGAAGAAGGAGGCGACCTTCGCCGGCAATGTGAAGGTCGTGCAGGGCGACACCACCATGACCTCGAAGACGCTGGTGGTGTTCTACGAATCCGGTGGCGACAAGCCCGCCACGCCGCAGCCTGCTTCTGCCAAGGGCACCAAGTCCGCACCGATGCAGTCGGCGACGCCGGGCCCGGGCGGCAGCTCCTCGATCAAGCGGCTGGAAGCGCGCGGCAATGTCGTGGTGACCCAGAAGGATCAGGTGGTGACCGGCGAGACCGCCGTGTTCGACACCAAGACCAACCTCATCACCATGCTCGGCGGCGTGGTCTTGACGCAGTGCAAGAACGTGCTGCGCGGCGACCGGCTGATGGTCGATATGACGACCGGCGTCTCGCGCGTGGAGTCCGATAGCGGCCGGGTGCAGGCGCTGCTGCCACAGGGCGGCAATGATTGCGGCCCGGGCGGTCCGGCCAAGCCCGGCGCGGCTCCGCCTCTGCAATTGCCCGGGGCAGGCAAATCAAAGTAAATTCCAGAAGTGTATTCAAAGGCTTGGGGCGGATGCTCCCGATCCGAGGTTGAAGCTTGCCCGGCAAGACTGTATCTAGCGCGAAGGGCTTTCGAAGCGTGTCCGCCGCTTGTCGGTGTGTTTCAGATATCCCTTCACTCATGCTGCGTCGGAGGATCATGAAGCCGGTGCGGCAGATCGCGGGACCACCGTGCGGATCATCGTGAAAGGCTAGAAGGCGGGGATGGTCGATCTATTCAGCATGTTCCGTCGGCGCCCCGCCAAACGCGGCCGGCCAGGATTTGCGCGTCGGGATATCACCGCGCTCGGCGATAGCGTCGGGGGGCTGGTGGCCAGCCCGGTACGGGACGCGCCGCCCATCCCCCGTGACCGGCCAATGCGTGCGCCCGATCAGTTCCAGGCCGAGTTCCAAACCGAATTCCAGGCCGAGCCGCCGCGTCCGCAGGCGGTTCATCCCGTCAGGAGCGCCGCCAGCAGACCGAACGGCTCCGGCGGGCCTCAGCTCCTGAAGCGGCCTGGCTTCCTGGCTGTGCATAGCGTGGAAAAGAGCTTTGGCAGCCGCCAGGTGGTGCGCGGCGTCAGCATCTATGTGCGCCGCGGCGAAGCCGTCGGCCTGCTTGGTCCGAACGGTGCCGGCAAGACCACCGTGTTCTACATGATCACGGGTCTGATCAAGGCCGATCGCGGCGCGATCGAGCTCGACGGCCACGACGTCACGCAGTTGCCGATGTATCAGCGTGCGCGGCTCGGCATCGGCTATCTGCCGCAGGAAGCCTCGATCTTCCGCGGCCTCACCGTCGAGCAGAATATCCGTGCCGTGCTCGAAGTGGTCGAGCCGTCGCGCAAGAAGCGCGAGCACCAGCTCGACTCGCTGCTCGACGAATTCAACATCACGCGCTTGAGGAAATCGCCGTCGATTGCGCTGTCCGGCGGTGAGCGGCGCCGCGTCGAGATCGCCCGCGCGCTGGCGACGCGTCCGAACTACATGCTGCTCGACGAGCCCTTCGCCGGCATCGATCCGATCGCGGTCGGCGACATTCAGGATCTCGTCCGCCATCTCACCAACCGCGGCATCGGCGTGCTCATCACCGACCACAATGTCCGCGAGACGCTCGGCCTCACCGATCGCGCCTATATCGTCTACGCCGGTGAAATCCTGACCGAGGGGAGCCCGGACGAGATCGTCGCCGATCCGGACGTTCGCCGGCTTTACCTGGGCGAGGAATTCCGCCTCTAGCCCGTTTTTCCAGTTCGTCAAGACGTATACATCGGACTTGGACTGAGATAAGCAAGAATCGGACCAATTTTGGGATCGGTTCTGACTTCATGGCGCTGACGCAGAGATTAGAGTTCCGGCAATCGCAGTCGCTGGTCATGACGCCGCAGCTGATGCAGGCGATCAAGTTACTGCAATTGTCCAATCTCGATCTCACGACTTTCGTGGAAGAGGAACTCGAGCGTAATCCTCTGCTGGAGCGGGCCAATGACGAGGCCCCCGGCGATGAAGTTCCAGCCGAGGCCGGCCAGTTCAGCGATGGCGATGATTCCGGCGGTCACGGCGATGACGGCTTTGGCGGCAGCGCCGAAGCCTTCGAGCCGGGCCAGGAAGAATGGATGAGCAAGGATCTCGGCACCCGCGCCGAGATCGAGCAGAGCCTGGACACGGGTCTCGACAACGTCTTCTCCGAAGAGCCGGCCGAGGCGGCTGCGCGGAACGCCCAGGACGCGGCGCCGACCACCTATACCGAATGGGGCGGCGGTGCCTCCGGGGATGAGGACTACAATCTCGAGGCCTTTGTCGCCGCGGAGATCACGCTCGCCGACCATCTCGCCGAGCAGCTTTCGGTCGCTTTCAGCGGGCCCGCGCAACGCATGATCGGCAAGTACCTGATCGACCTCGTCGACGAGGCCGGCTATCTGCCGCCCGATCTCGGCCAGGCCGCCGAGCGTCTTGGCGCGTCGCAGCAAGACGTCGAGGACGTGCTTGCCGTACTGCAAAAATTCGATCCGCCGGGCGTCTGCGCGCGCAGTTTGAGCGAATGCCTGGCGATCCAGCTCCGCGAACTCGACCGCTACGATCCGGCGATGCGGGCGCTGGTCGAGCACCTCGATCTCCTCGCCAGGCGCGATATCGGGGCCTTGCGCAAGCTCTGCGGCGTCGACGACGAGGACATCGCCGACATGATCGGCGAGATCCGCCGGCTCAATCCCAAGCCCGGCATGAAATTCGGCTCGGCACGTCTGCAGACCATGGTGCCGGATGTCTATGTCCGCCCGGGTCCCGATGGCGGCTGGCATGTCGAGCTCAACAGCGACACCTTGCCGCGCGTGCTGGTCAACCAGACCTACTATTCCGAGCTGTCGAAGAAGATCGGCAAGGACGGCGACAAGTCCTATTTTACCGATGCGCTGCAAAATGCGACCTGGCTCGTGCGCGCGCTCGACCAGCGCGCCCGCACCATCCTGAAAGTTGCAACCGAGATCGTGCGCCAACAGGACGGCTTCTTCACGCATGGCGTGGCGCATCTGCGGCCGCTGAATCTGAAGGCCGTTGCCGACGCCATCCAGATGCACGAATCCACGGTGTCGCGCGTCACCGCCAACAAATACATGGCGACAAATCGCGGCACATTCGAACTGAAATATTTCTTCACGGCCTCGATCGCGTCGGCCGACGGCGGCGAGGCACATTCCGCCGAAGCCGTTCGTCACCACATCAAGCAGCTGATCGATTCGGAAGAGCCTTCGGCGATCCTGTCGGATGATACCATCGTGGAACGGTTGCGCGCCTCGGGCATTGATATTGCCCGCCGCACGGTCGCGAAGTACCGCGAAGCCATGCGCATTCCCTCTTCGGTGCAACGCCGTCGTGACAAGCAGAGCGCTCTTGGTAACGTCCTCTCCACCGCACTGTCCGATCGCTCCCGCAACACCGAGCCGGCCTGATTGCGCTAGCGCCAAATCGCGCTACTCTCCATCTCCCATTGAGACCGATCCAAGCTGGCGCATGATCCGTAAAAGGGTGCGGCGGTTTTCCGAACGGATCATGCGCAGGGAACAATCCCGGGTGCGATGACGCGTCATTGCGCCCTGGGCACCAACCAAGCGAGGTTCACATGACTCTCCGGATTTCGGGAAAGAGCATCAGCGTCGGAGAGGCCCTGCGCGGCCGCGTTACCGATCGTACCGACGAGGTTTTGCGCAAATACTTCGACGGCAACTACTCCGGACACATCACGCTGAGCAAGGATGGCTTCGGCTTCCGCACCGACTGTTCGCTGCATCTGGATTCGGGAATTACGCTCGAGGCCGATTCGAACGCGCCGGATGCCTATGCCAGCGCCGACCAGGCGCTGCTGATGATCGAGAAGCGGCTCAAGCGCTACAAGAGCCGGCTCAAGGACCGCTCCGCCCGCAAGACACACGTCGCGACGGCGGCCCTCGCGGCGCTCGACGCGACGAGCTACGTGCTCGAGGCGCCGGAGGGCGAGGACGAGGTCACCGGCTACAGCCCCGTCATCATCGCAGAGGCCACCGCCTCGCTGAGGCAGCTGTCCGTCAGCGAGGCCGTCATGGAACTCGACCTCAGCGGGGCGCCCTGCCTGGTATTCCAGCATGGTTCCAGCGGCCGGGTGAACATCATCTACCGCCGGGCCGACGGCAATGTGGGCTGGATCGACCCGCCGGGAGGGAGGGTGGACGGCAATGCGAGCGGTTAGGGTCGAGACCGTGCCCCGTACCATCCGCAGCCCTTAACAATCACCAGGGCAAAGCCGCACGCAGGAGTTGGCACCGGGATTGCGTTGGAGTAGAAGCGCCCCACATCAGGACCGGGGGCTAAGTCTCCTTCCTGCTTCACCTTCTCGACGCCGGCCCGGCGCGGTTGTGACCAAGCTGGCCAATTCGGAACCTGACGAAATTAATTCACCTCGGAAAACCTCCATGCCGATTACCGATCTGGTCGCGCCCGAGGCGATTCTCCCGGCATTGAAGGTCAACAGCAAGAAGCAGGCGCTTCAGGAACTCGCGGCCAAGGCCGCCGAGCTGACCGGCCAGAACGAGCGCGCGGTCTTCGAGGTTCTGCTGCAGCGTGAGAAGCTCGGCACTACCGCGGTCGGCTATGGCGTCGCCATTCCCCACGGCAAGCTGCCGAAGCTGGAAAAGATTTTTGGGCTGTTCGCACGCCTCGATCGTCCCATCGATTTCGAGGCGATGGACGGCCAGCCGGTCGATCTCGTCTTCCTGCTGCTGGCCCCGGAAGGCGCCGGCGCCGATCACCTCAAGGCGCTGGCGCGCATCGCCCGCCTGCTGCGCGACCAGGACATCGCCAAGAAGCTCCGCGCCTCGCGCGATGCGCAGGCGATCTATTCCGTGCTCGCGCTGCCGCCCGCGACCGCGGCGTAGGCCAACCGTTGCACTATAGGTTAGAGATTGCTTCCAGCGTCACTGGTGGCCGGATCACCGTCTCGTCACCGTGACTGTAGAACTTGTACGTCCAGGGATCGAACACCGGCACGCCGGCTTCGACGAACTCGCCGGTATCGCGTGTAACAACGACCAGATCCTGCAGGGCTGCGATAGCTGCAATAAACAAATCCGGTTGCCCGAAAGTATGGCGGCGTTTGCGGCCCTCGACGATCATAGTTTTCCACCGCACGATCACGTCTTCGGTGATGGTCAGGACCCGACCCGCAAACAATGGTCGCAATGCGTGGTCCAACCACAATCGACGATCGGTGCGCCGGGTCGCGTCGGACAACTGTTCGATGCCATAGATGATCTCGGCGAACGTGATATCCGTAACGTAGAGGTTGTCACCGCTTTGGCCGGCAACAAAACTTGTAACGTCACGATTGGGCTTGGGCCTACGCAGTTCTGAGACGACGTTGGTATCGAGCAGCCAGCCCCTCAAAGCTCGACATCCCGAACCTTGGATTTGATCGTCACGCGCCCAAATTCCACGTCTGACAACGGGGCTTTCGCGAGGACCGTAACGATGTCGCGGCCGCTCACTGGCCGCTGGAGACGATCGAATTCCTCCGCTGCGATGATAACCGCAGCATCTTTCCCGTGCAGCGTAACGCGCTGCGGTCCGATGCGTTGGGCCTCTCTGACAATCTGGCTCAGGTGAGTCTTCGCATCCTGAAGGCTCCATCGCCCGGATTGGGAGTCCTTCCTCGAAGAGGAACGCGTTGCCGGCATATTGTTCCTTCTGGTCGGATCAACCAGAATTTAAAGTATCCGAATTCGGTCGTCAAAGCAAAGCGGGCACGCCTTCGTGTGAAGGCATGCCCGCAAAAATTCTATTGATGCGAAGCGCGTGTGCTCAGTGAACGCTGACGGCTTGCAGCTCGTTGCTCCAGGCGTTTGCGATCGCGGCTTCGCGGCTGTCGGTCAGCATGATCGGCGTGCCGTCGGCGGCGTGGAGCGCGAAGAGCTTGAGGCCCGGCGCGATCGTCGGTGCTTCGGGAAACAGGCCCGGCACATCCTCGGAGCGGATCTGCTTCACATAGGCGATATGGCCTTCGCCAAGGGTTGCCAGCGTCTCCGGCGAAACGTTCTTGGCTTCGTATTCGAACGCAACGTGACCTTCACTCATGGTCTCGACTCCTCTCTCGAAACTAAGCGGTCGAGTCCGCTACTCGTTCCATTATTCGTGCTCATTAATAGCGATTGTCTTAACGATCCTCTCCGGTTCCGGCCGGGCAAGATCGATCGACAACAACCCGTTTTTCAGATCCGCACCCAGCACCAGCATCCCCTCTGCCAGCACGAAGGTGCGCTGGAAGTGGCGCGCGGCGATGCCGCGATGGATGTATTGCCGGGTCTTGTCGTCCTGCTGCCGCCCGCGGATCACGAGCTGGTTTTCCTCAATGGTTACATCGAGTTGGTCGCGGGTGAAGCCGGCGACCGCCAGCGTGATGCGCAGTCGTTCGGGCTGGCCGTCCGACCGTTCGCACCTCTCGATATTGTAGGGCGGGTAGCCGTCGGCGCCTTTGACGACGCGATCGAGCACGCGCTCAATCTCGTCGAAGCCCAGAAGGAACGGGCTGGAAAGCGTGGGAACACGAGACATAGTTTACAAAGTCCTCGCGGAAAGCGACTTTGGCATTTCAGGGCCCTGATCCGGCACCCCTTGGTCAGCAATATGGTCATATCCCCGTGTGGGTTCAAGCGCCTGGCCGGGGGCCTGTGGACGGGTCATTCCGGGGCGCGTGCCGGCGGAAGCGCCCACCGGCTACTTTGCATGGGGTTGTTTTCGCGTTTTTGGTCGATCGGCCCAGTGGAACCGGTCAGGCCTCGATCCGCTTCCGCCCGTCGCCGCTGAAAAGATGCAGCTTCTGGCGCACCGCGGCGACACGGATCCTCTGACCGACGGCGGGTGCCTCGGTTCCGGGAATGCGGACGATGACCTCACCGGGCGGCAGCTCGCCGGGCGTGGCGGCGACGCGCTGCTCGTCGTGCTGCCGTGAGCCATAGACGAAGGTTTCGGCGCCGACGCGCTCGATCGCTTCCACGGAGAGCGGCAATGCGACACCACCGGCCGGGGTCTGGTCGGTGATGACGAAGTCCTCCGGGCGAATGCCGAGGATGCCGGCGTCAGCCGCACCGCCGCCGAGCTGGGACTTGATCTCGTCCGGACGCGTGGACATCAGGTTCATCGGCGGCGCGCCGATGAAGGAGGCGACGAAGGTGGTGGCAGGCTTCTCGTAGATCGCCAGCGGATTGCCGACCTGCTCGACCTCGCCGCCATTCATCACCACGAGAATGTCGGCGAGCGTCATCGCCTCGAGCTGGTCGTGGGTGACGTAGATCGACGTCGTGTTGAGGCGGCGCTGCAATTTGCGGATCTCGACCCGCATCGCGATGCGCAGTTTTGCATCGAGGTTGGAGAGCGGCTCGTCGAACAAAAATACCTTGGGCTGGCGCACGATGGCGCGGCCCATCGCGACGCGCTGGCGCTGGCCGCCCGAGAGCTGGCGCGGCTTCCGATCGAGCATCGGCGCGAGCTCGAGCACGCGCGCGGCTTCCTCGACGCGGGTCTTGACCTCGGCTTCCGCCATGCCGCGGTTGCGCAGGCCATAGGCCATGTTGTTGTAGACGCTCATATGCGGATAGAGCGCGTAGTTCTGGAACACCATCGCGATGTCGCGGTCGGCGGGCTCGACCTGGTTGACGACGCGGCCGCCGATATCGATCTCGCCGCCGGTAACCGTCTCGAGACCCGCGACCATGCGCAGCAGCGTCGACTTGCCGCAGCCGGACGGGCCGACCAGCACGCAGAACTGGCCGTCGGCGACATCGACGTCGACGCCCTTGATGGCCTCGAAGCCGCCGGGATAGGTCTTGCGGACGTTGCGCAGGGTGACGTTAGCCATGAGTCTTTCCAGCGAATAGCGGAGATAGCGAATAGCGAATAGGGAGTGGCGAATAGGGAAAGTCGTGCGGTGCACAAGGTGCGTTAATTGCTATTCGCCATTCGCTACTCACCATTCGCCCCCTCACTTTTCCGTCTCGACCAGGCCGCGCACGAACAATTTCTGCATGGCGACGACGACGAACACCGGCGGCAGCATCGCGAGCACGGCAGTCGCCATCACGATCGGCCATTCGGTCAGCGCGTCGGTGGTGGTGATCATCTTGCGGATGCCGATCTGGATGGTCTGCATGTCGTCGCGCGTGGTGATCAGGAGCGGCCAGAGATACTGATTCCAGCCGAGGATGAACAGGATCACGAACAGCGCCGCCATGTTGGTGCGCGACAGCGGCAGCAGCGTGTCCCAGAAGAAGCGGAAGGGGCCGGCGCCGTCGATGCGGGAGGCTTCCAGGAGCTCGTCCGGCACGGTCATGAAGAACTGGCGGAACAGCAGCGTTGCTGTTGCCGACGCGATCAGGGGCAGCGCGAGGCCCGCATAGCTGTCGAGCATGTGCAGGTCGGCGACGATCTTGTAGGTCGGATAGATGCGGACCTCGACCGGCAGCATCAGGGTGATGAAGATGATCCAGAAGATCGGCATCCGGAACGGAAAGCGGAAATACACGATCGCATAGGCAGAGATGATCGAGATCGCGATCTTACCGACCGCTATCAGGAGCGCCATCACCAGCGAGTTCAGCATCATGTTGCCGACGGGCTCGCGGGTCGAGCCGCTCGTGCCGACGAAGATGGTCTGGTAGTAGACCTCGAAGAAATGGCCGCCCGGCAACAGCGACATCTGCCCGTTCGCGATCAGCGCGTTGTCCTGGGTCGAGGCAACGATCGCGATGTAGACGGGGAATGCGACGATCGCGATCCCGATCCAGAGGATGACGTGGGCGACGTAGCGTCGAAAGCCCTCTTGCTCGACCATCAGTAGGTCACCTTGCGTTCGACGAAGCGAAACTGGATTCCCGTCAGCACGATGACCATGATCATCAGGATCACCGACTGCGCCGCGGAGCTGCCGAGATTGCCGCCGAGCAGGCCGTCGGAATAGACCTTGTAGACCAGCGTGACCGTCGACGTTCCCGGACCGCCGCGGGTCATGGTGTCAATGATGCCGAACGTGTCGAAGAAGGCGTAGACGATGTTGACGACCAGCAGAAAGAAGATGGTCGGCGACAGCAGCGGGAAGGTCACGGTCCAGAACCGCCGCATCGGGCGTGCGCCGTCGATCGCGGCCGCTTCGAACACGCTTCTGGGGATGGCTTGCAGGCCGGCGAGGAAGAACAGGAAATTATAGGAGATCTGCTTCCAGGCGGCGGCAAGGATGACCAGGAGCGCGGCCTGGTTGCCGTCGAGCAGCGGATTCCAGTCGACGCCCAGGCTGCGAAGATAGCGCGCGAGCACGCCGAGCGAGGGATGCAACATGAAGATCCAGAGCACGCCGACGACCGGCGGCGCCACCGCATAGGGCCAGATCAAGAGCGTGCGGTAGAGCATCGAGCCGCGCAGGGGCTTGTCCGCCATCACGGCGAGCAGCAGCGCGAAGGACAGCGACAAGGCGGCGATCGCGAACGAGAAGATGAAGGTCCGGACGATCGTCTCGAAATAGGCGGGATCTTTGAAGAGCTCGATGTAGTTATCGAACCAGACGAAGCTCGTCGACAGACCGAAAGCGTCCTGGAGCAGGAAGGACTGGATGACCGCCTGCAAGGCTGGCCAGTAGAAGAAAATCAGGACGATCGCGAGCTGAGGCGCAACCAGCGCGTAGGGCAATAGCTTTGATTGGAAAATGGCCTGCTTTTGCATGATGTCAGGTGAGCGGCAGGCCGGGCGCGGCCTGCCGCTCATCGCCTTACTTGACTGCGGTCTTTTCGAACTGCCGCAGCATCGTGTTGCCGCGTTCGACGGCGGCGTCGAGCGCCTGCTTGGCGGTCTTCTTGCCGGCGAGCGCCTGCTCGATCTCTTCCG